>NZ_JBVIIT010000008.1:287483-304923 GCF_055569615.1 Streptomyces sp. NPDC031379 | reverse complement strand
GGGGGACCCTGTGGGAGAGTAGGACGCCGCCGAACAAATTTTGGGAAAACCCCCGCATCGAAAGATGCGGGGGTTTTCTGCGTTCAGGGTCCTTTAGGGTCGAGGCATGCGCTATGGCCTCATCATCTTCGACAACGACGGTGTCCTCGTGGACAGCGAGCCGATCTCCAACCGGCTTCTGGCCGCCCATCTGACCGAGCTGGGGCACCCGACGTCGTACGAGGATTCCATACGGGACTACATGGGGTCGGCGATGCACCGGATCCACGACCTGATCCTGGAGCGGACCGGGAAGCGGCTGCCCGACGACTTCGACGACGTCTTCCACGCACGCGTCTTCGCCGCCTTCGAGCGGGAGCTGCAGCCTGTGGCCGGCGTCGACAGCGTGCTGGAGAAACTTGCCGCGGACGGAGTGCCGTACTGCGTGGCCTCCTCCGGAAGCCATGAGCGGATCAGAGTGGGACACCGGACGACCGGGCTCGACCGGTGGTTCGCCGAGGAGCGGATCTTCAGCTCGCAGGATGTGGGCCGGGGCAAGCCGGCGCCCGACCTCTTCCTGTACGCGGCCGAGCGGATGGGGGTGGCCCCGCAGGAGTGCCTGGTGGTCGAGGACTCGCCGCTGGGCGTCCAGGCCGCCGTGGCGGCCGGTATGGACGTCTACGGGTTCACCGCGATGACACCGGCGGCGAGGCTCGGCGGAGCGAACCAACTGTTCTCCCGCATGGGAGAGTTGGCTGACCTGCTGGTATGACCCCAACCATCGGTCCGTGCCTGACATTTGTCATGCGGACCGCCGGACGATCGTTTCTACCGGCGGACCCCCCTCGACGGCGAAGCTGAGGGCATGACGAAGAACACGGGGAACCAGGGCCGAGGCAAGCAGCAGAAGCAGAACCCGAGCGTGCTGGACAACTTCAAGCCGCTGCTGGTCGACGTGGCGGTGCCGCTCGGCTCGTACTACGTCTTCAAGGACGGCTTCGGGACGAGCACCTTCGCGGCGCTCGCCTGGAGCAGTGTGGTGCCGGCGGTGCGGACCGTGTGGAGTCTGGTCAGGGAACGGAAGACCAATGCGCTGGCAGGACTCATCCTCGCCGTGAACGTCGTCTCGCTGCTGCTGAGCTTCGTCTCCGGCGACCCGCGGCTCATGCTCGCCAAGGACAGCGGGATCAGCAGCACGGTCGCCATCGGCATCCTGGTCTCCGTCCGGCTCGGCAAGCCGATGATGACCGCCGGCATGAAGCCCTTCCTCATCAAGGGCGACGCGGCGAAGGAGGCCGCCTGGCAGCGGCTGGCCTCCGGCACGGCCGCCGGATCCGCGGCCTTCCGGCGGAAGGAGAACGCCTTCTCCTTGGTGTGGGGAGTGGCACTGTTCGCCGAGTGCGTCGCGCGGGTCGTGGGCGCGTACACCGTCCCCGTGGACACCATGGTGTGGCTCGGCACCGTCATCATGATCGGAGCGATGGCGATCGCCTTCGTGGTCAGCGGCGGCCTGGCCGTCGAGCCGATGGAGAAGATGCTGGCCGCCGAGGTGGAGGCCGAGGCCGGCCGGACCGAGAAGCTCGCGGTGGCCGTCGCCGCCTGAAGCCCGGCCCGGTGGACCGGCAAAGCTGAGGGAAATTCATCTTTGGCTGGATCTACCCACAGGTAGCCCGGGGCCCTACGCTCGCCGCCATGACCGATGTGCTGCGGCGCGGTAGGGCCTCGCTGGCGTTCAGCTTCTTCGCCCAGGGCGTCACGTTCGCCCTTCTGGTCACCCGCATCCCGGCCATCCAGGAGCGGTACGGCGTCTCCGACGGGTTGCTGCCGGTCTTCCTGGCCGCCGTACCGATTCTCGCCGGGGTCGGCAGCGTGACCACCGAGCGGCTGGTGACGCGGGTCCGCCCCAGTCGGCTGCTGCGCTGGTCCCAGCCGGTGGTGCTGCTGGCGTTGCTCGGGGCCGGAGCCGGCGGGCACGGGCAGGTGGCGGCGCTGGCGGTGGCGCTCGGCGCGTTCGGGCTCGCCGTGGGCGCGTTGGACGCCTCCATGAACATGCTCGGGGTCAGCCTGCAGCGGTCGTACGGGCGCAGCATCATGCTCAGTTTCCATGCCGCCTACAGCCTCGGCGGGATCGTGGGCGCCTCGATGGCCTGGGCCGGGGCGCACTGGCACCTCGCGCTGTGGGTGTCGTACCTGCCGGTCGTGGCCGTTCTGCTGCCGGCGGTGCTCGGGGGGAGCCGGTGGTATGTCGACGGGGACGCTGTGGACGACGGGGCCGTCGTAGCGGCTCGGGAGGAGCAGGCGCCGGGCGGCGGTGTCGTCTTCAAGCTGCTGTTGCCGCTGTGCCTGGTGATGACGGTCGCGTACATCGGTGACTCGACGGTCTCCAACTGGAGTGCGAAGTATCTGAAGGACGTGCTGGGCAGCTCCGAGCAGCTGGCGACCGTGCCGTACAACGTGTACATGGTGACCACGCTGGTGGGGCGGGCCGCCGGGGACCTCGGGGTGCGGCGGTTCGGGGCCGTGACGGTCGTACGGCTCGGGGCGCTGGTCGCGGCCGGTGGCTTCGCGGTGGTGGCCTCGGCGGGTGGCGCGTGGGTGGGGATGCTCGGGTTCACCCTGCTGGGCCTCGGGCTGTGCGTTCTGGTGCCGCAGACGTTCGCGGCGGCCGGGCGGTTGTTCCCCGGGGCGTCGGATGCGGCCGTCGCGCGGCTCAACGTCTTCAACTACGTCGGTTTCCTGGTGGGTTCGCCGTTGGTGGGGGCGCTCGGGGATGCGTGGAGCTACCGGGGTGCCATGCTCGTGCCGATGGTGTTGGTGCTGGTGACGTTGGTGTATGCCAGGTCGTTCGCCGCTCAACCGGACCGATACGGTGGCGGGCATGAGCGGCCGCGCACAGCTGATGTGGGACGAGGCAGTAACGGGCTATGACTTCGGCCCGGACCATCCGATGGACCCGGTCCGTCTGGAGCTGACCCGGAAACTGGTGGGGGCCTTCGGGCTCGACCGGGAGATGGAGGTCGTCGCGGCGAAACCGGCCGGGGAGTCGACGCTGCGGCTGGTCCACCGGGAGGACTACATCAACGCCGTGAAGGCCGCGTCCGCCGATCCGGCCGGGGCCGGGGGAGCGTACGGGCTCGGCACGATCGACGATCCCGCGTTCGCCGGGATGCACGAGGTGTCCGCGCTGATCGCCGGGCAGTCGGTGGGGGCCGCGGAGGCGGTGTGGCGGGGCGACGCCGATCACGCCGTGAACTTCGCGGGCGGGCTGCACCATGCGATGCCGGGGGGTGCGTCGGGGTTCTGCGTCTACAACGACGCGGCGCTGGCGATCGCCCGGCTGCTGGAGCTGGGGGCCGAACGGGTCGCCTACGTGGACGTCGACGTGCATCACGGGGACGGCGTGCAGGCGGCGTTCTGGGAGGATCCGCGGGTCCTGACGATCTCGCTGCACGAGCATCCCCGTACGTTGTTCCCGCAGACCGGCTGGCCGCAGGAGACCGGGGCGGGGGCGGGCGAGGGCGCCGCGGTGAACGTGGCGCTGCCGGCGGGCACCGGGGACGCGGGGTGGTTGCGGGCGTTCCACGCGGTGGTGCCGGAGCTGCTGGCCGAGTTCCGGCCGCAGGTCGTCGTCACGCAGCACGGGGCCGACACGCACTTCGAGGATCCGTTGGCGCATCTCGCCGTGTCGCTGGACGCCCAGCGGGCGGTGCAGGTGGCGTGCCACGAGCTGGCGCACGAGTACGCCGGGGGGAAGTGGGTCGCGCTGGGCGGCGGCGGTTACGCGGTGGTCGAGGTCGTGCCGCGGTCGTGGACGCATCTGGTGGGGATCGCGGCGGGGCGGCCCGTCGCCCCGGAGGCGATGATCCCGCAGGAGTGGCGGCAGGCGGTGTTCGCGCGGACTCGGCAGTTGGGGCCGCAGCGGATGACGGACGGCCGGTGGCCGGTGAGTTGGGCGTCCTGGGAGTCGGGGTACGACCCCGCCGACCGCCTGGATCAAGCCGTGTTGGCCACGCGGCGGGCGGTGTTCCCGTTGCGGGGGATGTTGCCCTAGCGGGTGCTGCCGCGGCGCTGGTGCCGGCCGGGGTCGGGGTCGCTCACCCGCGCCCGCGGCTGTGTGGTCATCCGCTACGCCAACCGTGCGGTCTTTCCCTGTTCCGGTATCCGCTGCCGGCCCCCATGAGCCACCATCGCACCCGTGGCGACCCCTGAGCTTCGTGCGCATCTGCTGGCCGTTCGGCTGGCCGGGGTGGTGGGGACCTCGCGGGAGGACAGTCTGCGGAGTTATCGGCTGTTCGCGGCGCGGGATCCGCGCGTGCTGATCGGAATCGATCCCGAATGGCCTTGGACCCAGCAGGATTTACTCGCGCTGATGGCGGAGAAGTGTGGTGTTTCGGCCGACCCTCGGCACACGTCCGGTCCGGATGTGATCGACCCGGAGCGGACGCTGGCCGCGCTGGATGCCTTCGCGGAGCGGATCCGTGAGGTCGCCCGGCGCGGCGCACCCGTGCTGTTCGGCACCGGGCATCCGCAGCGGCTGCTCGGGTTCTACGCCGGCCTGGCGGACGCGCTCTCGGCGGCGGGGTGTGAGGTGCTCACCCCTGCGCAGGGTCGCTGTGTCGACATATTGACCCGGTTCGGTCTACGTACGCACCACCTCGACTACGTACGAGGGGTTGCCTTGGTGCGGGAACCGGAGGCCGAGCGCCCCGGTTGTGAGCCGGGTGTCCACAGCCACTCGCCGCTCCCGGTTCGGGTCGCGCTCGAGGCCGCGGCAGAAGGCGGGGGGCCGTTGCCGGAGCTGGTCGTCGGGGACCACGGGTGGGTCTGCGGTGCTGGTCAGCTGGGGTTCGAGGCGATCGGGCTGGCCGACACGGATGATCCCGCGCTGTTTGTGGGGGAGGCAGAGGGGCACGTGTCTGTCGTCGTTCCGGTTGATGACGCCGTGCGATCCGCTTACTACCGTCCGCTTACCCGCTACGTACTCAAACGAGCGTGTCTGTCACAGTAGGGCAGTGATGGGTGCACCTCTTCCCCACTTGCATCACCCGCCCCTACATTGGGGAGTGAGCACGCAACGACGAAGAGTCACCGGAAGGGGAAGCCGGTGGCCGTCGAGTGCGGAAGGTTCAGGTGTGTCATGGCTGCAGCTGGCGAGAGGCCTCTGAACGAGGTTCAGTTCCTTACCGTGGCGGAGGTCGCCACAGTGATGCGAGTGTCGAAGATGACCGTGTACCGGCTGGTGCACAGCGGTCATCTGCCCGCGATCCGGGTGGGGCGATCCTTCCGTGTCCCGGAGCAAGCGGTACACGAGTACCTCCGCGACAGCTATGTGGGGGTGGAAACGGCCTGACGGTGCTGCCGGGCGACCCCGGAGCACCCCTCGATTACGACCTCGGCGCTCGGTTGGGTAGGCTAGGCCCTCGTAGGTCGTGTGGGCCCATGGCGCCCAAACAACCGAGTGATGAGAAGTGAGCGAGGGTAGTCGTGGGCTCTGTTATCAAGAAGCGGCGCAAGCGGATGGCCAAGAAGAAGCACCGCAAGCTGCTCAAGCGCACGCGCGTTCAGCGTCGCAACAAGAAGTAAGCGGCGCCGCCAGGGCGTGTACCCGTGGCCTCCCACCAACCGTGGTGGGGGGCCACAGGCATGTCCGGGGGCGGCTCTCGGGAGCCCGCCGTATGCCGATGGGGGACATTCGGTCACCTCGTGCATCGGGCGGTCATCACAGCGCAACGTCAACCCGCTAAGTTGGCCGCACACGGGGAACGCGGGATACCGGTAACGCGGGAAGGAAGGCGCTGATCTTGGCGAAGGTCGTGCTCGTCACCGGAGTGGCCCGGCAGCTGGGCGGCCGGTTCGTGCGGCGGATCCAGCGGGACCCGGAGGTCGACCGTGTGGTCGCGGTGGACGCGGTGCCGCCCGCGCACCATCTGGGCGGGGCCGACTTCATCCAGGCCGACATCCGGCAGCCGACCATCGCCCGGGTGCTCGCCGAGACGGGCGCCGACACGGTCGTCCACATGGACGTGACCGGCACGGCGCTGGGCGGCGGCAGCCGGGCCACGGTCAAGGAGACCAACGTCATCGGCACGATGCAGCTGCTCGGCGCCTGCCAGAAGTCCCCGACGGTGAAGCGGCTGGTGGTGAAGTCCAGCACGAACGTGTACGGGTCGGCGCCGCGTGACCCCGCCGTGTTCACGGAGACCACCCCGCCGAAGTCGCTGCCCAGCGGCGGCTTCGCCAAGGACGCCGTCGAGGTCGAGGGGTACGTCCGCGGGTTCGCCCGGCGGCGGCCGGACGTCGCCGTGTGCGTGCTGCGGTTCGCCAACATCCTCGGGCCGGCCGCGGACACCCCGCTCGCCTCGTACTTCGCGCTGCCGGTCCTGCCGACCGTGTTCGGCTACGAC
The DNA here is from genome assembly GCF_055569615.1 of Streptomyces sp. NPDC031379. NCBI lineage: Bacteria > Bacillati > Actinomycetota > Actinomycetes > Kitasatosporales > Streptomycetaceae > Streptomyces > Streptomyces sp. NPDC031379. The sequence goes on along the minus strand of NZ_JBVIIT010000008.1, from coordinate 298,540 downwards.
CCGCGGCTGCAGTTCGTGCACGAGGACGACGTGATCGAGGTGCTGCGGATCGCCTCCCACGAGCCGCGCCGGGGCACCCTGAACAGCGGCACCTTCAACATCGCCGGGGACGGAGTCCTGCTGCTCTCGCAGTGCTCCCGGCGGCTGGGCCGCCCCACCGCGCCGCTGCTGCTGCCCGCGGTCACGTGGGCCGGCTCCCTGGTCCGTAGGCTGGGTATGACGGACTTCTCACCCGAGCAGATCCGGCTGCTCACCCACGGACGGGTGGTGGACACCGTCCAGATGCGCGAGACGCTGGGCTTCACGCCCAGGTACACGACGGCGGAGGCGTTCGCGGAGTTCGCGCGTGGCCAGGGCCCCGGGCTGCTGCCGCCGGAGGCTCTCGCGGGGGCCGTCGACCGGATCGCCGCGCTGGCCGCACAGGGCGGCGGCCGGCCCACGACGCACAGCGCCAACTGAGGAGCGCAGCAACGATGGCGGACGCCAAGGTCATTCCGTTCGACGACGACCGGTCCCGGGGGAACGCCGCGCAACGCCCGGCGTGGCGCCGGAGTCCGGGGAGCCGGCGCAAGGGCGGCGAGAGCGCGACGAAGCGCGGGGCCGGGGAGGCCGGGGAGATCGGCGAGGTCCAGCCTCTGCCGGGCCGGACGCAGGCGCAGGATGATGGGGCTGTGAGCCGCGAGGAGGAGCCGCTGGAGCGGTCGGAGGCCGGCGGGCGTGACGGCGGCCTGGAGCGGCGTGTGGCGGCCGGGCTGGCCTTCCTGCGGCGCCGGCTGACCGGGGAGTACGAGGTCGACGACTTCGGCTACGACGAGGAGCTGACCGACCAGGTCCTGATGTCGCTGCTGCGGCCGGTGTACGAGAAGTACTTCCGGGTCGAGGTGAAGGGCATCGAGAACATCCCGGCCAAGGGCGGGGCGCTGATCGTCGCGAACCACTCCGGGACGCTGCCGCTGGACGGCCTGATGATGCAGGTCGCGGTGCACGACCACCACCCGGCCGACCGGCATCTGCGGCTGCTCGCGGCCGACCTGGTCTTCGTGCTGCCGGTGGTCAACGAGCTGGCCCGCAAGCTGGGGCACACCCTGGCCTGCGCGGAGGACGCCGAGCGGCTGCTGGCGCAGGGCGAGTTGGTCGGGGTGATGCCGGAGGGCTTCAAGGGCATCGGGAAACCTTTCAGCGAGCGCTACAAGCTCCAGCGGTTCGGCCGCGGCGGCTTCGTCTCCACCGCGCTGCGTCAGGGCGCGCCGATCATTCCGTGCTCGATCGTCGGGGCCGAGGAGATCTACCCGATGATCGGCAACGCGAAGACGCTCGCCCGGCTGCTGGGCTTCCCGTACTTCCCGTTGACGCCGACCTTCCCGTGGCTGGGCCCGCTGGGCGCGGTTCCGCTGCCGACGAAGTGGACGATCCAGTTCGGTGAGCCGATCCCGACGGACGGCTATCCGCCGGAGGCGGCCGAGGACCCGATGCTCATGTTCAACCTCACCGACCAGGTCCGCGAACAGATCCAGCACACGCTGTACAAGCTCCTGGTGCAGCGGAGGTCGGTCTTCTTCTGAGCTGTGCGTGAGTACGACGATGGGGCGCCCCGCTCGGAAGGGGCGCCCCATCGTCTGTGGCGTACGGTGTCAGCCCGCGTCCTCGCTGTCGATGCCCAGGCCGGGCAGCAGGTCAGGGAGAAGCGGTGGGATGGTGACGTCCGGCTCGCCAATCGGGGACCTGCTGACGGACGGGGGACCGTCGCCGCCGGAACCGGTCTTCGGCGGTTCGAGCAGGCCGCCCGTGTTGCCGCCGATCAGGCTGTCGTCGATTGCTCCGGTGGCCGAGCCGCTGGGGCTGCCGGAGCCGGCGTGCCTTCCGGAGGACGGGGTGTCGCCAGAGCTGGGCGCGGTCGACCGGTGGGTGCCGGAAGAGCCGGTGGACGCCGAGCCGGAGCCCCCCTGCCGTCGGCCGCCGCCCGGTTGGGCCGACGGCTGCGGAAGCAGGGACTGCAGCGGGGCGACTTCTTCGTCTATGGCGTCGAACACCGACGACACCTGCTGTTTGACGTCCCCGAGCTGCACGGGCAGTTTGTCGCTGATCGTGCTCCACATCTCGCGGTGGGACCGGGAGAACGTGGAGAGCGCCTGGATCGGGCCCAGCGATTCGGGGTCGGCCTCGTAGGCCGCGTGCAGCAGGCGGTGCCCCTCGGTGACATCGTGCTGCATGCCGGACAGGGTGCGGCGGATCTCACCGATGGACTCGTGGTCGAGATGGCCGCCGCGGCCGCGCTCCAGCAGTCGGCGGGCCTCGCTGAGCCGGGTGGAGGCCTGGTCGAGGTAGGTCTGGCCGCGCTGGTCGTCGCCGTCGGTCAGGTAGTTGAGCTTGAAGTCCTCGATGCCGCGTTTGAGGCCGTACAGCGAGTCGCCGGGCAGAGCGTCGGAGCTGGCGGCGGCGACCCCGCCGAAGGCCCCGGCGGCCACGCCGACGCTCAGCCCGCCCGCGGCGAGCCCCTTGCTCAGCCTGGACCGCGGGCGCAGTTTGCCCAACGTGCTCGCCCGGTGCGCGCCCTTGGCCTTATGGGAGCGCTGCTCCGGCACCGAGGCGTCCGCCGCCCCCGTCCCCTCCTGGAGCATGGCCTCCATCGCGGCCACCAGCTGGGCGCGCTGGACGACCTTGACCTCGGGGTCGAGCTGCGGCTTGGGCAGCGCGCCGAGACCCTCCGCCAGGGCCAGTAGCGGGCCCTGCTCGGTCCGTTCCTCGGCGGGCGGCGGCGATTCCGCCGGTGCTGCGGACTGCTCGGCCGCCGTGTCCCGGTCGGACTGCTCCTCCAGGGCCTGGGCGAAGGCGTTCGCCCGCCGGTGCGCCGATACGTTCGCGATCACAGGCGGCACCTCCTCTCGTCATGACGGTCGACTCCCCAGGGGGTCCTGAGGGTTGCACGCCCACGACCGGTTCACACGAACGTGCGATCGGGTTCGGCCAGGGCGTGACCACAGGGAGCCTGTATCCCGCACAACGAGCGGCTTGGCACTTGGGTTACGGACGGCGGATGACCGGATCAGAAAGTCAACGGGCCCTCACAGTGCGTGAGTTGAGCGTCGCTCTGAGTGGTGCGGGCGGGGTGCCCGGTTCAGCGCGCGTCGTCCGGCAGGAGCCGGGCGAGGGTGCGTACGGCACGGTACTGGAGGGTCTTGATGGCGCCCTCGTTCTTGCCCATGACGCGGGCGGTCTCGGCGACGGAGAGGCCCTGGAGGAAGCGGAGCGTCACACACTCCTGCTGCTGCGGGTTGAGCCGGCGCACGGCGTCCAGGAGGGCGGCGTTCGACAGGGACTCCAGGACGGAGTCCTCCGGGGAGCGCTCGACCTCGTTGGCGTCCAGCATCTCGCCGGTGGTGACCTCGAGGCGGAAGCGGCTGGACTTGAAGTGGTCGGCGACGAGGTTCCGGGCGATCGTCACCAGCCACGCCCCGAAGTCGCGCCCCTGCCAGGTGAAGGTGCCGATCCTTCTGAGGGCCCGCAGAAAGGTCTCGCTCGTGAGGTCCTCGGCGGTCGCCCGCCCACCGACGCGGTAGTAGATGTACCGGTACACGGTGTCGCTGTACTGGTCGTAGAGGCGCCCGAAGGCCTCGGCCTCCCCCGCCTGGGCGCGTTCGACAAGGTCCATCATCCGGGCGCTGTCGCTGTCCGCGGCGGGACGGCGGGCGGTGGCGGCGCCGGCGGAGCGCCCGCGTCTGCCGACCGCGGCGCTGCCTTCGGCCAGTGCGTAGCACGGGCCCACGGGCGCGGCGGTGGCGAAGGCGGGGACGGCGTACGCGGGGGGGACGAAGCCGCGCAGCGTCTCTTTGACCGTTGCGCGCAGCGTAGCCAGGCCCGAGGCGTCAACCCCGACGTGTGGGTACACGGGACTCCCAGAGGCAGAGCTTCCATCACGTGCAGTGCGGAACCGTTCACCCGTCGTAGCGACGGAGGGGTACCGGATTGCGTCTGAGGAGAATAACGCTTCGTACAGGCACTGCTACACCGAGTTGCTCAAATCATCGGTTGCGTCGCTTCTCTAACCGATTGACGCCCTATCAAGTTTCATAGAGTGATCGGTTGTTGATCGAAATGAGGCAGGTTTCGGTGAACTACGGGGCGTGTTGAAATGGCCGCGGCATAATTCGGGCGCGCCGGGAGCCGAGTCGCCGGCCCGGCGTCATCGACGTCATCGACGACGTCGGCTCAGCGCGATCGCCGCGGCGGTGCCGCCGGCCACCGCGCCCACACCGGCCGCCGCCGGAATGCCCACCTTCGCCGCCTTGCGGCCCGTGCGGTAGTCGCGCAGGCGCCAGTCCTTCTCGCGGGCGTGCCTGCGCAGCTTGGCGTCCGGGTTGATGGCGTAGGGGTGGCCGACCAGGGACAGCATGGGGATGTCGTTGTGGCTGTCGCTGTAGGCCGCGCAGCGGGAGAGGTCCAGTCCCTCGGCGGCGGCCAGCGCGCGGACCGCCTCCGCCTTCGCGGGGCCGTGCAGCGGTTCGCCCACCAGCTTGCCGGTGTAGACGCCGTCGACCGATTCCGCGACCGTGCCGAGCGCGCCGGTCAGGCCGAGGCGGCGGGCGATGACCTGGGCGATCTCCACCGGGGCGGCGGTGACGAGCCACACCTTCTGGCCCGCGTCCAGGTGCGCCTGGGCCAGGGCGCGGGTGCCCGGCCAGATGCGGTCGGCCATGTACTCGTCGTAGATCTCCTCGCCGATCGTCTCCAGTTCGGCGACGCGGTGGCCCTTGACGATGGACAGGGCCGAGTCGCGGGCGTCCTGCATGTGCTCCGGGTCCTCGACGCCGGCCAGCCGGAACCACGCCTGCTGCCAGGCGAACCTGGCCAGGTCCCGCGTCTCGAAGAACTTCCGCTTGTACAGGCCCCGGCCGAAGTGGAACAGCGCGGCGCCCTGCATGACGGTGTTGTCGAGATCGAAGAAGGCGGCCGCCCGGTCGTCGCCGATCACCGGGAACTCCGGCTCCTCCTCGGCGGCCTGCGGAGCCTCCTGTGCTTCCTGCGAGGACTTGCGGGCAGCCTCCGCCGAGGCCTCGCCTGCCAACACGCTCCGCGCCGTGGCGGAGCGCCTACGGGGGGTGAGCCATCCGAGAGCGGCCATGTCGTGAGCATAGCCAGTTTGTTCGGGGCTTCCGGCGCCGAGAGGTTGGAGGGGCGTGAACTCTCCGCGACCGGGTCGTTAAAGAGGCGCTGGAGGACAAGGGATGCCGGGCGGCGGACGCGGGACAATGGCGGCCATGAGTCCCCTCTTCCGACGCAGGACCGAGCCCCGTGAGCGGCTGGTCACCCTCATCCGCAAGCCGGGCTGTCATCTGTGCGACGACGCCGAGCTGGTGATCGACAAGATCTGTGGCGAACTCGGTGTGTCCTGGGAGCAGAAGGACATCACCGAGGACCAGGACCTGTACGACCGGTACTGGGAGCAGATCCCGGTCGTACTGATCGACGGCGAGCAGCACACCTTCTGGCGCGTGAACGAGGAGCGGCTGCGCCGGGCACTGACCGAGTAGTCCAAACTGGCCGGAAAGTCGCTTAGGATCGATGGCGGTTTGGTCTCGGGGGCGGGATTCGTGAGGAGCGTGTGCGGTTTTGCCCCCAGTAATGAAGGAACGGCGGTACGTATGTACCAGTTCCCTCCGAGGGCGTCGCGGTTGCGTGACCCCGGTCACTTCTGCCGGGCAAATCGGACACCATCTTTGTGCACGCGTTCACAAAGACATAGCCTGCTGTCGACGGGGCGGTCTGGGGACGTATGACCGCCTGCAGCCCCGCTCTACCCGCAGGAGCACCGTGGCAACTGGCCGAACACACCGACCGGCGACCCGTGGCCGAGGGATTCCCGAGGCCACCGTCGCCCGGCTTCCGCTGTACCTCCGAGCCCTGACCGCACTGTCGGAGCGCTCGGTCCCCACGGTCTCCTCCGAGGAGCTGGCCGCGGCGGCGGGGGTCAACTCCGCCAAGCTGCGCAAGGACTTCTCGTACCTGGGCTCCTACGGAACGCGCGGTGTCGGCTACGACGTGGAGTATCTCGTCTACCAGATCTCCCGCGAACTCGGCCTCACCCAGGACTGGCCGGTCGTCATCGTCGGTATCGGTAACCTCGGCGCGGCGCTGGCCAACTACGGCGGCTTCGCCTCCCGTGGCTTCAGGGTCGCCGCCCTCATCGACGCCGACCCGGCGATGGCCGGGAAGCCGGTCGCGGGCATCCCCGTCCAGCACACCGACGACCTCGAGAAGATCATCAAGGACAACGGGGTCTCCATCGGCGTGATCGCCACCCCGGCCGGTGCCGCCCAGCAGGTCTGCGACCGGCTCGTGGCCGCCGGGGTCACCTCGATCCTGAACTTCGCGCCGACCGTGCTGTCCGTCCCGGACGGCGTCGACGTGCGCAAGGTCGACCTCTCCATCGAGCTGCAGATCCTCGCCTTCCACGAGCAGCGCAAGGCCGGCGAGGAGACCGCGGCCGGTGACGGCTCCCTGCCCACGGCCGCTTCCCGTGACGCGGCCTCCGAGGGTTCCGCCGACCAGGGGCCCGAGGGAGACGTACCCGCGGTGATGCCGGCATGAGTCTTCTCGTCGTGGGCCTCAGTCATCGCAGCGCCCCGGTCAGCGTGCTGGAACGGGCCGCGCTGAGCACGGACGCCCAGATCAAGCTGCTGCAGGACACGGTCGCCGCCGAGCCCGCCACCGAGGCCGCGGTGCTCGCCACCTGCAACCGCATCGAGCTGTACGCCGACGTGGACAAGTTCCACGCCGGTGTCGCCGAGCTGTCCACGCTCCTCGCCCAGCACAGCGGGGTCGGCCTGGAAGAGCTGACCCCCTATCTCTACGTGCACTACGAGGACCGGGCCGTCCACCATCTGTTCTCGGTGGCCTGCGGGCTGGACTCGATGGTCGTCGGCGAGGGCCAGATCCTCGGGCAGATCAAGGACTCGCTGGCCAGGGCGCAGGAGCTGCACACCGCCGGACGGCTGCTGAACGACCTGTTCCAGCAGGCCCTGCGGGTCGGCAAGCGCGCCCACTCCGAGACCGGGATCGACCGTGCCGGGCAGTCCCTGGTCACCTTCGGCCTGGAGCAGCTGGCCGTCGGCACGGAGGTCGCCGCCTGGGCCGCGGGCAAGAAGGCGCTGGTCATCGGTGCCGGGTCGATGTCGTCGCTGGCCGCCGCCACGCTCGCGCGGGCCGGGGTCACCGAGGTCGTCGTCGCCAACCGCACCTTCGAGCGCGCCGAGCGGCTCGCACAGATCCTGACCGAGGGCGACGACACCGCCGTGACCGCCCGCGCGGTCACGATGGACGCCGTGCCCGGCGAGCTGACACGTGCCGACGTCGTCGTCTCCTGCACCGGGGCGACCGGCCTGGTGCTCACGGCCGAGGCGGTCGCGCAGGCGGTCGAGGGCCGCACCGGGCAGCCCGCGGCCGAGATCGCCGACGGCGCGCCCGCGGCCGCGAAGGCCAAGGCCACACTGCCGCCCACCGGCGTGGGCGACGACAACTGCCCGCTGGACCTGGCCGCCGTACAGCCCGGCTTCTCCCTCATGGGCGATGCCGCCGTGGCCGGCATGGACGCGGCCACGCTGGAGCAGCACGCGGCCTGGGCCGCGGGCGGGACGCTGGACCGCCGGGAGCGCCGTACGCCCGAGGCGGACGCCGAGCTGATCACCGCGCTCGCCGTGACCGCCGCCGCGGTCGGCCGCATCCCCGAGCGGCGCAGGCCCGAACCGGTCGCCGTGATCCCGCGTCCGGCGCCCTCCCTGTTCCTCCTCGACCTGGCCATGCCCCGCGACATCGACGCGGCCGCGCACCGGCTGTCGGGGGTGCGTCTGGTGGACATCGAGTCGCTGGCGGAAGCCTCCGCCGACGCTCCGATGGCGGCCGACGTCGACCAGGTCCGGCGTATCGTCTCCGACGAGGTCGCGGCCTTCGGGGCGGCCCAGCGGGCGGCGCACATCACGCCGACCGTGGTCGCGCTGCGCACCATGGCCGCCGACGTCGTCGCCGGTGAGATCGCGCGGCTGGACGGCCGCCTGCCCGACCTGGACGAGCGCCAGCGCGGTGAGATCCGGCAGGCCGTGCACCGGGTCGTCGACAAGCTGCTGCACGCGCCGACCGTACGGGTAAAGCAGCTCGCGGCCGAGCCCGGCGGCGCCGGGTACGCGGACGCGCTGCGGACCCTGTTCGACCTCGACCCCGAGACGGTGGCCGCCGTCTCCCGGGCCGGGGACAGCACAGACGAGAAGGACCGACCGGCATGACTGAGAAGGCTTTGAGGCTGGGGACGAGGCGGAGCAAGCTCGCCATGGCCCAGTCCGGGCAGGTGGCGGAGGCCGTCCGCCAGGTGACCGGGCGGCCCGTCGAGCTGGTCGAGATAACCACCTACGGCGATGTCTCCCGCGAGGCCCTCGCGCAGATAGGCGGCACCGGCGTGTTCGTCACGGCGCTGCGCGACGCGCTGCTGAAGGGCGAGGTCGACTTCGCGGTTCATTCGCTCAAGGACCTGCCGACCACGCAGCCCGAGGAACTGGTCCTGGCCGCCGTACCGGTGCGCGAGGACCCCAGGGACGTGATCGTCGCCCGGGACGCGCTGAAGTTCACCGACCTGCCGCGCGGCGCCCGCATCGGCACCGGCTCCCCGCGCCGCATGGCGCAGCTGAACGCGTACGCCCGCGCCCACGGCCTGGACATCGAGACGGTCCCGATCCGGGGCAACGTCGACACCCGCATCCGGTACGTGCGTGACGGTGAGCTGGACGCGGTCGTCCTGGCCGCCGCCGGACTGAACCGGATCGGCCGGATCGACGAGGTGACCGACTTCCTGTCGGTCGACACGGTTCTGCCCGCCCCCGGCCAGGGGGCCCTGGCGATCGAGTGCGCCGCGGACAACGCGGACCTCATCGCGGCACTCGGCGAACTCGACGACCCCTTCACGCGGGTCGCCGTCACCGCCGAACGGTCACTGCTCGCCGCCCTGGAGGCCGGTTGCAGCGCCCCTGTGGGCGCGCTGGCCGACCTTCTGGCCGACGGGCAGATTGTCAAGGAAATGCGCCTGCGCGGCGTCGTCGGCACGACCGACGGCACCCGCACGGTGCAGCTGTCCACCACCGGTCCCGTGCCCCAGACGCACGACCAGGCGATGGCACTCGGTCGCGAACTCGCCACCGAGATGCTCGCCCAGGGCGCGGCCGGTCTGATGGGGGAGCGAGCACATTGAGCCCCACCACCCTTCCCGCCGGTCCGGAACACGGGCACGTCACCTTCCTCGGTGCCGGACCCGGGGATCCGGGACTGCTGACTCTGCGCGCCGTGGAGGCACTGTCGAACGCGGACGTCCTGGTCGCCGAGCACGAAGTGCTCGACGTGGTCCGGACGCACGCCCGACAGGGCGTTTCCGTCGTGCGGACAGACGTCGTGCCGACAGATACAGCTCCCTCCGCGGTCTCGCCGCCGGGCACGGGCACGCCGCAGCTCACGGTCGTTGACGGCACGTCAACACCCGCCGCTGCCCCGGCCCCTGCCCGGGATGCCGCTCATCTTGTCATGGAGGCCGCGCGGGGCGGCAGGCGGGTCGTCCGTGCGGTGTCCGGGGACCCGGGACTAGATACGTACGCGGCCGAGGAAATGCTCGCCTGCGCCGCCGCCGGTGTGCCCTTCGAGGTCGTACCGGGTGTGGCGGCCGCGGTCGGGGTGCCGGCGTACGCCGGTGTGCCGCTGCGGGACGCGCAGGGTGCGGACGTCCGGTTCGTGGACGCCCGTACCGCCTCCGGACGCTGCTGGACGGAGGTGGGCGCCTCGGACGGCACGGTCGTCGTCTCGACGACGCTGGACTCCGTGGCGGCCGCCGCCGTTGAACTGGTCTCGGCGGGCCGCAAGCCGGACACGCCCCTGACGGTCACCGTCGCCGGTACGACGACCCGCCAGCGCACCTGGACGGCGACGCTCGGCACGATCGCGCAGACGCTGAAGCAGGCGAAGGTGCTGCCGTCGCCGGACGGCGCCCGGCCGGTGATAGCCGTGGTCGGTGAGCGTTCCGCCGCCGCCCAGCGCGACCAGCTGTCGTGGTTCGAGTCCAAGCCGCTGTTCGGCTGGAAGGTGCTCGTGCCGCGTACGAAGGAGCAGGCGGCGTCGCTCTCCGACCAGCTGCGGTCCTACGGCGCCGTGCCGCACGAGGTCCCGACGATCGCCGTCGAGCCGCCGCGCACGCCCCAGCAGATGGAGCGTGCCGTCAAGGGCCTGGTGACGGGCCGCTACGAGTGGATCGCGTTCACCTCGGTCAACGCGGTCAAGGCGGTGCGGGAGAAGTTCGAGGAGTACGGCCTGGACGCCCGTGCCTTCGCGGGCATCAAGGTGGCCGCGGTGGGCGAGCAGACGGCCAAGGCGCTGATCGCCTTCGGCGTGAAGCCGGACCTGGTGCCGAGCGGGGAGCAGTCGGCCGCCGGCCTGCTGGAGGACTGGCCGCCGTACGACCCGGTGTTCGACCCGATCGACCGCGTCTTCCTGCCGCGGGCCGACATCGCCACCGAGACGCTGGTCGCCGGGCTCATCGAGCTGGGCTGGGAGGTCGACGACGTCACGGCCTACCGGACCGTGCGGGCCTCGCCGCCGCCGGCGGAGACGCGGGAGGCGATCAAGGGCGGCGGTTTCGACGCCGTTCTCTTCACGTCGTCGTCGACGGTGCGGAACCTGGTGGGCATCGCGGGCAAGCCGCACAACGTGACGGTGATCGCGTGCATCGGCCCGGCGACGGCCAAGACCGCCGAGGAGCACGGTCTGCGCGTCGACGTCATGGCGCCGGAGCCGTCCGTGCACAAGCTGGCGGAGGCGCTGGCCGACTTCGGTCTGAAGCGTCGCGCCGCCGCGCTGGAGGCCGGTGACCCGGTGACGCGGCCGAGCGAGCGCAGGCCGGGGGCACGCAGGCGGCGTTCGACCACCTGAGGGCGGAGCCGGGGGGGGGGGGGGGGGGGGGGGGGGGGGGGGGGGGGGGGGGCTCGGGGCGGGGCAGAAGGGGGGAAAAAAGGGGAGGGAAGGGAAAAGGAGGGAGA
>NZ_JBVIIT010000008.1:78508-287473 GCF_055569615.1 Streptomyces sp. NPDC031379 | reverse complement strand
CAACAGGAAATACAATAAGGATCCCCCCTCCCCTCCGCCCCCCTCTCGGCGCCCCCCCCCCCCCCCCCCCCCCCCCCCCCCCCCCCCCCCCCCCGGGTCCCCTCACGAGGCACGCAACCGGGGAAACGACCGGGGAAGCGGCCGCGCGCGGGCCGACAGGGCGTCGGCAAAGGCGGCGTCCGGGCGGGCGTAGCGTAGAGGGCATGACGAAGTACGGATCTTTTCCCGGTACGCGTCCCCGGCGGCTGCGGACCTCGCCCGTCATGCGGCGGATGGTCGCCGAGACGCGGCTGCACCCCGCCGACTTCATCCTTCCGGCGTTCATCCTGGAGGGCGTCAGCGAGCCGGTGCCGATCAACGCGATGCCCGGTGTCGTGCAGCACACCCGGGACAGCCTGAAGAAGGCCGCGCTGGAGGCCGTGGAGGCCGGGGTCTCCGGGATCATGCTGTTCGGCGTGCCGGAGGACTCCAAGAAGGACGCCCAGGGCACGGCAGGCACCGACCCGGACGGGATCCTTCAGGTCGCGCTGCGCGATGTACGGGCCGAGGTCGGCGACGACCTGCTCGTCATGTCCGACCTGTGCCTGGACGAGTTCACCGACCACGGGCACTGCGGGGTGCTGGACGCCGAGGGGCGGGTCGACAACGACGCCACCCTGGAGCGGTACGCCGAGATGGCCCAGGTGCAGGCCGACGCCGGCGCCCATGTCGTGGGCCCGAGCGGGATGATGGACGGCCAGATCGGCGTCGTCCGCGACGCGCTCGACCAGATCGGCCGCGAGGACGTGGCGATCCTCGCCTACACCGCCAAGTACTCCTCCGCCTTCTACGGTCCCTTCCGCGAGGCCGTCGCCTCGTCGCTGCAGGGCGACCGGAAGACCTACCAGCAGGACCCGGCCAACTGGCGGGAGTCCCTGCGGGAGGTGGAGCTGGACCTGACCGAGGGCGCCGACATGGTGATGGTCAAGCCGGCCGGACCGTACCTGGACGTCCTGGCCCGGGTCGCCGACAGCGTGGACGTACCCGTCGCCGCCTACCAGATCTCCGGTGAGTACTCGATGATCGAGGCCGCCGCCGAGAAGGGCTGGATCGACCGGGACCGGGCCATCTTCGAGTCCCTGACCGGCATCAAGCGGGCCGGGGCGCGGAACATCCTCACGTACTGGGCCACCGAGGCGGCCCAGAAGCTGCGCTGAGCGGCCCGCGGACCTACCAGTCGAGCGCGTCGCCGGCGTCCTTCTGCCAGAAGGTCACCGTCAGCGAGCTGTCGTAGTAGACCCCCTTGGCCGGCAGGGCCGGGATCGCGGCGGGACCGCCGTCGCTGTTCGGCGTGAAGCCCTGGAAGCCGACCGTCAGCTTGTGGGCGGTCCTGCCGCCGCTGCCGCTGCCGTCGGCGGCCGACAGCAGGACACCCGCGTATCCGGACTCGCCGGGGGCGAGGCTCGTCACGGCCTGGGGGCGGGTCTCCTCGGCCGCCCGCGGCACCCACTGCATCTCGTCGAAGCGCAGGACGGGGTAGTAGGGCAGCTCGCAGATCTTGCCGCCGGTGTTCTTGACCGTGATCAGCATGTGGTTGAGGGGCCTGGGCACCTGCTGCACGGTGACCGAGGTGTTGGAGCCGTTGCACACGACGAACGGCCGGCCGCGGTCCTTGGTGGAGGCGGGCGACTTGGTGGCGCCGTTCTTGCCGGAGCCCGAGGCCGAACCGGAGCCCGCGTTCGAGCCCGAGCCCGCGTGCGAGCCCGAGCCCGCGTTCGAGTGCGAGCCGGAGCCCTTGCCCGCGGCCGAGCCGCTGTCCTTGCCGGTCGTGCCGGCGGCGTTGTCGGCCGTGGGCTGCACGGTGGAGGGGGAGGACGGGGGCGCCGCCGAGTAGGACGCGGACGAAGCTCCCTCGTCCTTCGTCCCCGTTCCGCCGCCGCATGCCGTGAGCGCGAGGGCGGCGAGGGCCACGCCGGTGGCGGAGAGCAGGGAGGTACGGCGCGCACGCATGTCGGATCCTCTTTCGAGTAGGTGGGATCGCCGGGCCGCTCGACCGGTCGTCGGGAGCGGCTTGCCGGGTCGTCCACAGCTTGTGGGACGATCCGTTCCGTCCGCCACATCCGGCGGGCGATCAGGGACAGTGGAACGCCGATCCCGGCCCTGAGCTGGGGAGACGTGCCGCCCCTGGAACGGGGGAATGGAACGGAAGGTGGGGGAAACGGTGGCGGAAGGTACTCCCGGTGCTCTCTTCGCGGCGCTGCTGCGGGAGCTGAAGGACCGTTCGGGGCTCAGCTACGGCGCGCTCGCCAGGAGACTGCACACGAGTACGTCGACGCTGCACCGCTACGTCAACGGGGACGCCGTACCGGCGGACTACGCGCCGGTGGAGCGGCTGGCCCGCATCTGCAAGGCCACTCCGGAGGAGCTGGTCGAGCTGCACCGGCGCTGGGTGCTGGCGGACGCGATGCGGGGACGCAAGGGGGACGTCCAGGTCCCCGCGGTCGCGTTATCGGCCGACAGCCCCCCGGCGCCGGAGGCGGCGGGCGGTCCTGCGATGGCGGAGGCGGCGGGCGGTCCCGCGGTGGCGGAGACGGCGGGCGGTCCCGCGGTGGCGGAGACGGCCGGTGCGGCTGCGGACGATGGGTCAGGTGACGTCCCGGCGGCGTCGGTTACCGCGGCGGACGCGGAGCCGGAGGCCGGGCGCACTCCGGTCGCCCCGGCCCGGGTGGGCGGTGCGGGCTCGCGGCGCCGTGCCCGAGCAGCGCTCGTCGCCGGTGTCGCCGTCGCCGCCGTCCTCGGGGCCGTCGCGCTGGCCGTGCGGCTTCCCTCGGGCGGCTCGGCCGACCAAGCGGACAGGCCCGCCGGAGCGGTCGGGGCGACGGGCCGGACACCCGGTCGTACGCACGTCTCGGTGACGCCGAGTCACGGCACCTCGTCCTCGGCGTCCCCGTCCGCGTCCGGGTCCGCCTCAGGGTCCGCGCCCGCGTCCGGGGCCGCGCCGGCCGGGGGCGGCCCGAAGGCGGGCGGCGAGCGCGGGTCCTCGCCGGACAGTTCCGACGGCCCCGCTCCGCTGACCGTCGCCGCCAGCGGGTACGACTGGGACTACCCCTGCTCCGCGCGTTACCTCATCGACCGCCCCCCGACGCAGGTCGAACCGCCGCCGCCCGAGTCCGACGCGACCGCCTGGGTGGCCGCGCACGGCGCCGTCGCCTCCGGGGAGCAGCAGGTCGCGCTCACCGTGCAGGGGACCGGGAAGGAGACCGTGGTGGTGAAGAGCCTGGCGGTCGTGACGGCCGCCAAGCGCGCACCGCTCGCTTGGAACGACTACGTCATGGCCTACCCGGGCGTCGGCTGCGGCGGTGGCGTGCCGACCCGCTCCTTCACCGTCGCCCTCGACGCGGCCCGCCCGGCCGTCGTGCCCGAGGCGGGGCACCGTGACTTCCCGTTCAAGGTGAGCGAGTCGGACCCGGAACTGTTCCTCGTCGACGCGGACGCCTCCGCGTACGACGTCAGCTGGTACCTGGAACTGGCCTGGTCCAGCGGCTCACGCCAGGGCGTGCTGCGGGTCGACGACCACGGCAGGCCGTTCCGTACGAGCGGCAACAACGGCCGCCCTGCCTACGAGTTCCCGCTGGGCGGCTCGGGGTGGGTCAAGGAGGGCACGACCGTGCCCTGAGCGGCGGCGCGGCGCTGTCCGGATCCCGGAATTATCGGTGTAGCCAGCACATAACTCCCTAGGCTGCGGGCCAGACGACGACCGCCCCAGAGGAGAGCCGTGCCATGACCGTCACCGAGTCCGCGCCGCCCGTGCCGTCCCCCGCCCCCGTCCCGCCGCTCGCCGCCCGAGCCCGCAGCGTGGGCGGTTCGCCCGTGCGGGACATCCTCGCGGTGACCGCGCGTCCCGAGGTCATCAACTTCGCGGGCGGCCTCCCGGCACCGGAACTCTTCGACCGGGACGGCATAGCGGCCGCCTTCCACCACGTGCTGGCGGGCACCCCGGCCCAGGCGCTCCAGTACTCCACCACCGAGGGCGACCCGGCGCTCCGGGCGGGGCTGGCCTCCCGGATCACCGCCGACGGCCTGCCCACCGGCCCCGACGACCTGCTGATCACGACCGGTTCGCAGCAGGCGCTGTCCCTCCTGGCGACGGCCCTGCTCGAACCCGGCGACACCGTCCTCGTCGAGAACCCCTGCTACCTCGCGGCACTCCAGGTCTTCGGCCTGGCCGGAGCACGGGTGGTCGCCGTACCGGGCGACGAGGACGGAGTGGACCCGCAGGCGCTGCGGGAGGCGGTCCGCCGCGAGCGCCCGAAGCTGCTCTACCTGGTCCCCACCTTCCAGAACCCCACCGGCCGTACGATGCCCGCGCCGCGCCGCGAGGCGATCGCCGCCGTGGCCGCCGACCAGGGGCTGTGGATCGTCGAGGACGACCCGTACGGCGAACTCCGTTACGACGGCGAGCGCGTCCCCTGGATCGCGTCGTTCCCCGGCGCCGGGGACAGGACCGTGCTCCTCGGCTCCTTCTCCAAGGTGATGGCCCCCGGCCTGCGCCTGGGCTGGCTGCGCGCCCCCGCCGGCCTGCGCCGTGCGTGCGCGGTCGCCAAGCAGGCGGCGGACCTGCACACGCCGACGGTCAACCAGCTGGCGGCAGCCCGGTACCTGGACGTCCTGGACGCCCATGTCGCACGGGTGCGGGCCGTGTACGGCGAACGCCGCGACGCGATGCTCGCCGGGCTGGCCGAGGCGCTGCCCGAGGGCGCGTCGTGGACCCGTCCCGAGGGCGGCATGTTCCTGTGGGTCAGGCTGCCGGAGACGTACGACACCACGGCCCTGCTCCCGAGAGTGGTGGAGCAGGACGTGGCGTACGTCCCCGGCGCCCCCTTCTACGCCGCCGACCCCGACCGCTCGACGCTCCGCCTGTGCTTCGTCACGCAGACGCCGCCGGAGATCCAGGAGGGGCTGCGGAGGCTGGGCAGGGGGCTGGGCTGACCGGCTGGGGCACGGGCCGGGCCGGCGGTGCGGGCGGTCAGTCCCACCAGAAGTGCCAGTCGCGCTCGCCGACGAGTTCCTTGGCGTAGGCGCCCAGGCTGCCCACGCCGCTCTGGGTGACGTTGTCCGGGCAGAACGCGAAGTGCTCCGCCGCCAGCGCCTCCGCGTCGGCGAGGCCGGTGGGCGGGGCGGCCACGGACACCGTCAGCGAGTCGAAGCCGAGCGCGACGACCCGTATGCCGAAGCGGTCCTCCCAGGAGCGCAGGACCGCGCAGAGACGGGCCACGTCGTTCTCGTGGTTGAGCGGGCCGGACCAGCCGATGGCGGCGGGGATGTCGGCGGATCGCCGGGCCGGCACCAGGGCCAGTCGCGGTCCGGCCGCCGGCCGGGCGGAGGAGTCGCCGGTCAGTGAGTCGGCCAGCCGGGCGGCACAGGTGTCGGGGTCGACGGTGAGGGATCCGGCGGGCGCGAGGCCGGGCCAGTCGAAGCCGATCGGGGCGAGCAGCTCGGCCAGTTCGTCGTCGTGCTCGTACGCCTCCCCTTCGCCGTCCGTCTCCTCCTCGCCCTCGGGGTCCTCGTCCCCCCAGTACTCGACGAGCACCTCCTCGGCGTCGTGGTCCCCGGGGTACGAGGTGCGCCCGGGCCGCAACCGCCAGTCCTCGGGCCCGCCCTGGGTGCCGCCGACGTCGAGGAGCACCGGCAGGAGGCCCGCCCGGCGGGCCGGTACCCCGAGGGCCGCCCAGTGGCCGGGCGCGGCCGGAACGCCGGCGTGCCACAGCAGCGGCTCCCGCCACGGGCCGTCGATCGTCGCGTCGACCAGCCTCCCGGGCGGGAGTTGGAGCCCGGCGGAACGCCCGCTCGGGTCGGCCACCAGCGCGGGCAGCGGGTTGGGAAGAGTCGCCATGCCGCGACTGTAGGGGCAGGCACTGACAGCGGGCGCCGGCGGCCGGTGCCGAGGTTCCTCGGGCGATCGGCCGATGCGGAGCCGGTCCGCGGGGCTCCCTCACCGGTCCGCGGGGCTCCCTCACCCGTCTGCCGGGCTCCCTCAGACGAGGGTGGTGATGCAGAACGGGTGGCCCGCGGGATCCAGCAGGACCCGCCAGCGATCCGGGGCGGGCTGGAAGTCGGGCTTCTTGGCGCCCAGGGCCAGCAGCCGGGCCTCCGCGGCCTCCAGGTCGTCGACGCCCAGCTCGATGTGGGCCTGCTTCTCCTGGGCGGGATCCGGCCAGGTGGGCGGGCGGTAGTCGGCCAGGCGGTTGAAGCCGAGGCCGGCCGAGCCCTCCTGGCCCAGCAGGACGAAGTCGTCGGTGGAGAACAGCACCGGGAAGCCGAGCAACTCGGTGTAGAAGCGGGCCAGTTCGGCGGGATCGGCGCAGTCGAAGGTGACGGCGGCGTAGCGGAACGCGGGTGTGGAAGTGGTCTCCGTGGTCATGGGGACGACGTTAGGACCTGACCAGGACAGTTCCGGTCCTGGTCAGGAGAGCCCGTCTGGAAGACTTCGCGGCGTGATCAGTGCGTCCGCCCGCCTGCTGCGCCTGCTGTCCCTGCTGTCCTCCCGGCCGTCCTGGACCTGCGCGGAACTGGCCGAGCGCATGGAGGTCACCGACCGCACGGTCCGGCGGGACGTCGCAAGGCTCCGGGAACTCGGTTACTCCGTCGACTCCGACGCGGGGCCCTGGGGCGGTTACCGCCTGCGCGCGGGATCCCGGGTGCCCCCGCTGATCCTCGACGACGAGGAAGCCCTCGCCGTGGCGGTCGGGCTGCGGGAGGCGGCGCTGAGCGGGGCGCTCGGCGGGGATCAGGCCGCGCTGTCCGCGCTGCTGAAGCTGCGTCAGGTGCTGCCGCCGCGGATCGCGGACCGCCTGGGGGAGTGGGACGACGCCTTCGTACGCCTCTCGGGGTCCGAGGAGCCGCAGATCAGGTCCGGCCTGCTGCTGGAGCTGGCCGCCGCCTGCCGGCGGGGCGAGCGGGCCCGGCTGTCGTACTGCGACGGACAGGGGAAGGCCACGGTCCGGGACGTCGATCCGTACCGTCTCGTCCACACGGGACGGCGCTGGTACTTCGTCGCGCGGGACGTGGCCCGGGGGCAGTGGCGGACGTTCCGGGCCGACCGGGTCGAGCGGCTCCAGCTCGCCGGGCGGCCGGTGGAGATCGCCGACCCGCCCGACCCGGGTCTGCTGGTCTCCCGCAACATCGCGAACGGCCCCTATCCGCTGACCGCGACCGTCCGTCTCCCCGTGCCCCTCGACCAGGCGCTGCGGCTCGTCCCCGCGACCGTCGGCACGCACCGGCCCGACGGCCCGGACGCCACTGTCGTCGACATCGGGGGCCCCGACGCGGACGGACTCGCCCGCTATCTCCTCGGCCTGGCCACCCCGCTGCGGGTCCTCGCGCCGGAGTCGGTACGGCATGCCTTGCAGCGCCGTACCCGCGCCGTCCTCGAGGCCAACGCGGACGGCCGTCCGCCTTCGGACTGAGGGGCCAGGACAGGAACGGGTGGGGCCTCGCCGGAACGCCGACGTGGTCGGTGTCCGACGAGGCCGTCTCCCTGTGCCTCGGATCAGCCCTCTCGACGGGACATCCGCGAACGGACTCCCCGGTAGAGCAGCGTCCCGCCCAGGAGCGACGCCAGGCTCGCGGCGACCGCGGCCGTGGTGCCGTCCGCGCCGGTGTGGGCGAGGGCCTGTCCGGTCGGCTCGTGCACGACGACGGGCTTCGGCGTCGTGTGCGGCCGGGCCGACGGCACGGTGCGCTCCGAAGGCGTGGTCCGGACGGGCGGCGTGGACGGGCTGGCCTCGTCGGGAAGGTCGACGGAACCGTTCGTGGACGAGTTGCCGAAGACCGGATTGCCCACGCCCACGACGTCGACGCTGTTGCCGCTGATGTTGACCGGCAGATGCACCGGCACCTGGATGCTGTTCCCGGAGACGACGCCCGGCGAGTCCTTCGTGGCCCCTTCGGCCGTGGCCCCGCCCGATGTCGTCGTGGGTTCGGCCTTCTCGGTCGCGCCGTCACTCTTGTTGGCGCAGCCGTTGCCGAAGACGGGGTTGAGAAGCCCCGCCACGTTCACGCTGTTCCCGCACACGTTCACCGGAAGGTGTACCGGTACCTGCACCGAGTTACCGGAGACCAGACCAGGGGAATCGGCCGCGGCACCTTCGGCGGCGGAATCGGCGTGCACCGGACCTGTCAGAGCCATCGCACCCGAGGCGGCGGCGATGGCAAGCACAGTGTTTCGAGTAACCCGTCGCATAGGCTCCCTGCCTCTCAGACATGATGCGGGCACTCACCCGCACCTGGTGAAACGCGCGTGGAGCCGTCCGAGTTATGGCTTATCCACCTTTCGCCCGATGCGATGTGAATCTTCGCAGTTCAGCGGGGTGAATTGCCTGGCGGGAAGGCTGCCCTCGGAGCCCGTGGAGAGCTGTCTCCGCGGACTCCGAGGCCTCAGGGCCGTGGGTCAGAGCTTCTCAGGGGTGCGGATGCCCAGCAGGGCCATGCCCTGGTGGAGGGTGCGGGCCGTGACGTCGCACAGGAAGAGGCGGTTCTCCACCTGCGCCGGGGTCTCGGCCTTCAGCACCGGGCACTTGTCGTAGAACGTCGTGTAGAAGGACGCCAGCTGGTACAGGTACGCGGCCAGCTTGTGCGGGGCGTACTCCGCCGCCGCCTCCCGCACGGTCTCCGCGAACGCGTCCGCGTGCAGGCCCAGTGCCCGCTCCGCGTCCGCCAGTTCCAGCTCCGGGTGCGCGGCCGGGCGGACCTCGCCGGCCTTGCGCAGGATGGACTGGATACGGGCGTACGCGTACTGCAGGTACACGCTCGTGTCGCCGTTGAGCGAGACCATCTGGTCCAGGTCGAACTTGTAGTCCCGGTTCGCCGACGTCGACAGGTCCGCGTACTTCACCGCGCCGATGCCCACCTGGGTGCCGCGCTCGGCGATCTCCTCCTCGGAGAGGTCCTGCGCCTTCTCCCGGACGACCGCGGAGGCCCGGTCCACCGCCTCGTCGAGGAGGTCGACCAGCTTCACCGTCTCGCCCTCACGCGTCTTGAACGGCTTGCCGTCCTTGCCCAGGACCGTGCCGAAGGCCAGCTGGTGCGCCTTGACGTCCTCATTCAGCCAGCCCGCCCGGCGGGCCGTCTCGAAGACCATCTTGAAGTGCAGGGCCTGGCGGGCGTCCACCACGTACAGCAGGGTGTTCGCCTTCAGGTTGAAGACGCGGTCGCGGATCGCGGACAGGTCGGTGGCCGCGTAGCCGTAGCCGCCGTCCGACTTCTGCACGATCAGCGGGACCGGATTGCCGTCGGGGCCCTTGACGTCCTCGAAGAACACGCACAGGGCACCTTCGGAGCGGACCGCCACGCCCGACTCCTCGAGGAGCCGGCAGGTTTCCGCCAGCATGTCGTTGTACCCCGACTCGCCGACGATGTCCGGGTCCTGGATCACCATGTCCAGCTTCTCGAAGACGGAGAAGAAGTAGATCTTCGACTCGTCCACGAACTTCTGCCACATGGCGAGCGTGTGCGGGTCCCCGGCCTGGAGGTCGACGACCCGGCGGCGGGCCCGCGTCTTGAACTCCTCGTCGGAGTCGAACTTCTTCCGCGCGGCCTTGTAGAGGCGGTCGAGGTTCGACATCGCCTCCTCGCCGGTGACCTGGGTCTCCTTGTGGTCCAGCTCGTGCGGGTGCTCGTCCAGGTACTGGATGAGCATGCCGAACTGGGTGCCCCAGTCGCCGATGTGGTGGCGGCGGACCACGTTCTCGCCGGTGAACTCCAGGAGCTGGACCACCGAGTCGCCGATCACCGCGGAGCGCAGGTGGCCGACGTGCATCTCCTTCGCCACGTTCGGCTGGGCGTAGTCGATCACCGTCGTACCGGGGTCCGTGGCGGTCGGCACGCCGAGGCGGCCCGTCTCGTCCGCGTACCGGGCGGCCAGGTTCCCGGTGATCGCCTTGTCCGCGATCGTGATGTTGAGGAAGCCGGGGCCGGAGACCTCGAGGTCCTTGATCACGTCACCCGTCGCCACCTGGGAGACGACCTGGGTCGCCAGCTCCCGGGGGTTCGCCTTCGCCTTCTTGGCCAGCGCCAGGATGCCGTTGGCCTGGAAGTCCGCCCGGTCGCTACGTCGCAGCAGCGGGTCGGCGTCAGCGGCCTCCGGCAGGGTGGCCGAGAGAGCGGACGCGAGGTGCTGCTGGACGGAGTCGCTGAGGGACGTGACCGAGGCCATAGGAAGGGGTGCCGTTCTCCTCGTGGGGATGGATAGACCCAGCCAGTATCCCACGGGGGGTAAAGCGGTTTTCCCGGCCGCAAGCCGGTCTGTGACAATGGAGTGTCACCCGTTCAGAAAGAAGGACGTGCCGATCGTGGCTCAGAGCACCGAGACCACCGACTGGGTCTCCCGTTTCGCGGATGAGGTCATCGAAGAGTCGGAGCGCCGTGCCCCGGGCAAACCGGTCGTGGTCGCGTCCGGTCTCTCCCCCTCGGGTCCGATCCACCTCGGCAACCTCCGCGAGGTCATGACCCCGCACCTCGTCGCCGACGAGATCCGCCGCCGTGGGTACCAGGTCCGCCACCTGATCTCCTGGGACGACTACGACCGGTACCGGAAGGTGCCGGCGGGCATCGCGGGCATCGACGAGTCCTGGGCCGAGCACATCGGCAAGCCCCTGACCTCGGTGCCGGCGCCGGCGGGCTCCGCACACCCGAACTGGGCCGAGCACTTCAAGGCCGCCATGATCGAGTCGCTGGCCGAGCTGGGCGTGGAGTTCGACGGGATCAGCCAGACGGAGCAGTACACCTCCGGTGTCTACCGCGAGCAGGTCCTGCACGCGATGAAGCACCGCGGCGACATCGACGCGATCCTCGGCCAGTACCGGACGAAGAAGGCCCCCGCCAAGAAGCAGCAGCAGAAGGCGGTCGACGAGGCCGAGCTGGAGGCCGAGGAGGGTTCGGGCGCCGCGTCCGAGGACGACGGCAGCTCCGGCTCCGCCGGGTACTTCCCCTACAAGCCGTACTGCGGCGGCTGCGGGAAGGACCTGACGACCGTCACCTCGTACGACGACGACACCACCGAGCTGTCGTACACCTGCACCGCCTGCGGCTTCGCCGAGACCGTCCGGCTCAGCGAGTTCAACCGCGGCAAGCTGGTCTGGAAGGTCGACTGGCCGATGCGGTGGGCGTACGAGGGCGTGATCTTCGAGCCGAGCGGTGTCGACCACTCCTCGCCGGGCTCGTCGTTCCAGGTCGGCGGGCAGATCGTCGGCATCTTCGGCGGCAAGCAGCCGATCGGACCGATGTACGCCTTCGTCGGTATCTCCGGCATGGCGAAGATGTCGTCCTCGCGCGGTGGCGTGCCCACCCCGGCCGACGCCCTGAAGATCATGGAGCCGCAGATCCTGCGCTGGCTGTACGCCCGCCGCAGGCCCAACCAGTCCTTCAAGATCGCCTTCGACCAGGAGATCCAGCGGCTCTACGACGAGTGGGACAAGCTGGCGGCGAAGGTCGCGGACGGCTCCGCCCTGCCGGCGGACGTGGCCGCGTACGGCCGTGCCGTCGGCAACGCCGCCGGTGAGCTGCCGAAGACGCCGCGTCCGCTGCCGTACCGCACGCTCGCGTCCGTCGCCGACATCACCGCCGGGCACGAGGACCAGGCCCTGCGCATCCTCTCCGAGCTGGACCCGGAGCAGCCGCTGACGTCGCTGGACGAGGCGCGGCCGCGGTACGGCAAGGCCGAGGCGTGGATCAACACCCACGTCCCCGCCGACCAGCGCACGATCGTCCGCGACGAGCCCGACGCCGAACTGCTGAAGTCCCTCGACGAGGCGTCCCAGCAGTCCGTACGGCTGCTGCTCGACGGGCTCGCCGAGCACTGGTCGCTGGACGGGCTGACCCACCTGGTCTACGGCGTGCCGAAGGTGCAGGCCGGGTTCTCGGCCGACGCGACGCCGAAGGAGCTGCCGCCGGAGATCAAGACGGCTCAGCGGTCGTTCTTCGCGCTGCTGTACCACCTGCTGGTCGGGCGGGACACCGGGCCGCGGCTGCCCACGCTGCTGCTCGCGGTGGGCCAGGAGCGGGTGCGGGCCCTGCTCGGCGAGTAGGACCGCGCAAGGAAACACAGGGAAACGCAAGGAAACAAGGAAGGGGCCCTCTTTTCGGGAGGGCCCCTTCCTCATGCCTGCTGCATGCCGCTCTCACGCCGTCATGCGATGTGTTCTTCCTGGAGTTCCCGGGTGTGCCGCTCGGCGAAGCGGGTGACCATGCGGTCGGACTCCCGCGGGGGCAGAGCGATGCCGAAGGTCGCCTCCACGTCGTCCCTGAACTGGGCGGGCGTGGGGTAGCTGCCGTCGATCGACTTACGGAAGACCAGGTAGAAATCCTCCTCGGCCGGCTCGGGCTGCGGAGTGCCGCCGCCGTCGCCGAGTTCCCGGGTGCGGTTCGGGCCCACCGGAATGGGGAAGCTGCCGGTCTCCTCAGGGGAGGGCTGCTGGAACTGCTCGGGGGGCTGGTCCTCGTACCAGTCCTCGTACTGCTCCTCGGGTTCGTACTGAGGCTCGAGGGGCGGTTCGTAGGTGGGGTCGTAGCCGCCGTGGTACTCGATCTCGGGCTGGGCCTGGAACCAGGGGCTCTGCTCGTCCCCGGGGCCTTCCGGGCGCCGCTCGCCCGGCCGTGCCGCCTGCCTCGGGACGGGCGCCGCCCCGGAGGCGCGGCTGCCCGCGGCCGCTGCGGGGCCGGTCGCCGCCGCGAGCTGCGGCTGCTGCGGGGCCGGGGGCAGGAGCACCGCCTCGATGCCCGCCGCCGCCAGGCCCGCCGGGGCCGTCTCGGCCAGCGGGACGCCGTAGCGGGCGAGGCGCAGCGGCATCAGCGACTCCACCGGAGCCTTCCTGCGCCAGGCCCGGCCGAAGCGGGAGCGCAGTCGGGCCTGATAGACGAGACGTTCCTGTTCGAGCTTGATGACCTGGTCGTAGGAGCGCAGTTCCCACAGCTTCATCCGGCGCCAGAGGAGGAACGTCGGAAGCGGGGAGAGCAGCCACCGGGTGAGGCGGACGCCCTCCATGTGCTTGTCGGCCGTGATGTCCGCGATGCGGCCGATGGCGTGACGGGCCGCTTCGACGGCGACGACGAAGAGGACCGGGATCACCGCGTGCATGCCCACGCCCAGCGGGTCCGGCCAGGCGGCGGCACCGTTGAAGGCGATCGTCGCCGCCGTCAGGAGCCACGCCGTCTGGCGCAGGAGCGGGAAGGGGATACGGATCCAGGTCAGCAGCAGGTCCAGGGCCAGCAGGACGCAGATGCCCGCGTCGATGCCGATCGGGAACACGTAGGAGAAGTTCCCGAAGCCCTTCTTGATGGCCAGCTCACGGACGGCCGCGTACGAACCGGCGAAGCCGATGCCGGCGATGATCAACGCGCCGGACACGACCACGCCGATGAGTATGCGGTGCATCCGGGTCAGCTGTGGCGCGGCCACTCGTACTCCCCTCCCCTTGCGTGTTGTTGCGCGCAACAGAGTGGCACACGCGTGCGGCGGCCGTGGCGCGGGTCAGGCTTCCGGCCGGGACACAGGGGGCAGAAGGTGATCAGACGGCGTCCCTCCCGCCCCTGGCAGGTCAGTTCTTCTTCGCGGCCGCCTTCGACGGGGACGCGCTGGAGGAGGGGGACTTGGACGGCGTCCCGGACGGGGACTTCGAGGCCGACTTGGAAGGAGGCGCGGGGGACGTCGTGGCCGAACCCTGCGCGGATCCCGCACCGTTGGCCGCCGAGACGGACGCGACCGCGTCCTTGAGGGCCTTCTCCGCGGCCTTCGTCAGGTCGTCGGCGTCCGGGGTCTTCTCGCCCGCCAGACCGGCGCCGTTGTAGTCGAGGGTGACGACGACGTTCTCGACCCGGGCCACGACCGTCTGCTGCTTGAAGAGGCCTTCCTTCTTCTTCAGGTCGTAGCGCACCGCCGTCGCCTCCGCGCCCGTGCCGGACAGCGGTATGACCTTGGCGTTCTTGGCGCCCTCCACCGCCTGGGCGTCCTTCAGCTGCTGGGAGTAGTACGAGTGCGCCTGCGTGTCGCCGGAGCCCCGCGTGGTGTCCGATTCGAAGCGGAGCAGGGAGACGTTCAGCCAGCGGAACTGGGATCCCTTGACGCCGTTGTTGTCCAGGCTGCTCCAGGCGCAGGAGGCACGGGACGACGGATCGTCCGAGCTGCCCTTCTTGGCCGACTTCGTGCCCTTGGGCACCAGATCGCTCAGGGTCTTCTTCGGCAGCGCCGCGCAGGAATCCGGGAGCTTCTTGTACGCGGCAGCCTGCACGGTCGGGGAGGCGCTGGCGGAGGGCTGCGTGGAGCCGCCCGCGGACTGCTGGGCCGAGGCGCTGTCGCCGCCCTTGGCCTCGGAGTCGCCCGAGTCGGAGGAACAGGCGGCGGTGATCAGTACCGCGGGAACGGCGGCCGCGCAGACAAGGGCACGGCGAAGGCGCTTTGCTCGCTGATCACTCCCCCACTGCCTGACAGGCGTGGGAGGTACCCCCATGGCACGGTCGTCTCGCTGGGCTGCTCGCTGCATGGTTCCTTCACTAGTGACGCTCGGTGTTCGTGCGGGTTCCTGCGGGGCCCCACGGTACGCGGTGAAGAAGCTGTGCGGTTTCCGTTCGACTGCTTTGCGGGCGGCCTCGGGTGGGCCCGCGGCGGCCGTCAACCGTTGAGCGCGTCGGCCAGTTGAGAGGCCAGATTACGGGCTCTGTCCTGCATTTCCTTGCTGTCGGGGACCGTTCCCATGGCTGTCGGCTGTTCCTCGTACTGGATCGTGACGACGACGTTGGACGTGCGGAACACCACAGTCACCGTCCGCTGTTCGGCCGTCGAACCGGACGTGTTCAGCTGGTCGTCGAGATACGCCACGTCGCCGAGATCGGGGAGGACGCGCGGCTCCAGACCGGTCGGGGCGGCGTCGGAGGGCGACCCGGAGGGGGACCCGGACGCGGAGTCGGAGGCGGAACCGGAAGGCGTCCCCGAGGGGGTCGCCCGGCCGCTCGCGGAGGCCGTGGCCGACGGGGTGGCGGTCGAGGTGCCCGCCGTCGCCGACCCGCTCTCCGGCTCGGGCAGATCGGCCGCCGTCTCCTTCTCCTGGTACAGCTTCTGCGCCTGGTCGTCGTCGCTGATGGCGTTGTCGTACGACACCACGCGCTCGAAGTCGACCGAGAGGCGGTCGGTGGCGGCGGCCGACTCCACCTTCCAGCGGCAGCCGACCTTGCGATCGGTGTCGTAGGTGAGCGAGGCCTCGCCCTGGTAGGCCTTGTCCCGCTGGCTCGGGTCGGTGAGCTGCTTGATGCCGGGCAGCAGCGAGTCGAGCGTGTCGTGGCCGACCGCGCCGCAGGGTTCGGGCAGGGTGCGGTACTTGCCGGGTTCGGCGGTGGCCACGGTCGTCCCGGAGTCGCCCGGGTTGGCGTCGTCCGTCGGGTTGTCGCTCCCGGAACCGCTCGTGCAGCCGGCCAGCAGCACCGCGAGGAGGGCGGCGGTGCCGGGTACGTAGGCCTTGCGCTGCACGGTCGGGCTCCTCTCGACGGTGTGCGATCCGACGGTGGCCGATCGCCTGGTGCTCCAGTGTCCCCGCTGGTTATTCGCTTGCCGCGGCGGGGCGCCCCCTGGAGACAATGTGTATCGCACGCGCTGCCGTGGATGCCGGTCCCTTGTCCCTTTCATGGACCCTGGCACCGATTTTGCGTTTTGTTGCTTTTAAGCCTTTTGTTGCCTTTGCCGGGGGAATGAGGAACGTATGTCGTACGTGGAGATGCCGGGCGCGAAGGTCCCGATCCGGATGTGGACGGACCCCGCGACGGTCGAGGACGTGGCCCTGCGCCAGCTCCAGAACGTGGCCACCCTGCCGTGGA
The DNA here is from genome assembly GCF_055569615.1 of Streptomyces sp. NPDC031379. Lineage (NCBI taxonomy): Bacteria > Bacillati > Actinomycetota > Actinomycetes > Kitasatosporales > Streptomycetaceae > Streptomyces > Streptomyces sp. NPDC031379. The sequence continues at coordinate 271,636 of NZ_JBVIIT010000008.1, read as the reverse complement.
TCATGGGTCTGGCCGTGATGCCGGACGTCCACTACGGAAAGGGTGCGACGGTCGGATCGGTCATCGCGATGCGGGGGGCCGTGTGCCCGGCCGCGGTGGGCGTGGACATCGGGTGCGGGATGTCGGCGGTGAGGACGTCCCTGACGGCGAACGACCTGCCGGGCGACCTGTCCCGGCTGCGGTCGAAGGTCGAGCAGGCGATCCCGGTGGGGCGGGGGATGCACGAGGACCCGGTCGAGCCGGGGACCTTCCACGGGCTGGCCACGGCCGGCTGGGAGGACTTCTGGGGGCGGTTCGACGGGGTTGCCGAGTCGGTCAGGTTCCGTCAGGAACGTGCCACGAAGCAGATGGGGACGCTCGGAAGCGGAAACCACTTCATCGAGATCTGCACGGACACCAGCGGTTCCGTCTGGCTGATGCTGCACTCCGGCTCCCGCAACATCGGCAAGGAGCTGGCCGAGCACCACATCGGCGTGGCGCAGAAGCTTCCGCACAACCAGGGCCTGGTCGACCGCGACCTCGCCGTGTTCGTCTCGGACACCCCGCAGATGGCGGCCTACCGCAACGACCTGTTCTGGGCGCAGGAGTACGCCAAGCACAACCGCACGCTCATGATGGCGCTCCTGAAGGACGTGATCCGCAAGGAGTTCAAGAAGGCCAGGCCGACCTTCGAGCCGGAGATCTCCTGCCACCACAACTACGTGGCGGAGGAGCGGTACGAGGGCATGGACCTGCTCGTGACCCGCAAGGGCGCGATCCGGGCCGGCTCCGGCGAGTACGGGATCATCCCGGGCTCGATGGGCACGGGTTCGTACATCGTGAAGGGTCTCGGGAACGAGAAGGCCTTCAACTCGGCCTCGCACGGCGCGGGTCGGCGCATGAGCCGCAACGCGGCCAAGCGGCGCTTCTCCACCAAGGACCTGGAGGAGCAGACCCGGGGCGTGGAGTGCCGTAAGGACTCCGGTGTCGTGGACGAGATCCCGGGTGCCTACAAGTCGATCGACCAGGTCATCGACCAGCAGCGGGACTTGGTGCAGGTCGTGGCGAAGCTCAAGCAGGTCGTCTGTGTGAAGGGCTGACGCCTTCCACCGAGTCGGGGCGGGCCGGAACACACCGGCCCGCCCTACTTCGCGTGGCGGACCGCGTAGATCATGACGAAGGCCACGAAGTGGATGCCGAAGAGGAAGTAGGCCAGGAAGTACCAGACCTGGCGCTCGTTCTTCGTCTCCTGGGCCAGGCGGCGCTTCTCCCAGCTCTCCGGCGAGCCGTCGTCGGGCATCACTGCTCCCGGTGGACCTTCGTGTTGGAGGCCTGGGCGCGGGGGCGGACGACCAGGAGGTCGATGTTGACGTGGCTGGGGCGGGTGACCGCCCAGGCGATCGTCTCGGCCACGTCGTCGGCGGTGAGGGGCTCGGCGACGCCCGCGTAGACCTTGGCCGCCTTCTCCGCGTCGCCGCCGAAGCGGGTCAGCGCGAACTCGTCCGTCTTGACCATGCCGGGCGCGATCTCGATGACCCGGACCGGCCGGCCGACGATCTCCAGGCGGAGTGTCTCGGCGAGGACGTGGGCGCCGTGCTTGGCGGCCACATAGCCGGCACCGCCCTCGTAGGTGCCGTGGCCGGCGGTGGAGGACACCACCACGACCACGCCGTCGCCGCTCGCGACCAGCTTGGGCAGCAGCGCCTGGGTGAGGTTCAGCGTGCCGATGACGTTCGTCTCGTACATCGTGCGCCACTCCGCCGGGTCGCCGGTGGCCACCGGGTCGGCGCCGAGGGCGCCGCCCGCGTTGTTGACCAGGACGCCGATGGTCCGGAACGCCGTCGCGAACTCGTCGACCGCCGCGCGGTCGGTCACGTCCAGCTGGTACGCGACCGCCGAGTGGCCCGCGTTCGTCAGCTCCTCGGCGAGGGCCTCGATACGGTCCTTGCGGCGGGCGGTGAGGACGACGCGGTAGCCGGCTTCGGCGAGCTGCCGGGCCGTGGCGGCGCCGATGCCGCTGCTCGCACCGGTGACGACGGCGATGCGGGAGGCGGCGGACGGGGCTGCGGTGGCCATGGGCTGCTCCTGGGGTCGGTGCGAGGACGGTCCCGTCCAGCGTAGCGAGCCTCAGGCGCCGTTCCTCGGGGCCCACATGATCACGGCCATACCGGCCAGGCAGATCAGGGCTCCGGCGATGTCCCAGCGGTCGGGGCGGTAGCCGTCGGCGAGCACGCCCCACAGGATCGAGCCGGCCACGAAGATCCCGCCGTAGGCGGCGAGGATGCGGCCGAAGTGGGCGTCCGGCTGGAAGGTGGCGACGAAGCCGTACGCGCCGAGCGCGAGGACGCCGCCGGTGATCCACAGCCAGCCGCGGTGCTCGCGTAGGCCCTGCCAGACCAGCCACGCGCCGCCGATCTCGAACAGCGCGGCGACGACGAACAGGGCGGCCGAACGGAGGAACTGCATGGGGGGCAGCTTGGCACGCGGCGGCCGCGTCACCTGTTGGAGGGCGCCTGGTGCGCGGCTGGCGTGGCATACATCCGTACGGCGGGCGGGAGCCGGAGCGCGAGCGTGCGGTGGCGAGGAGTGATGAGAGTGGGAGCAGTGGACGGCGTATCGCGGGGCCTGCGGGCGTGGGTGTCGGCCGGGGTGTGCGCCGGTGCCGTCATGGTGCCGGGGACCGCGGTGGCCGCTGCTGCGGCCGGGCCCGTGCCGGTCGCACCCGCGCCGGAGGCCGACCTGGCCTTCCACGGGACCGCGGTGATGACCGAGGGCCAGGTGGAGGTGCTGCTGACCCCGCGCAACGACGGGCCCGCCGCCGTCACCGACGCCACCGTGCGGCTGCGCTGGTCGGTGGAGCTGGCGGACGGGCAGCACCTGCCCGCCGGGTGTGCCCGCGAGGACGAACGGACGGTGCTGTGCGGGACCGGGGCGCTGGCCTCGGACGCGACGGGGGAGCAACTGCGTGTGCCGGTACGGCTGCGGGAGCGGTCGGCGGAGGTGACGCTGGAGCTGGACACCGCGTGGAGCGGGGGCGCGGTGGACAAGGACCGGTCGAACGACCGGCTGACGGTGCTGGTGCTGGCCACGGGGGACGCCTACGCCTTCTGAGCCGCCGGGTCAGGCGGGGTTCTCCTGGTCGTAGCGCTCGCGAGCCGCGCGCACCTCGTCGAAGTGGTTCTCCGCCCAGTCCTTCACCGCGGTCAGCAGGCCGGCGAGGCTCGCGCCCAGCGGGGTGAGCGCGTAGTCGACGCGGACCGGGACGGCCGGGGTGACCGTGCGGCTGATGATGCCGTCCCGCTCCAGGGCGCGCAGGGTCTGGGTGAGCATCTTGGGGCTGACGCCGGCGATCCTGCGGCCGAGATCGCTGTAGCGCAGCGGGCCGGCGGTCAGGGCGGCGACGACGAGGCTGACCCATTTGTCGCTGAGCCGGCCGAGGAGCTGGTTGGTGGGGCAGCTGCGCAGGAACGCGTCGTAGTCGGCGCGGGCCTGTTCGCGTCGCTGGGCTGCGGTCATGGTCGCCATGGGCTCTCTCCTCCGGTACACCAACGCACTCTCAGGTAACTACTTACCAATGGATAGTAGCTCTCCTAGGGTTGGTGCTGCGGCCGGGAAACCGGTCGGAAATCCTGTAGATGCCTTGAATTCGGGGAGAGTTGACATGCGTGCTGCTGTGGTGAGGACGTTCGGTGGTCCGGAGGCCGTGGAGATCGCCGAGGTGGCGGTGCCGGAGCCGGGGGCCGGGCAGGTGCGGATCAAGGTCGCGGCCGGTGCCCTGAACCCGGTGGACCTGGCGGTGCGGGCCGGTGTCTTCGGTGGGGCCGGAAAGACGATCGGGCTCGGCTGGGACGTGGCCGGCACGGTGGACGCGGTGGGTGTGGCCGCCGCCTGGCAGGTGGGCGACGAGGTGGTCGCGCTGGTGCCGGGGGTGGCCGATCCGCTGGCGGCGCACGCCGAGTACGTCGTCGTGGCCGCGGACGCCGTGGCCAAGGCGCCGGTCACGGTGGACGCGATCCACGCGGGCACCCTGCCGCTGAACGGCCTGACCGCCGACCAGGCCCTGGACCTGCTGGAGCTGGAGCCCGGCGCGTCGCTGCTGGTGACGGGTGCGGCGGGTGCGGTCGGCGGCTTCGCGGTGCAGCTCGCCGCGCGCCGGGGGTTCGTGGTGACGGGGCACGCCCGGGCGGCCGACGAGGAACTGGTGCGGTCGCTGGGGGCGGCGGACTTCACGACCGAGGGGGTCCGGCCGGAGAGCGTGGACGCGGTGCTGGACGCGGCGCTGCTCGGTGAGCGGGCGCTGGAATGGGTGCGGGACGGGGGCGTCTACGTCGGTGTCCACCCCGGCCGGCAGCTCGGCTCCGTACGCGGGGTGCGGACCACGGCCGTGGAGGTGAGCGCCGACGGGGCCCGGCTGGCGGAGCTGGCCCGGCTCGTGGACGAGGGGAAGCTGAGCCTGCGGGTGGCCGAGACCTTCGCCCTCCAGGACACGGCCAAGGCACACGCCCGCCTGACCGAGGGCGGCCTGCGCGGGCGGCTTGTGCTGGTGCCCTGAGGGGGCGGGTGGACGGGGTCGGGGGGTGGGGGTGAGGGGGTGGAATAAGCGGGGGCGGGTGGCCGTTGGCGGGGTATAGTTGAATCGTCAACAACCTGGAGGGTGAGCGACCATGCAGTTCGGGATCTTCACGGTCGGCGACGTCACGCCGGACCCCACCACGGGGCGCACGCCGACCGAGCGCGAGCGGATCAAGGCCATGGTCGCCATCGCGCTGAAGGCCGAGGAGGTCGGGCTGGACGTCTTCGCGACCGGTGAGCACCACAACCCGCCGTTCGTGCCGTCCTCCCCGACCACCATGCTCGGCCACATAGCGGCGCGCACGGAGCGGCTGATCCTCTCCACGTCCACCACCCTGATCACCACCAACGACCCGGTGAAGATCGCGGAGGACTACGCGATGCTCCAGCACCTGGCCGACGGGCGCGTCGACCTGATGATGGGCCGCGGCAACACCGGGCCGGTCTACCCCTGGTTCGGCAAGGACATCCGCGACGGCATCGACCTCGCCATCGAGAACTACGCCCTGCTGCGCCGCCTGTGGCGCGAGGACGCCGTCGACTGGGAGGGCAAGTTCCGCACGCCGCTGCAGGGCTTCACCTCGACGCCCCGCCCGCTGGACGACGTACCGCCGTTCGTCTGGCACGGTTCCATCCGCTCGCCGGAGATCGCCGAGCAGGCCGCGTACTACGGCGACGGCTTCTTCCACAACAACATCTTCTGGCCCGCCGACCACACCAAGCGGATGGTCGAGTTCTACCGGAAGCGGTACGCCCACTACGGGCACGGAACGCCCGAGCAGGCGATCGTCGGTCTGGGCGGTCAGGTGTTCATGCGCCGCAACTCGCAGGACGCGGTGCGTGAGTTCCGGCCGTACTTCGACAACGCGCCGGTGTACGGGCACGGGCCCTCTCTGGAGGACTTCACCGAGCAGACCCCGCTGACGGTGGGCTCCCCGCAGCAGGTGATCGAGAAGACGCTGGCCTTCCGCGAGTACGCGGGGGACTACCAGCGTCAGCTGTTCCTGATGGACCACGCGGGACTGCCGCTGAAGACCGTCCTGGAGCAGCTCGACCTCCTCGGCGAGGAGGTCGTACCGGTGCTCCGCGAGGAGTTCGCCAAGGGGCGCCCGGCGGATGTGCCCCAGGCGCCGACCCACCAGTCCCTGCTCGCCGCGAAGGAGGCGACCACCGTATGAAGCTCGTCGTCGTATCGGCGGGACTGAGCGTCCCGTCCTCCACCCGGCTGCTGGCCGACCGGCTGGCCGCCGCCGTGGACCGGCAGACGCCGGTGGACATCCAGGTGGTCGAGCTGCGCGACCTCGCGGTCGAGATCGCGCACAACTTCACCAACGGGTTCGCCGGGAAGGCCCTGACCGCCGCGCAGGACGCGGTGGCGGGGGCCGACGGCCTGATCGTCGTCACGCCGGTGTTCAGCGCGTCGTACAGCGGACTGTTCAAGTCGTTCTTCGACGTGCTGGACAAGGACGCGCTGGCGGGCAAGCCCGTTCTGATCGCGGCCACCGGGGGTACGGGCCGGCACTCGCTGGTGCTGGAGCACGCGCTGCGGCCGTTGTTCGCCTATCTGCGGGCCGTGGTCGTGCCGACCGCGGTGTACGCCGCGTCGGAGGACTGGGGTGCGCAGGGGCTGGCCGAGCGGATCGAACGGGCGGCGGGAGAACTCGCTTCCCTGATGCCGTCGACCGTGCAGGCCGGTGAGGCCGCGGTCGTACCGTTCGCCGAACAGCTGGCGGCGTTGCAGCGCTGACCCTCGCCCGCCCGCTCACCTGCCCACCCGGCTCGGCCGGCCCGCAAGCGGCCGTCCCGGGTGGGCGGGGCTGTCCCGGGACGGTGAGAGGGCGGTAAAAAGGGTGATCGTAGGCCCGCGAGGCCCGGCCGAACCGCAGGAGGCCTTGGCAGACTGGAGGCGTGCCCCAGACTGTGCTGCTCGCCGAAGACGACCGTGCCATCCGTCATGCCCTCGAGCGTGCTCTGACCCTGGAGGGCTACGAGGTGACGGCGGTCGCCGACGGGGTGGAGGCGCTGGCGCAGGCGCACAGGACGCCGCCGGACGTCCTCGTGCTCGACGTGATGATGCCGGGCATCGACGGCCTGCAGGTCTGCCGGGTGCTGCGCGCCGAGGGCGACCGCACCCCGATCCTCATGCTCACCGCGCTCGTGGAGACCGCCGACCGCATCGCGGGCCTGGACGCCGGCGCCGACGACTACGTGGTCAAGCCGTTCGACGTGGAAGAGGTCTTCGCCCGGCTGCGGGCCCTGCTGCGCCGTACCAGCCCGGTGCCCGTCACGGCGAACGGCGGCGGCCCCACCGAGTCCGGACCCACCGAGTCCGGCCGGGCCGACGTCCAGGTCTCCGACCGGCAGCTGGAGGCCGCCGGCCTCCGCATGGACCTGCAGGCCCGCCGGGCCTGGCGCGGCGAACGCGAGCTGGAACTGACCCGCACCGAGTTCGAGCTGCTGGAACTGCTCGTGCGGAACGCGGGCATCGTGCTCGACCACTCGACGATCTACGACCGGATCTGGGGCTACGACTTCGGTCCCGGCTCCAAGAACCTCGCCGTCTACGTCGGCTATCTGCGCCGCAAGCTCGACGAGCCGGGCGCCCCGCAGCTGATCCACACCGTCCGGGGCGTGGGTTACGTGTTGCGGGAGGACTGAGTGGGCCGCTCGCGGCGGCCACCGGCCCTGCGCAGGCCCAAGCTCGTCTCCCTGCGCACCACCTTCGCCGTGTCCTTCGCGGCCGTCACCGCCGTCGTCACGATCCTCGTCGGCATCCTGTCCTACAACTCCGCCGCCCGGCTGGTCCGCGTCGACCAGCAGTCGGTGTTCACGCAGGTCGTGCAGGACGTCCAGGACGAGGTACGGCAGCACGAGATGGTCCCGGACGACTTCTCCTCCTCCCGGCCGGGCCACGACCTGGTCCGTCCCGCCCGCACCGATGTACAGGTGCTCGGTGAGCGGGGGCAGATCGTCGACCACGGCAGCCCGGTGCTGCCCGTCACCTCCCGTGACAGGGCCATGGCCGTCGCGCGGCCGGCCGGGGAGGTCGTCCAGCACAAGGACGTCCGGGTCGACGAGGACCTGTTCCGCATCGCCACCGTCTCGCTCGGCGACGGGCGGGGCGCGGTCCAGGTCGCGCAGGAGTTCAGCGACACCGAGGACCTGCTGCGGGCGCTGCAGCAGCGCACGCTGATCCTGATGGCGGCGGTCGTGGTCGCGGCCGGGCTGTGCGGGTGGTGGCTGGCCCGGCGGATCACCCGGCGGCTGGTGGTCCTGACGTCCGCGGCGGAGGACGTGGCCCGTACCCGGCAGCTGGGCATCCAGGTGCCGGTCGCGGGCCTGGACGAGGTGGGGCGGCTCGGGCGTGCCTTCGACCGCATGCTGGGCCGGCTCGCCCAGTCCGAGGAGGACCAGCGGCGGCTCGTCCAGGACGCGGGGCACGAACTCCGTACGCCGCTGACGTCCCTGCGCACCAACATCTCGCTGCTGCGGCGGATCGACGAGCTTCCGCCGGCCACCCGGGAGGACCTGGTCGCCGACCTCACCCAGGAAGCCCGGGAGCTGACCGATCTGGTCAATGAGCTGGTCGACCTCGCCGCCGGGCAGTCCGATGCCGAGCCGCCGCAGCGGGTGGACATCGCCGACATCGCCGAGGACGTGGTGGGGCTGGCCAGGCGGCGCACCGGCCGGGAGATCGTGCTGCGTGCGAGCGGTGACACCACGTCGGACGGGCGGCCCGGGATGCTTCAGCGGGCCCTGTCCAACCTGGTCGAGAACGCGGCCAAGTTCGACCGGGACGGCAAGGCGCCGATCGAGGTCGCCGTCACCGGGCCGGCGCGGCCGGGCACCGTGCGTGTGGAGGTGCTGGACCGGGGGCCCGGTATCGCCGACGGCGACCTCATCCGCATCTTCGACCGCTTCTACCGGGCCGCCGACGCACGGTCCCAGCCGGGGTCGGGCCTCGGGCTGTCCATCGTGCGCGAGGTCGCCATGGCGCACGGCGGAGCACCCTTCGCCCTCCGGCGCGAGGGCGGCGGCGCGGTCATCGGGTTCACGGTGGGCGGCGGGTTCACCGGGAGCGGCGGCAGCGGGCGGGGCGGGGGCGGCTGAGGGCGCTCCGGGGCATGTGCCGTGTGCGGCGCGGGCCCGGGGGGAACGGGGTGTACGGGGACGAGGTTGGGGGTGTACGGGGACGCGGTGCGGGGCGTACGGGGACGCGGTGCGGGGCGTTCGGCGTGGATCGGCCTGGGCCGTGGCCGCGCCCGGCCGCTGCGGACGGGACCGGATCGCCGTGGCGGGGGCGGAGGAGGGCGCGGTGCCGCTCGTACGGGAGGTGCGGGCGCAGGCCGGTCCCGCGTGCCGGCCGTTCGGCGGGCGGAGCCGATCGACGCGGTGGTGCGCGGTGTGCCCGGACCGGAGTACGGGGCCCGCCGTTCCTGGAGGGAGACGGCGGCGCGGCCAGGGGCGGTCACACCGGCGCAGCGGCCGGACGACGACGCGGTGGCCGAGGCGGTGCCGCTGTCCGAGCGGTACTTCCCCGGTTCCGGGCCGCCTCCTCGGCTGAGTAGCCGTACCTACACCCTGCCGGGTAACGGGACTCATCCGTCGCCCTCCCCCCGCGGAATACCGTCCGCACATGCCCGAGGAGACCGCACCGGCCGAGACCGCCGCCACCGCCACCGCCCCCGCCACCCCCCTCGGGGCCGGGGCCGCCCTCGTCCGGGGCGTTCTCGGATGCGGCTGTGCCGTGTTCGCCGTGCTGCTCGTGCTGATCGGCACGCTCGTGTGGAACGCGTGGGGGTCGACGGACTTCCCCCGCGTGCCGCGCGAGGACATGGCGGCCCGCGTGTTCCAGCGGTCCCAGGAGGCCTACGACCTGACGGGGTTCCGGCGGACCATCGAGCCCGGGGTCGAGCGGATCGGCGTCGGCACGGAGAACACCTTCGGCTCCGGCTTCTGTTACGACGGCGGCCTGCTGGGGCTGGAGGACAGGACCGTCGACGGCGCCTACCGCACGAACCACAGCTGGGCCCTGGACCACGTGCCGGCGAGCGTGGCCGTGCCCGCACTGCGGCGCCTGCACCGGCGGTTGCAGGACGAGGGCTGGGAGGTCACCTCGTACCGCGAGGGCGCGCAGGGGAAGAACCAGGACTGGTCTCTGTTCGTCCGGCGGGACGACGGGGACGAGCGGATGTCCTTCACCTGGTTCCCGGAGCGGGAGTACTTCACCGGCGGCGCCGCCGGGCCCTGTGCCTACGACCCCGAGTGGAAGGAAGGCGACGCCGACTCCTACGGCACCGAGGGGAACCCGCCCGCCCTCGGACCCTCGTCCCGTGACCGGGACGAGTGACGCCGGGTGTGCGCGGCCGTCACTCGCCGGTGCGGCGCCGGGCCGCCGCCAGCATCCAGGCGAGGTTGCCCACCGCCGCGCCGGCCGCCACCACGGCGACGATCACCCCGCCGGTCGCGAGACCGTCGCTGAACAGATGCGGGCGCCGGTCGAGGCTGTGCAGCCCGAAGCCGCACAGCTCGTACACGCCGACGGCGGCGATCGCGAGGCTGACGACCAGCACGGTCAGTGTCGGCGCGAGGCTGCGGACACCGACCTCCCCGCCGGGTCCCGTTTCCGTGTCCTGCATGACTCCCCCGTTGAACAGACGTGTGGCCGCTGGCCGTTGGGAACCTACAATACGTAGGGTCGGTTAGGGTCGACGCCGTGCGGATCTACATCAGCGTGGACATGGAAGGCGTGACCGGGCTCGTCGACGCCGAGGACGTCCAGCCGGGCGGCCGGGACTACGAGCGGGGCCGCTCCATGATGGCGGAGGACGTGAACGCGGCCGTGCGCGGCGCACTGGCGGCCGGTGCGGACGACATCCTCGTCAACGACGCCCACGGCCCGATGCGGAACCTGCTCCCCGAGGCGCTGCATCCCGCGGCCCGCCTGGTACGCGGCAAGCCCAAACAGATGGGCATGCTGGAGGGGCTGACCGGGGAGTACGACGCCGCGCTGTGCGTCGGCTACCACTCCCGCGCCGGCGCCCTGGGCGTGCTCAGCCACAGCTTCATGGGCCACGAGATCGAGGACATGTGGCTGGACGGCCGTCCGGTCGGCGAGATCGGCCTCGCCCACGCCACGGCGGCGGCGCTGGGCGTGCCCGTCGTGGCCCTCACGGGTGACGACGCGGCGTGCGCGGAGATGACGGCCTGGGACGCGACGGTCGCCACCGTCCCCGTGAAGTACGCCCACGACCGGTTCGCGGCCGAGCTGCGCCCGGAGGCGGAGGCGCGCAAGGCCATCGAGGAGACGGCCGTTCGGGCGCTGACCCCGCTGCCGCGCCGTCCCGAGGTGTCCGGCGCCGAGGCCACCCTCACCGTCCGCTGGCAGTCCGCCTCGGTCGCCGCCACCCTCCTCGGCATCCCCGGCGTCACGGCCGACGACAGCCGCACGGTCCGCGCGAGCGGCCGACTGCCGTCCCTGTACCGCCAGTTCGGCGTGTGGATGCGCGTGGCGGCCTCGCTCACCCATCAGGCGCCGTACTGCTAGCGAGCACGGGGCCGGGGGTGGCGCTGCCGGTGCCCTGGAGCACGGGGCTGTGCCGCTGAGCCAGGCGTGGGGCCCGGCCGTCGGCTACTGCGCGCCCCGGGCGGTGCGGCGGGCGTAGGAGCGGGCCGCGCGGGCGCGGTCGCCACAGCGTGTGGAACACCAGTGACGGCGGCCGTGGCGGAGCAGATAGCGGTTGCAGGGCGCGGAGCCGCAGGCGGTGAGCCGCTCGGCGTCGGCCCCGGTGAGCAGGTCGGCGGCGTCGGCGGCGAGCGCGGCCAGGGCGTGCTCGACGATCTGGGTGGTCGGGTGCGCGGCGGCCCGGTACAGGCCGCGGTCCGGGGACCAGTGCAGCAGGGAGGCGGCCGGGGCGCGGGTCAGCGCCTCGTTGAGGGTGTCGAGGGCGCCGGCGGGGGCGGCGCTGCCGTCGACACGGGAGGCGAGCAGCGCGCGGATCTCCTCGCGCAGGGAACGCAGCCGGCTCGCGCAGGTCTCGCGCAGATCGGCGTCGGCCGGGGCGAGGCCGCGGTCCACCAGCCAGCGCTGTGCGTCCGCGGGCGTGCCGAGGAGGTCGGCCGACTGGCCGCCGGGCAGGGTGACCGCGCTGTTGGCGAGGTCGAGCGCGCGGTACTGCTCGGCGCCGGGCGCCGGGGGCGGGCCGTCGCCCGCTTTCACGGCATCGCTTTCCTTCACGAGACTCATGGTACGGGTTGCGTGCATCCGTGAGAAAGGGCTAGCGTCTCTCACGGATGACAGTCCTTCTATCCGTGAGGTGAGTTGTTGTGGCCGCTGCGTCTCCTGCGCCTTCCGCGTCTTCCGGTCCTTCCGCGTCTTCCGGTCCTTCCGCGTCTTCCGGTCCTTCCGGGTCTTCCGCGTCCTCGCCGTCCGCTGCCGGTGAGCGGATACCCGTCCGCGTCCTCGGCGGCCCGACCGTCCTCATCGAGTACGGCGGCCTCCGCTTCCTCACCGACCCGACCTTCGACGCCCCCGGCGACTACCCGTCGCCCAGCGGCCGCGTCCTGACGAAGACCGCCCCGCCCCGGGCCACCCCCGCCGAACTCGGCCCCGTCGACGTGGTCCTGCTCTCCCACGACCAGCACGCCGACAACCTCGACCACTCCGGCCGCGCCCTGCTCGCCGACGTACCGCGCACCTTCACCACGCCCACCGCGGCGGAGCGGCTCGGCGGCACCACCGAGCCGCTCACCCCCTGGCAGTCCGTCGATCTGCCCCGCCCCGACGGCGGCACGGTCACCGTGACCGCCGCCCCCGCCCTGCACGGCCCCGAGGGCTCCGAGCCGATCGTCGGCCAGGTCACCGGCTTCCTGCTCACCTCCGCCGACCTGCCCAGCGTCTACGTCAGCGGCGACAACGCCTCCCTCGAACTCGTCGAGGAGATCGCCGCCCGGTACGCCCCCGTCGACACCGCCGTCCTCTTCGCCGGCGCCCCTCGCCTGCCCGTCCTCGACGACGCCCTCCTCGTCCTCGACGGCACCGGAACGGCGACCGCCGCCCGGCTCCTCGACGCCCGCCGGGTGGTGGCCGCCCACTGTGACAGCTGGGCCCACTTCACCGAGACCCGGGAGGACGTGGTCCGGGCCTTCGAGAAGGCGGGACTGACGGACCGTCTGCAGCCGGCGTGACTTCGGGGGCGGCCCCGGCGGGCGGCCGGCGTCCAGGGTGACCGGGGCCCGGCGGGCGGACCGTACCCCGCGTGGCCCCGGCCCGGCAGGCCGCCCGCCGCCGGGGCGCGGCCGGCGCTCAGCGGGTCCTGGCGCGCAGGAACAGGGCGCTGGTGAGGGTGCCGAGCAGGACGGCGGCCGCGTTCACCGCGATCGCCGTCTTCAGCCCGCCGAGGACGGCCGTGGCGCCCGTACCGGTCATCGCGGCGGTGGCGACGGCACTCATGACGGGCGTGCCCATGGTGATGCCGATCTGCTGGGTCATCGTCGCGAGGCCGGTCGCCAGGCCCTGTTCGTGGTCGGCGAGACCGGACGTGGCGGTCACCATGAAGCCGACGATGACGAGCATGTTGCCGACCCCGCCGGCGAAGGTGGCGGCCAGTAGCAGCCACAGTGAGGAACGGTCGGCGCCGAGACCGAGCAGCGCCGCCGTGAAGAGGGCCTGGACCAGGCCACCGGCGACGAGGGCCGGCAGGGCGCCGGTCCGGCCGATGATCCTGGGCGCGAGCGTGCCGCCGACGACCGTCCCGGCACCCAGCACACCGAACGCCAGCCCGGCGGCCAGCGGGGAGAAGCCGAGCACCTGCTGGAGGTAGAGGGTCAGCAGGAACACCAGGGACGTCTCGGTGAGGAACGCCAGCAGACCGGCGACGTTGCCCCACGCCACCGACCGCCTGCCGAGCACACGCAACGGCACCAGCGGTTCGGGCACCCGGCGTTCGACGGCCCCGAACACGAGCAGCAGCAGCACCCCCGCCGCCAGCGGCAGCAGCGCGGCCGGCGCACCCCAGCCGTGCTCACCGGCCTGCGTGAGCCCGAGGACGACGGCCAGCAGACCGAGCGTGACGGTGACGGCGCCGGGCACGTCCAGCTTCGGGCGCTCGGCGGGCCGGGACTCGGCGATGACCGTGGGCGCGACGAGCAGGACGGCCAGGGCGACCGGGACGTTGATGAAGAACGACCACCGCCAGGACAACAGGTCCGTCAGCAGGCCGCCGAGGATCGCGCCGGTGGTGAAACCGGCCGACATCAGTGCCCCGTTGAGACCGAGCGCCTTCTCCCGCAGCGGCCCCTCCGGGAAGGACGTCGTCAGCAGCGACAGGCCCGCCGGGGTCACCGCCGCCGTGGCCAGCCCCTGGAACACACGGGCCGCGAGCAGCACCTCCGGGCTCTGTGCCAGCCCGCCCGCCAGCGAGGCGGCACCGAGGACCGCCAGGCCGCCGAGGAAGAGCCGACGGCGGCCGAAGAGATCGGCGACCCGTCCGAACAGCAGGGTGAACCCGGCCGCGCAGAGCGCGAACGCCGTGCCGATCCACTGCAGACGGGCCAGCGGGAAGCCCAGGCCCGCGCCGATCACGGGCAGGGCCACGTTCAGGATGGAGAAGTCCACGGCCAGCATGAACTGGGCGGCGAGCAGCAGCACCAGCACCAGCCGGAGGCGGGGGGTGAGGACGGTGGGAGCGCCTGCCGTTGGCGCGGCGACGACGGACATGACGAGGTGTTCCCCTCTGTGCGACAGGGTTGCGACGGGATTGCCGGGAACGAGGCTCGTCCGCGCCGGCCGGCCCAGCCAGCACCCCCTCGCGGCCGGTCGCCGCGTGGGTGGTCATTCCATGACCACCCACAGGTGTCCCGTTCACGCGACCCGCCGGGCAGGATGGACGACGTCCGCCCCTGACACCGGGAGGCGACGACCGACGACCACCGACCCGCACCCAGGAGGCACCGGGATGGACGCCCCGTCCGAACTGGGGGACTTCCTCAAGTCCCGCCGCGCCGCGCTGCGCCCCGAGGACGCCGGTATCGCGACCGCCCCGGCCCGGCGCCGGGTCACCGGCCTGCGCCGTGAGGAACTGGCCCTGCTCGCCGGCGTCAGCATCACCCACTACACCCGCCTCGAACAGGGCCGCGCGGCCGGTGTCTCGGACTCCGTGCTGGAGTCCCTCGCCCGCACCCTGCGGCTCACCGAGGACGAGACCGCCCACCTCAAGGATCTGGCCCGCCCCGCGGGCAGACGGCGTCCCGCCCCGCCCCGCGCCGAACAGGCGACCCCCTCGGCCCGCCAGCTGCTCGGGGCCATGACGGACGTACCCGCGCTGATCCTCGACCGGCGCGGCGACGTCCTCGCCTGGAACCCGCTCGGCCACGCCCTGCTCGCCGCCCACCTGCCCCGGGAGGCCCCGGAGGACCCCCCGGCCCGCCCCAACCTCGTCCGCATGCTGTTCCTGGACGAGCGCTACGGGGCCCTGTACGCCGACCGGAAGGAGGAGGCCCACCTCGCGGTCGCCTCCCTGCGCCTGGTGGCCGGCCGGCACCCCGACGACCGCGCACTGGCCGAACTGATCGGCCATCTCTCCATACAGAGCGCGGAGTTCACCGCCCTGTGGGCCCGGCACCCGGTGCGCACCTGCACCTCGGGAACCAAGTCCCTGCACCACCCGGCGGTCGGCGCACTCCGGCTGAGCTTCGAGAACCTCTGCATCCCCGGCCCCTCGGGCCAGCGCCTCATCACCTACACGGCCGAACCCGGCTCCCCGTCCGACGCGGCCCTGCGCCTCCTGGCCGGAACAACCGCGCCACACCCGCGCGCACGGGCCCGGCCGGCCGCCGAAGCCGGTGGGACCACCCCGGGGCCTGCCTCCCGGCCGCCGGCATGACGGTCTGACGGCAGGCCCTAAGGTGCTTCCTCCGCCGTCCGGCTCCCGCGGCGGACGCCGAGGACGTCGAGCATCGCCCGGGTGGCCGGGCTGGGGTTGAACCGGCTCCACGCCAGATACTCGACGCGATGCGGCCCGTCGACCACCGGGACCAGCGCCAGTGCGGGGTCGCCGGCGGCCAGCGGCCGGATGAACGCCGACGGCAGCAGCGCGATGCCGAGCCCGCGCGCGATCAGCCGGGTGATCAGCTCGACGACGCCGGCCTCGTACGCGACGTCGCGGACCAGGCCCGCGGCGGCGAACGCCCGGTCGGACTGGGCCCGGGCGGGTGTTCCGTGCACGAAGTCCACGAAGGTCTCCCCGGCGATCTCCCGGAGCGTGATCCGGGAAGCGCCCGCCAGCCGGTGCCCGGCCGCCACCACCAGCACGTGCTCGTCGTGATCGAGTACGACCGTCTCCACGCCGGACGGCCGCTCGCCCTCCGGCAGACCGAGGAAGGCGATGTCCAGGTCGCCGTCCCGCAGCGCCGCCGCCAGCTCGTCGCTGCGTCCGGAGCGCAGGACGACGCGTACGTCCGGGTGCTGGGCGCGGTACCGCTGCAGCAACTCCGGTACGTCTACGGCGGCCGTGGTCACGATCACGCCGACGGCCAGCCGGCCGCGTACCACGCCGGTCGCCGCGGCGGCGTCCGCGGCCGCACGGTCGGCGGCGGCCAGGCACTCCCGCGCGCCGGCGAGAAACGCCGCTCCGGCGCTGGTCAGTTCCACCCGGCGGCTGGACCGGGCGAACAGCTGGACTCCCAACTCCCGCTCCAGGGCGGCGATCCGGTGACTGAGCGAGGACTGCACCACGGAGCAGCGCTCCGCCGCCCGCGTGAAGTTGCGGGTCTCGGCGACGGCGACGACGTAACGCATCTGCTGTAGATCCACACGATCAATCTTCTTCCTTCATAGCTGTCATGGCAATCATGCTTTGGAGCCATGATGGGTCCCGGTCGAGACTTCCTCGCATGGACTCCTCGACCGAGCGGTCTTCGGCCCCGCCGCGCGGCCCGTCCGCGCAGCGGGTGGCAACCGTCGCGCTGACCGCACTCGCTCCCGCCTCGTGGGGCACCACGTACGTCGTGACCACGGAGCTGTTACCGCCCGGGCACCCGCTCTTCGCCGGGCTGATGCGCGCCCTGCCCGCCGGGTTGCTCGGGCTGGCCGTCACCCGCGTGTTCCCGCGCGGGGACTGGTGGTGGAAGGCGGCCGTCCTCGGCATGCTCAACATCGGTGCCCTCTTCCCCCTGTTGTTCCTGGCGGCCGAACGACTCCCCGGCGGTGTCGCCGCAACGCTCAGCGCCGCCCAGCCGCTGCTGGTCGCCGGGTTGGCCGTCGCGGTGCTCCGTGACCGGCCGACGGCGTGGCGACTGACCTGGGCCGTGCTCGGCGTGCTCGGTGTCGGACTCGTCGTGCTCGGTCCGGAGGCCCGGCTGGACACCGCCGGGGTACTCGCCGGCCTCGGGGGGACGGCCGCCATGGCCGGCGGGGTGGTCCTCACCAAGCGCTGGGGCCGCCCCGCGGGCGTCGGTCCGCTGGCCCTGGCCGGCTGGCAACTGACGGTCGGCGGACTGCTGTTGCTCCCGCTCACCCTGGTGGTCGAGGGGATACCGCAGCGGATCGACGCCGGAGCCGCCGGCGGCTACCTGTGGCTGGGCAGCATGGGCGGGCTGATCGCGTACACGCTGTGGTTCCGGGGGATCGGCCGGCTGCCGGTCGGTGCGTCCGCCCCGCTGGTCCTGCTGTCCCCGCTGGTCGCGACCGTCATCGGCATCGCGCGGGGCGAGTCGCTGAGCCCGCTGCAGTCCCTGGGATTCGTCCTCGCCCTGGCCGCCATGCTCGCCGCACAGCTGAGCCCCCCACGGGCGCCCGCCCGTCACACGCGACGCGGAGCCGAGCCGAGTGAGCCGCGGTTCCACGAAGACCACCGGATCCGCGAGGACCGGGTTCGATGAAGGCACATGCGATGGAGGCAGGTTCCATGAAGGCAACGCCGTCGGAGGAGTCAGGCATGACGATCGCCGTGCTCGGTGGCACCGGGATGGTCGGCAGCCGGGTGATCGCCGAGGCCGCCGCACGCGGACACCGGGTGCTCGCCCTGTCCAGGAAGCCCGCGGGCGTGGACCCCGCGGAGCGTGCGGATCAGGTCGTGACGCCGATCGCGGTCGACGCGCAGGACGCGAACGCCGTACGGGAGGCACTCGCGGGCTCCGCCACGACCGGCGCCGCGGACGCCGTCGTGCTGGCCGTGCGGACCATGCCGGTGGACCAGGAGTTCCTGGTCGGCGCCACCCGTACGGTGCTGGACAGCGCCGCGCGGCTGGGGATCCGCGTCCTCGTGGTCGGCGGCGCCGGTGCCTTGGGCAGCCCCGGCGACCGCGGGCTGCTGGTCGCCGACAACCCCGCCTACGTGCCCGCCGAGGTGAAGTCCGTCGCCGCCGCCGGCATAGCCCAGCTGCGGACCTGCCAGGCCCACACCGGTGCCGACTGGGTCTACCTGAGCCCGCCGGCCCTGCTGCAGCCCGGTGAACGCACCGGCCGCTACCGGCGCGGCACCGACACCCTGCTGACCGCCGCCGACGGACGGTCCTGGATCAGCGCCGAGGACCTGGCCGCCGCCGTACTCGACGAACTCGAGACCCCGGGCCCCGACCAGCACATCACGGTCGTCCACCACGACCAGGCCCCGCCGGCCTGACCGGGGCCACGCGTCCCCACCCGGCGAATCCCAGGCTCAGGGCCACACCAGGCAATACGGCTGATGCCCCGCCTCATGCAGCCGATGGCTGAAGTCCTGCCACTCGTGCAGCAGCTGGTAGACGTTGAACGCGTCCCGCGGGCCGCCCCGGTCCGGGACCGTCGACCAGATGAAGGCCGCCGCGCCGACCGCTTCCTCGCCGATGCCGCGCAGGGGGTCGACGACCGTCATGGGGAGTTTGACGACCGCGTAGTCGGGGTGCAGGACGACCAGTTCGAGGGGTGGCACCTTGTGCAGGGGCACGCCCTCGATGCCCGTCAGCACCATCGCGGCCATGGTCTCCGGCTTGATCTTGGTGAACATGCCGTTCATGCCCAGCTCGTCGCCGCCGAGTTCCTCGGGGCGCATCGAGATGGGGACGCGGGCCGCGGTCGCACCGTCCGGCGCGCCGAAGTATTTGTAGGTCACCCCCACCCGACCACCATTTCTGCTCCCCGCCCGGAGGCGGTCGGCCCGGTGGTCGAGCCGGCGGTCGATCGGCCGGTCCGGCTGCCGTTCCAGGTGCCGTTCCAGGTGCTGGTCGGTCTGCCGGTCCAGCTGCCGGTCGATCTGCCGGTCGTACCGCTCGGGCTCACTCGGTACACCCTGTGCCTGACGTGCGTCAGTCTGACGTGTTTCGGTCGTCTCCTCCGCGTCGCGCCGGTGCCTTCCCCGCCGGGCACGTCGAGGACCCAGGTCATCAGTCCCCTCGCCCAGTCCGCCACCGCGATGCATATCTCCACCCGACTGCTTTTCTAGGACGCGTGGCCCCCGCCGCGCAACCCGATCATCGTGTCAGTGACCTCCCCCACGGCCGCCCGCCGAAACGTGCGGTGGAACAACAGTCCACGGGGAACTTCCCGGCCTCTGATCATTACGTGCGTATGAGCTGTGTGTATCAGGTCTCAGTCTCGCAGATGGCCGACGGGGCCGCTTTGATCTTGAGGCCGTCCGCTGTCCGGACGGGGCGCGGCCTACCCTGAGGGGGTCACCACGCCACCGGAGTCCGAGAAGCCGGAGAAGTCGCACGTCATGAGTGCCCTGAGCGAAACGCCCTATCCGTACGAAGCGCCCGCGTCCCAGGCGCTCTTCGACCGTGCCTCCGCCGTCACGCCCGGGGGTGTCAACTCCCCGGTGCGCGCCTTCCGCGCCGTCGGCGGTACCCCGCGGTTCATGGAGTCCGGGAAGGGGGCCTACCTCACCGACGCCGACGGCCGCGAGTACGTCGACCTCGTGTGTTCCTGGGGGCCCATGATCCTCGGGCACTCCCACCCCGAGGTCATCGCCGCCGTCCAGGAGGCCGTCGCCCGCGGTACGTCCTTCGGCACGCCCGGCGAGGGCGAGGTCGCCCTCGCCGAGGAGATCGTCGCCCGGGTGGCGCCCGTCGAGCAGGTCCGGCTGGTCAGCAGCGGGACCGAGGCGACCATGTCGGCCATCCGGCTCGCCCGCGGGTTCACCCGGCGGGCCAAGGTGATCAAGTTCGCCGGCTGCTACCACGGTCACGTGGACTCGCTGCTCGCGGCGGCGGGGAGCGGTG
This sequence comes from Streptomyces sp. NPDC031379, assembly GCF_055569615.1. Lineage (NCBI taxonomy): Bacteria > Bacillati > Actinomycetota > Actinomycetes > Kitasatosporales > Streptomycetaceae > Streptomyces > Streptomyces sp. NPDC031379. The sequence goes on along the minus strand of NZ_JBVIIT010000008.1, from coordinate 251,887 downwards.
TCGCGACGTTCGCGCTGCCGGACACGCCGGGTGTCACCGGTGCGCAGGCCGGGGACACGATCGTGCTGCCGTACAACGACCTGGAGGCCGTGCAGGAGGCCTTCCACCGGCACCCGGGCGAGATCGCCTGTGTGATCACGGAGGCCTCGCCCGGCAACATGGGTGTCGTGCCGCCGGACCCCGGGTTCAACCAGGGGCTCCGTGACGCCTGCCACAAGAACGGCGCCCTCTACATCTCCGACGAGGTGATGACCGGTTTCCGTACGAGCCGGAGCGGCTGGTACGGGGTCGACGGGGTCACGCCCGACCTGATGACCTTCGGCAAGGTCATGGGTGGCGGCTTCCCCGCCGCCGCCTTCGGCGGGCGGGCCGACGTCATGGCCCACCTCGCGCCCGCCGGGCCCGTCTACCAGGCCGGAACCCTCTCCGGGAACCCGGTCGCCACGGCCGCCGGGCTCGCCCAGCTGCGGCTCCTCGACGACGCGGCCTACGAGAAGGTGAACGCCGTCTCCGCGCAGATCCAGTCCCTCGTCACCGAGGCACTGAGCAAGGAGGGTGTCGCGCACCGGCTGCAGACCGCCTCCAACATGTTCTCCGTGTTCTTCACCGACCGGCAGGTGCGGAACTACGAGGACGCCAAGCGGCAGGAGTCGTTCCGCTTCACCGCGTTCTTCCACTCGCTGCTGTCGAACGGCGTCTACCTGCCGCCGTCGTCCTTCGAGTCCTGGTTCGTGTCCACGGCCCACGACGAGCGGGCCATCCAGAAGATCGCCGACGCCCTTCCGGCGGCGGCCCGGGCGGCTGCGGAGGCCACCGCGTGAGCAACGGGAACAGCAGCAGCGGCAAGGACGTCACCGTCGTCCATCTCATGCGGCACGGCGAGGTCGAGAACCCGGGCGGGATCCTCTACGGGCGGCTGCCCGGCTACCACCTGTCCGAGCTGGGCCGGCAGATGGCCGACCGGGTCGCCGAGCACCTCGCCTCCCGGGACGTCACCCACGTCTGCGCCTCCCCGCTGGAGCGGGCGCAGGAGACCGCGACCCCGATCGCCAAGGCGCACGGCCTCGACCTGGACACCGACGAGCGGCTCATCGAGGCCGACAACGTCTTCCAGGGCAAGACGTTCGGCGTCGGGGACGGCGCCCTGCGCAAGCCGGACAACTGGAAGCACCTCGTCAACCCGTTCCGGCCGTCCTGGGGCGAGCCGTACGTCGACCAGGTCGTGCGGATGATGGGCGCGCTGAACGCGGCCAAGGACCAGGCGCGCGGGCACGAGGCGGTGCTGGTCAGCCATCAGCTGCCGATCTGGATCGTGCGCTCGTACGTCGAGCGGCGGCGGCTGTGGCACGACCCGCGCAAGCGGCAGTGCACGCTCGCCTCCCTGACGACTTTCACATATCAGGGCGACAGGATCGTCTCGGTCGGCTACAGCGAGCCCGCCATCGATCTCGTCCCGGCTCATCTGCGGGCCGGTGCCAAGCCGCAGAAGGGCAAGGGCACCGTCCAGGGGAAGGCCTTCGGGGCCTGAGGGACCTGAGAGGCCCGAGGGGCCGAGAGGTGCGCAGAGCCTGACGGACCGTCGTTTCTGGCGGTCCGTTTGCTGTGGCTTGGTGCGCCTTTGCGGTATCTGTTACGAAAAGCGCACAAATAAACGGAACCCTCCCGATCGTCGCGCCCTCTGACTGGGTGACCACCAGCAGGCGCGACGAATCGGGGATCTCCATGCGCACCATCTCCCGGACCTTCTCCCGGCGGGGAATGCTCGGCCTCGGCGCGGGCGCGGCGGCCGCCGCCGGTCTCGCCGGCTGCGGGAGCCTCAAGTCCTCGGACGGATCCGGGCACCGGGACGGTTCCGGTGACGGCAAGGGCAAGGGCCGCGCCGAGCAGGGCGGCAAGGGCGGCGCGCACCCGGCCCGGCCCATCGGGGACGGCTCCACCTCCTTCACCGGCAGGCAGCCGCACCAGCCCGCCAAGCCCGAGCCGCTGGAGCCGGGGCAGACCCCGCCGCAGTTCGTGATCTTCTCCTGGGACGGGGCCGGCGAGGTCGGCAACGGGCTCTTCCCGCGCTTCCTGGACCTCGCCAAGGAGCACGGCGCGAGCATGACCTTCTTCCTCTCGGGGCTGTACCTGCTGCCCGAGTCGAAGAAGCGGTTGTACGAGCCCCCGAACAACCCGCGCGGCGCCTCCGACATCGGCTACCTCACCGACGAGCACATCAAGGCCACGCTCACCAACGTCCGCCGTGCCTGGCTGGAGGGGCACGAGATCGGCACCCACTTCAACGGGCACTTCTGTGCGGGCAGCGGCACGGTCGGCAACTGGACCCCGCAGCAGTGGCGGAGTGAGATACGGCAGGCCAAGGCGTTCGTGAAGGAGTGGCGGACGAACACCGGGTGGACCGACCTGCCGTCACTGCCGTTCGACTACGACAAGGAGCTGGTCGGCGGTCGTACGCCCTGTCTGCTCGGCCAGAACAACCTGCTGCCCACCGCCCGCGAGCTGGGCTGGCGCTATGACGCCTCCTCGCCGGGCGGCCGTCAGACGTGGCCGGTGAAGCGGCTGGGCATCTGGGACCTGCCGTTGCAGCAGATACCTTTCCCCGGACATTCCTTCGAGGTCCTGTCGATGGACTACAACATGCTCGCCAACCAGTCGGTCAACTCGACCAAGGCGCCCGCCTACAACTACCCGGGCTGGCGCAAGCAGTCCGCCCAGGCGTACATCCAGGGATTCAAGCGGGCATACGAGACGAACAGGGCACCGTTCTTCGTCGGCAACCACTTCGAGCAGTGGAACGGCGGCATCTACATGGACTCCGTCGAGGAGGCCTTCACGCACATCGCGCGGGAGAAGGAGAAGGGCGCGGACGTGCGGCTGGTCTCCTTCCGGCAGTTCGTGGACTGGATGGACGTGCAGAAGCCCGAGGTGCTCGCGAAGCTGCGGACGCTGGAGGTCGGGCAGCGGCCCGCCGGGGGCTGGAAGGAGTTCCTGCGGGACACCAAGTCGGCCTCCTCGGACGCCGCCTGAGGGTATCCGGGGCACGCCGCCCGAAATGTCCCGTGTAAATACGCCCTGAAATGCGGTTTTCCGCCCCGCAGGGGGGCGCGCGAGATCGCCGGAACAGGCATGCGAAACTTTTCACATGAGTACCCGTAGCCGCGCCGTCCTGCTCAGCGCCGTGGCCGCCGTCGCGGCCCTGACCCTGTCCGCGTGCGGCAAGGGCGGCACCTCCGGCGGCGGTGGCGACACGCACTTCGTCACCGGCAACAACGGCATCGACTCCGCGCCGCAGGGCAAGCGCGCCACGGCACCGGACCTGTCCGGGAAGACCATCGACGGCAAGACCCTGGACGTGGCCGACTACAAGGGCCAGGTCGTCGTCGTCAACGTCTGGGGCTCCTGGTGCGGGCCGTGCCGGGAGGAGGCGAAGTACTTCGCCAAGGTGTCGAAGGACTACACGGGCAAGGGCGTGCAGTTCGTCGGCATCAACACGCGGGACACCAGCACCACCCCCGCGGTCGCCTTCGAGAAGGAGAACGGGATCGGCTACCCGAGCCTGTACGACCCCACGGGCAAGCTGATGCTCCGCTTCAAGAAGGGCACCCTCAACCCGCAGCTGATCCCCTCCACGCTCATCATCGACCGGGACGGGAAGGTCGCGGCGCGGGCGCTGCAGCCGCTCGACGACACGAACCTGCTGAAGATGCTCAAGCCGGTCCTGGCGGAGAAGTGACGTGAGCGCGACCCTCACGCTGGCCGCGACGGGCCAGAACCAGACCGTGCTCCACGGCGCCCTGCTGGTCTCCGCACCGGTCGCGCTGCTCGGCGGGCTCATCTCCTTCTTCTCGCCCTGTGTGCTCCCGCTGGTCCCCGGTTACCTCTCCTACGTCACCGGGGTCGCGGGCACCGACCTGGCCGAGGCCCGGCGCGGCCGGATGGTCGCCGGCGCCTCCCTGTTCGTCGTCGGCTTCAGCGCCGTCTTCGTCTCCGGCGGCGCGCTGTTCGGCTACTTCGGCTCGACCCTGCAGGACTACAAGGACCCGCTGAGCAAGGCGCTCGGCGTGCTCATGATCCTCATGGGCGTGTTCTTCATGGGGCTGATGCCCTGGTTCACCCAGCGCGAGTTCCGCTTCCACAAGCGGCCGGCCAACGGCCTGCTCGGGGCGCCCATACTCGGCGCCCTCTTCGGCATCGGCTGGACGCCCTGCATGGGTCCTACCCTCTCGTCGGTGAACGCGCTCTCCTGGAACGAGGCGAGTGCCGGGCGCGGCGCCCTGCTGACGGTCATCTACTGCCTCGGTCTCGGCGTGCCCTTCGTCCTCACCGCGATCGCCTTCCGCAAGGCCCTCGGCGCCTTCGCCTGGGTCAAGCGCCACTATGTCTGGGTGATGCGCATCGGCGGCACGATGATGATCGTGACCGGTGTGCTGCTGCTGACCGGTGCCTGGAACAGCCTCGTACAGCAGATGCAGACCTGGTCCAACGGCTTCACTGTGGGGATCTGACGCGATGAGCACGACTTCCAAGACCGAGCCCGGCAGCTCCCCGGACGCGGCCGAGGGCCGCGAGCAGGAGGACCTGGGGGCGGCGGGCTCCCAGCTGTCCACGGCACCCCGGGAGGAACTGTCGAGCGTGCCCGGCCTCGGCGTCATCGGCTGGGTCCGCTGGTTCTGGCGGCAGCTGACCTCCATGCGGGTCGCGCTGCTGCTGCTCCTGCTGCTCTCACTGGGCGCGATCCCCGGCTCGCTGATCCCGCAGAGCGGCGCCGACGCGAGCAAGGTCGAGGACTTCCGCGCCGCCCACAAGACGCTGGCGCCGGTCTACGACAAGCTCGGCCTTTTCCACGTCTACAGCTCGGTGTGGTTCTCCGCGATCTACATCCTGCTGTTCGTCTCCCTCATCGGCTGCATCGTCCCGCGCACCTGGCAGTTCGTCGGCCAGCTGCGCAGCCGGCCGCCGGGCGCGCCCAAGCGGCTGAACCGGCTGCCCGCGTACACGACGTGGCGCACCGATGCCGAGCCCGAGCAGGTCCGCGAGGCCGCGCTCGCCCTGCTGAAGCAGCGCCGCTTCCGCGCCCATGTCGCCGGTGACGCCGTCGCCGCCGAGAAGGGCTACCTGCGCGAGCTGGGCAACCTGGCCTTCCACATCGCGCTGATCGTGCTGCTGATCGCCTTCGCCTCGGGACAGCTGTACAAGTCGGACGGCACCAAGCTGATGGTGGAGGGCGACGGCTTCTCCAACGCGATCCCGATGTACGACGACATCCAGTCCGGCCGCCTGTTCACCAGTGACGACCTGGTGCCGTTCAGCTTCGACCTCAAGGACTTCCGGGCCACCTACGAGGCGAGCGGTCCCAACCGGGGCACGCCCCGCACCTTCGAAGCGACGATCAAGTACAGCAAGGGCGCCTACGGCAAGGAACAGTCGACCACCGTCAAGGTCAACGAGCCGCTGAAGATCGACGACGCCAAGGTCTACCTCGTCAGCCACGGCTACGCGCCCGTCATCACCGTCCGCGACGGCAAGGGCAAGGTCGTCTACCGCGACGCCGTGCCGCTGCTGCCGCTCGACGGCAACATCACCTCCAACGGCGTGGTGAAGGTGATGGACGGCTACCGCGACGCCCGGGGCAAGAAGGAGCAGCTCGGCTTCCAGGCCTTCTTCGTGCCGACCTTCGACGCGAAGAGCGGCACGATGCTCTCCCGGTTCCCCGCGCTGGTGAACCCGCTGCTCGCGGTGAACGCCTACCACGGCGACCTGGGCGTCGACTCGGGTATCCCGCAGAGCGTCTACCAGCTCGACAAGAAGCACATGAAGGCGTTCAAGGACAGCAAGGGCGGGCTGCTGAAGAAGCTGCTGCAGCCGGGCGACACGCTCACGCTGCCGAACGGCGCCGGGTCCATCACCTTCGAGAAGGACATCAAGGAGTGGGCCGGCTTCGAGGTCGTCCAGGAGCCGGGCAGCAGCTGGGCGCTCGGCGGTGCACTCGCCGCGATCTTCGGTCTGGCCGGCTCCCTGTTCATCCAGCGCCGCCGCGTGTGGGTGCGGGCGGTGCGCGGCGTCGACGGCGTCACGGTCGTCGAGATGGGCGGGCTCGGCCGCAGCGAGTCCGCGAAGGTGCCCGAGGAGCTGGGTGACCTCGCCGGAGCCCTCTACGATCAGGCGCCGGGGGCGGCCGACCCCGGCGAGGACCCGGACGACGACTCCTCCCAAGACTCCACCGACGACTCCGCCGAATCCCCAGTCGTACCTGCCGAAGGGGCTGAGAAGTGACTCTCGCCGCCGCAACCGATCTCGCCGTCGCGACCAACGAACACCTGGCGAGCATCAGCAACACGCTGATCTACTCCTCGATGGCCGTGTACACCCTGGCCTTCTTCGCGTACATCGCCGAGTGGCTCTTCGGCAGCCGCAGCAAGGTCGGCCGGACGGCCGCCGCGCTCACCGCCGCCGGCGCGCAGAAGGCGAGCGGGCCCGCCGTCACCGTCAAGCAGGCCGGCGGGACCGCCGTACTGGAACGGCCCAAGGTCGTCGTGCGCTCCGCGTCCGGTGCCCGGGACGTGCCGGACGGGCCCGGCGCGCACGGCGGGGACGAGCAGGGCGACCTCTACGGGCGTATCGCCATCTCCCTCACCGTGCTCGCCTTCCTGGTGGAGCTGAGCGGGGTCGTCTCCCGCGCGGCCTCCGTGGAGCGGGCTCCGTGGGGCAACATGTACGAGTTCAACATCACCTTCTCCACCGTCGCCGTCGGCGTGTACCTCTCGCTGCTGGCGCTGAAGAAGAACGTGCGCTGGCTCGGGCTGTTCCTGATCACCACGGTCCTCCTCGACCTCGGTCTGGCCGTCACCGTCCTGTACACCGCGAGCGACCAGCTGGTTCCCGCCCTGCACTCGTACTGGCTGTACATCCACGTCTCCACCGCGATCTTCTGCGGCGCGGTGTTCTACGTCGGCGCGGTCGCCACGATCCTGTACCTGTTCAAGGACTCGTACGAGAACAAGCTGCAGACCGGCGGACGGCCCGGCAGCTTCGCGAGTTCGGTGCTGGAGCGGCTGCCCGCCTCCGCCTCGCTCGACAAGTTCGCCTACCGGATCAACGCGGCCGTCTTCCCGCTGTGGACGTTCACGATCATCGCGGGCGCGATCTGGGCGGGCGACGCCTGGGGCCGCTACTGGAACTGGGACCCGAAGGAGACCTGGTCCTTCATCACGTGGATCGCCTACGCCTGCTACCTGCACGCCCGCGCCACGGCCGGCTGGAAGGGCCGCAAGGCCGCCTACCTGGCACTGCTCGCCTTCGGCTGCTGGCTGTTCAACTACTACGGCGTCAACATCTTCGTGAGCGGCAAGCACTCCTACGCGGGCGTGTAATCGCCCGGTCGGTGACACTGGTGTCATGAGCGGTTCCATCGAACAAGGCATCAGCCAGACGCACGGGAACACGCACATACTCCACTTCCTGGTGCGGATCCCGCGGTCCATGGAGGACGTCTGGTCGGCGGTGGCCACCCCCGAGGGACTCGGGGGCTGGTTCACCGCCGTCGACGTTCTGGAGCCCCGTCTCGACGGCTTGGTCACCCTGGGTGACCTGGGCACCGGCCGGATCACCGCGTGGGACGTGGACCGGGTCGCCGAGTACACCGTCGGGGACGGCGGCCGGATCCGGTTCCATCTGGAGCGGGAAGGGGACCGGGGGAGCGTGCTGCGCTTCACCCACGAGTTCCAGGGCGAGGGGGAGTCCGAGTCCGCCTGGCGCACCCGATTCGAACGGTTGATCGCCAACCTGGGGGGCCCGCGGGACCTCCCCGACGAGGAGCCCTCGCAACCCCTTCCCGGCCAGTTCACCTAGGACGGCGGCAGGCACTCCTTCCCCGGCGGCTTCCCCTCCGGCCAGGCGATCCGGACGAAGCGCGAGCCGCCCTGCGGGGTCAGCTCCACGATCGGCACGGCCTTGTCGTACGGGTTGCCGTGCACGTCCAGGCAGATCCACCCGCTCGCCCCGTCCACCCGCAGCGAGCCCTTGACCTGCGGCCACTGCAGGCCCACGTCCGCGAGCGCCGGAACGCTCCGGCCGCCCGGCACCGCCTCGCGGATGCCGTGCACGGCGAGCCGCAGGGTGTCGTAGCCGATGATCAACTGCCCGTCGTCCAGGGCGACGGAACCGATCGGGCCCATCGGCTCCCGCCCGGCGCCCGACACCAGCTTCCGCAGCGCGGTGAAGTCCGCCGCCGAGCCGCCCGTGCGCACCGGGTCCTTCGTCCAGGCGTCCGGGTGGGCCAGGGAGGTGTAGCGCACGGAGAGGTTGTGCCGCAGTGCCGCGCGGTCCAGGTTCTTCTCGTGGGTCAGATAGGAGGCCTCGTCGCCGGTCAGCACCGTGAACTTCCGGTCCTGGCAGCCGCGCCCGCCGAGCGCGTTGATGAACTGCCGCAGCTGGGTGTGCCGGCCCGCGAACAGGATCGTGTCCGTCTCCCGGGAGGTGTCGCACACCAGGTGCGTGATCTGCCGGAAGGTGTTCGCGGTCGTGCCCTCCGCGCTGCGGTCGGCGGGCGGGGTGAACGGTTGCGGCTCGTACGGCGAGCCCTTGATCAGCGCCGCGAACGACTCCTGCAGCGTGCGCGTGTACGGGTCGCCGGGCTTGTCGTACACCAGCAGCGCCTTGCCCGCGCTCACCTTGGCGAAGGAGGCCAGCGCGCGGGCCTCGTCGGTGTTGGTCGGCGAGACCCGGGCGAGCCCGGGGTAGGGGTCCTGGCCGCGCTGTCCGTTGGCGAGGTCGTCGGCGGTGATGGAGGAGCCGATCACCGGGATGTGGCGCCGGGTCAGCTCCTTCACGGCCTTCTTGTTGGCGTCGGTGCTCTGCCCGACGCCGGCGACCGCGCGCAGCCGGTCCGCGCTCGTCGTCATCCGGGTCAGCTGGTCGACCGTCTGCAGCCAGTGGTCGCCCGTCGCCCCGGGGTTGGCCAGCACCAGACGGATCTGCGGGGCCTCCCCGTTGGAGTCGTGGTTGGCCTGGTACTGCGCCAGGTAGGCGCCCTGGAGCTGGTGCTGGATGTCGTTCAGGTTGGTCGGCGAGGTGGAGGTGTACGGCAGCATCAGCGCCACCGTCACGTGGTCTTCGGGCTTGAGCCGGTCGTTCTCCCGCCCGATCGCCCGGACGACCTGGCGCAGCTGGGCCTGCCCGAAGTCGTACGGGCCCGTCGCCACGCCCACGCACTCCTCACTGCCCTCCGGGCGGCTCACCCCGGGCCCGCAGGAGCGGTCCTCGTGGGTGAGGGCCCGCACCGCGAACACCAGGCCGGCCACCAGGGCGGCCGTCACCACCAGGGCGAGGTAGCGGCGCAGCGGGATCTCCCACACGCCTTCGCGCACCCATGTCGCCACACCCCTGCGCGCCATCATTCCTCCCCGCTCCGGTCGTCCGGGCCCTCGTCCGTGTCGTCGGGGTCGTCGGGGCCGTCCATCGGGCGCCCGGCGAGCGCCGCCGCCGGCCAGTCCCGCGAGGCCCGCCACAGCAGCGCGTTGCCCGCCGGCCGCAGGTTGGACAGCTGCTCCAGCTCGAAGCGGAGCCGGTCGCAGACCTGCGGGTCGGGCACCGCCAGTGGATCCGCCAGCTGCCACACCGCGTGCAGCAGCCGCCGTACCCGCAGGTGCAGTACGGCGTCCGCGCCCTCCGGCACGGCGTGCTCGGCGTCCGTGCGGCCCAGCGCCACCGCGGCCCGCCGGTCGCCGTGACCGCCGAAGTCGTGGCCCTCGGCGTCGTGCGCGTGGAAGTAGGGCGCGGACGCGATGAACTGCAGGGTGCGCAGCCAGGCGCCGGGAGCCGCGGTGGGGAAGGTGTCGCGCAGGTGGGCGACCGCCGGCTCCGTGAGGCCGAGGGCGAGTTCGTGGTGCAGCCGGTAACGGGCGTGCTCGGGGGCGGTGTAGTGGGCGATCAGCGTCTCGTGCGCGGTACGCCAGGACGCGTGGTCCGCGTCGCGCAGGTGCAGCCGGAGCAGCAGCAGGGTGCGCACGAACGGGTCACCGACGAACCGGCCCGGCACGACGGGCAGTCCCTCCTCGGCGAGCAGCGTCTGCAGGGCCCGTACGCTCGCCGGACCGAAGGTGTCCGGGAGCAGCTCCGCGGCCAGCGCGCAGGCCGATCCGTGGTCGTGGGCTGCGGCCAGCACGGTCAGTTCCCCAAGGTGCTCGGCCGGCACCAGCCGGTCCAGCAGCGCCTCGTGGACGGGCCGGCCGGGCCGGTCCTCGGCGGGCCGGATCTCCGCGGTGAGCAGCTCGCCCAGCGCGGACGCCCCGGGCAGATGCCGCGCGGCCGCCTCGGCGAGCAGCACGATACCCAGCGGGTTCCCGCCGGTCAGCCGGTGCGTGGCAGGCGGCAGCTGGGGCGGTACGGGGGTGTCCGCGCAGACCGCGCCGACGATGTGCAGGGTGTCGTCCGGGCTCAGCGGCGGCAGCGCGAGCAGCAGCGCCCGCGAGGAGGGCGCCGCGTCCGGTGTCCAGTCGCTGCGCCGGGCCACCTCCGCAAGCTCCCGCCGGACCGCGCTGCGCAGCTCCTCACGGCCCTCACCCCGCCGCGCCGCGACGAACGCCACCTGGTCGGCGATGCCCTCGGTGCGGTCGCGCAGCACGGCCGCCACGAGTCCGGGACCGGGCGCCGACTGCGCGTTGTCGAGCAGCACCAGCGGCCGGCCGAGCCGCTGCATCCGCGGCAGCACGCCCGCGTACGCCTCCGTCAGATCGGCCAGCAGCGCCCGCACCAGATACCGCTCGGCGTGCTCCCGCGAGGGGCCGTCCGCGCGGAAGTGCCCGGACAGCAGGATCAGCCCGCGCTGGGCGTTGCCGCCCGCGTTCGGATACGTCCGGTACCAGACGGACGCCTTCTGGTGCCGGCGGCTGGCGAAGCCCTCCGCGACGGACTCCAGCGTCGCCTCGATGGCCCCCGACACCAGCGGCCCGGTGCCGGTGGCCGCGGCGACCACCTTGGCCGCCACCTTCCCGGCCCAGCGCCCGGCCAGCCCGCTGATCCACGAGCCGCTCTCGTTCAGCAGCAGGATCCGCTCGACCTCCCGGCGGATCCGCTCGGAGTCGGCGTCGCCCCAGCCGCCCGCGGCCACCGCGACCAGGCCCGACATCAGCCGCGGGAAGGTGATCCGCCCGGCACCCGTCACCGGCTCCGCGAGCTGCTCGGCGAGCACCAGCAGCGCCTGCGCGAGCGGCGACCAGGACTCGGCGGGCCGGTCCGTCGGCGGCCGCGCGAACTGTTCCTCCGCGCAGTCGACCAGCGCGACCGGCGTGTGCCCCTGGTAGGAGTCCCGCAGCTCGGCGAGGACCGCGCTCTTGCCGAGCCCGCGCGCCCCGGTCAGCACCACGAACGGCGGTTCCTCCGGGTGCTCCAGCGTATGACCGCGATGGTGATGGGGGCGCATGCCCACCAGCCGCGGCGCGAGACCGGCCGGATCGACATCGAAGAGCGCCCCACGCCCGTGCAACCGTCTGTGCACCGCATCTCCCCCTCAACAGCAGTGTAGAAAGGGGGAGTTGCTTCGGGCCAGGGTCAGTGGTGTCCGTTGTGTTACGAAACCGCCGGGAGACTGCCGTGGGTCACCGAGGCGATGTGGTCCCGCAGCCGCTCCACGTACAGCCGCAGGTTCTTCGCCGCCACGTCCGTGTCCGGGTACCGGCCGGCCAGCCACAGTCCTTCGTGCAGCCGGTTCACCCACACGCACACCTGGTCCCCGTACGACACCCGGATCAGCCCGTGCGCCCTCTGCTCCGCCCACCGCTCGGCGCCGGGGATGGCCCGGGCGTCGAGGTAGGAGACGATCGAGTACAGGTCGGGGGAGGTCGGCCGGAAGTCCGTGCCGAGCAGGCTCAGCACCCGGGCCAGCGGCATCCGGGACAGCGGCCGGTTCGCCTGGAGTTCGGCGCGGACCGCCCGCAGCGTCTCCGGGAAGCCCGGAGCGCGGCCCACGGGCACCTCGATCGGGGCGCCGCCCACGTACCAGCCCACCGAGTCGCTCCACCGGGACTTCACCCGGGTGTGGAACGGCACCACCGTCCGGTACACCGACTGTCCGCCCAGTTCGTGGACGATGAGCGCGGTCGCGGCCAGCAGGCCGACCAGGCTGCCGCCGTAGGGCCTGCAGTACGCCTCGAACGCCGCCGCCTCGTCGGCGTCGGCCAGCGGCTCGCACAGCATCTGCTGCCGGGGCAGCGGGCCGCCCGGCTCCAGGCCGAGGTCGACCGGGAAGCCCGGCAGCGTCCCGTCGCAGCGGCGGATGAACTCGCGCCAGCGGCTCACGATCGCGTGCCGGTCGTCGATGCCGTCCGCGTCCGCCCGCTCGATCTCGCAGAAGTCGACGTAACTCGCGGCCGGCTCGAGGGAGTCCGGTGCGGTCCCGGCGAGGCCCGCCGTGTACAGCTCGTGGATCTCGGCGGGGATGCGGTGCAGGGAGTAGGCGTCGACGTTGCTGTGGTCGAAGGCCATGTACACGCTCGTGCCGTCGTCCCGTACGACCGCCGTGTAGATGAGGTTCGGCCAGCGCAGCGCGTCCGCGACGGCGTCGAAGCGGTCCTGGAGGTGCCGGACGAGGACGTCCGCGTCGGGGAAGTCGCCCGCCTCCTCCCGGCGCAGCGAGACGTCGGCCGCGTCGAGTGTGAACCGGCGCAGTTCCTCGCCCGCCCAGCGGAATCCGCTGCGCAGCGTCTCGTGCCGCACGGTCCAGGCGCGCAGCGCCTCCTGCAGCACGTCCAGGTCGACCGGGCCCGGGAGGTCGAAGGCGGTGCCGAGCCAGGTCGGCACGAACAGGCCGTCCTCCCGGACGGACCTGGCCGTCCGGATGTGCGACTCCTGGATGTAGGCCGGAGGCCGGAAGTCCTCCGGAAGCCCCGTCGCCACCGCGACGGTCGCCGGGCTCAGCGTCCACTCGACGAGCCGTCCCGGCCGGACCTCGCAGCGCTGGATGTCAGTGATTCGCACGCGTCTCCCATCGCAGAAGGGGGCCTTGGATGCGGGCCCCCCTCAGGGCAATGCCGCGGGACGCGGCCGGGACATGCCCGGCCGGTTCAATTCAGCGGAACGGGTGGCAGACCGAACGCGGAAGTGATTAACCGACGGTGACCGGCCGGGGCTCAGCCGACGGTGATCGAGTCGAGCTTCGCGCGCAGGTAGACGTGCGAGTCGACCGGCGGGTACGCCACCCGGCCCACCGGAGCCGGCACGGACTCCACCCGGGTGCCCGGGGTGCACTCACCGAAGTACACGAGCGACATCAGCTCCTCGGCGGGCGCGTCGGCGGGCGGCGGCAGCACCCGGTGCCGCCCCGAGCGCCAGCGGTCACCGGTCCAGCGGGCCAGCAGATCGCCGACGTTGACCGTGAGGGCGGCCGGGTCGTAGGGGGCGTCCTCCCACCCGCCCTCGTCGGTGTAGACCTGCAACCCGCCCTTGCCCACCTGCCGGTCGAGGATGGTGACGGTCCCGAAGTCGGTGTGCGGCCCGATCCGGAACTGCCCCGGCCGCGGCTCCCCGACGACGTCCCTGCCGGGGTACCAGTTGATGTTGAAGCCGTACGTCGGATGGTCCATGTGCCGGGAGAAGAAGTCGGGCTCGAGGCCGAGGGCGTACCCCAGCAGCGTCAGCAGCTCCTTCTCCAGGCCGGCCATCCGCCCGAGGTACTCCTCGCACAGCGGCCGGAGTTCCGGTACCTGGGCCGGCCAGACGTTGGGCGCGTACCACTCGGCGTTGACGACCGGGTCCTCGAACGGCTCGTGCGTGGCGAAGGTCAGCGACTCCTTCAGGTCGGGCGGGGTGGGAGTGCCCTCCGCGTACGCGTTGGCCTCGGCGCCGGGCCCGAGCCAGCCGCGGCCGCCGACCCTGGCCTCGTACGCCTGTTTCGCCTCGGTGGGCAGCACGAAGAACCGCCGGGCGGCCCCGCGGACGGCGGCGCGCAGCCCCGGGTCCACCCCATGCCCGGTGACCAGCAGGAATCCCGCGGTCTGCAGGGCCTGGTCGACGGTACGGGCGAGGGCCCTGCGGGCTTCGGCGTCCCCGCCGAGCCAGGGCCGGAGATCGATGGCGGGAATCCGCGGTTCACTCACCGATGTCCTCGTTCCACAGAGCCGGGTTGTCCTCGACGAAGGCACGCATCATCGCCACGCACTCCGGGTCGTCCACGAGCACGATCTCCACTCCGGCACCGGCCAGCCAGTCGTGGCCGCCGTGGAAGGTCGTGGCCTCGCCGATCACCACCCGGGAGATGCCGAACTGGCGGACCAGGCCGCTGCAGTACCAGCAGGGGGAGAGGGTGGTGACCATGGTCGTGCCACGGTACGTGCGCTGCCGGCCCGCCGCGCGGAACGCGGCCGTCTCCGCGTGCACGGACGGGTCGTCGTCCTGGACGCGGCGGTTGCGGCCACGGCCGAGGAGGGCGCCGTCCGGGCCGTAGAGGGCGGCGCCGACGGGGATGCCGCCCTCGCCGAGTCCGGTGCGGGCCTCCTCGACGGCGGTGGCGAGCCAGGCGCGGGCCTGCTGTTCGTCCATGTTCTTACTGTGCTGCGCCGAGGTGGTCGGCGTCGAGGTAGCCGGCCAGGGCGCCGGCGCCCTGGAGCATCGCCCGGGTGCGGGCGGTCAGGGTCCGCTCGCGGGTGTCGAGCGCGGCCCGCAGCGCCTTCCGGCTGCCCTCCCGGCGCAGCTCGTCCAGGACCGGGCGGATCTGGTCGAACAGGTGGTGGCCGCGGCGCAGGGAGTGGATCACGCGGGCGTCGCGGACGTCGGCGGGGGAGTAGACGCGGTAGCCCGTGCCCGGGTCGCGGCCCGGGGCGAGCAGCCCGGCGTCCTCCCAGACCCGCAGCGCGGAGGTGCGGACGCCGAGGAGGGCGGCCACCTCGCCGACGCGCAGGGCGCCGGACCGCGGCGAGGGGTGATCTTCGGCCAAGTTCTCCAGCGCCGCCCGGGTCGCCTTCAGGGCCTCCCGCTCGCCGTGCAGGGCCGCGTGGGCCGCGTCCACCAGGGACAGGGCGGCCGGGGCGTCACCGGCGTGCACGCACCGCATGATCCGCGCCGCGGTGGTGGTGCCGTACCCCTGCGCCAGGGAGCGGTACGTCAGCAGGGCGTGGCGGTGCGGTGGGCCGAAGCGGCGATAGCCGGAGGCGGTGCGCTCGGCCGGGGGCAGCACACCGGCGTCCTCGTAGTTGCGGATCTGCTGCGTGGACAGACCGGCTGAACGGGCCAGGTCCACGGGCCGGAGCCGGCCGCCGCTCATGCCTCCCGCGCCCCCGCCGCTCGTGTCTCCTCCGCCCGGCCCGGTGTTCATCCCGGCTCCGCCGCGACCGCGCGCCAGATGCCTGACGGCCACGCCGACGCGCGGGCTGCGTGGGCCTGCCGCTCACGCATCCACGCGCAGCAGCAGCTTGCCCGTGCTGGTCCGTCCGCCCATCAGCCGGTGCGCCCGCGCCGCGTCCTCCAGGGCGAACTCGGCCGTCACCGGAAGCGTCACCGTCCCGTCGGCCGCCTTCGCGAACGCCTGCGCCGTCAGCCGGCGCAGGGCGCCCGGGTCGGTCCGGGCCAGGGTGAGGATGGAGAAGCCGGAGACGGAGATGCCGAGCGGGTACAGCTCGGGCTGGCCGACGGTCCACGGCTCGGCGGAACTGGCGTTGCCGAAGGAGACCAGGCGCCCGAAGACGGCCAGCGAGGCCAGCCCGGCACGCAGGGTGTCGCCGCCGACGGGATCCAGGACCAGGTCGACGCCCCGGCCGGTCGCCCTGCGCACCGGCTCCTGGAAGGCGCCGACGAACACCTCGTCGTAGCCGTGCTCCTTGGCGTGGGCGGCCTTCGCGGCCGAGGACACCACGCCGTACACCGCGCCGGCGCCCGCCGCCCGCGCCAGCTGGCCGACCGCCGTGCCGATGCCGCCCGCGGCGCCCTGCACGAGCAGCGTCTCGCCGGGCTGCAACCGGCCCACGGAGTGGACCAGCGCGTACGCCGTCGGCAGGACCGTCGGCAGGGCGGCCGCGGCCCGCGGGTCCAGGCCGGCGGGGAGCGGGAAGACGGTCGTCGCGTCGGCCACGACCACCTCCGCGTACGCACCGCCCTCCGTCAGCGCCACCACCTCCTGGCCGACGGCCAGGCCGGTGACGCCGGCGCCGAGCGCGCGGACGCGGCCGGAGACCTCGAGGCCGGGGACGTACGGCAGCGCGGGCACCCGGTACCCCTCCGAGCGGGCCTTCAGATCCGCGAAGTTCACCCCGGCGTAGGCCACGTCGATGCTCACCCGTCCCGGCCCGGGTTCCGGCACCTCGGCCGTCACCACCTTCAGCACCTCGGGCTCGCCGTACTCCTGGAACTCCACCGCGCGCATGGGCCGCCTCCCCGTTGGCTGTTCTCCGGCACTCGACTGCTCTCGCAGCAACGAACACCCGGCACCGCTCAGTTGATTCCGGCCCGCGCCCATCGACGGCACCGATGGGGCCATCGGCAGGACGCCCCGCCGGCGCGTGGACCGGCGCCTCGGGCCGCTCATAACGTCGTGGGCATGACCCCAGAGAACAAGGGCACGGCCCAGCTGACGACCGCGATGGTGCTCTCCGGCACCCTCGGTCTCTTCGTCGTCGAGTCGGGTGCCTCGCCCTTCAACGTGGTGTTCTTCCGCGTCCTGTTCGGCGCCCTGGCGCTGGGCTCCTACGTCGTCGCCCGCGGCTGGCTGCGCGGCCACGGCTTCACCGCGCGCACCTTCGCACTGGCCGTGCTCGGCGGCGTGTTCATCGTCTTCAACTGGGTCCTCCTCTTCCAGTCGTACGAGAACACCTCGATCTCGGTCGCCACGGTCGTCTACCACACCCAGCCGTTCTACGTGGTCCTGCTGGGCGCCCTGCTGTTCCGTGAGCGCCTCACCGCCGCCAAGGTCGGCTGGATCGTGCTGGCCTTCGCGGGCCTGATCCTGGTCTCGGGCGTCACACCGGGCGACTTCGCGGGCGGCGGGTCGTATCTGACCGGCGTCGGGCAGGCCCTGCTGGCCGCCCTCCTGTACGGCCTGTCCACGCTGGTCACCAAGCGGATCACCGGCGTACGCCCGCACCTGATCGCCCTGGTCCAGGTCCTGGTCGGCATCCCGCTGCTGCTGCCCTTCGCGGACTTCGGCGCGATGCGGGGCACCGGCGCCGACTGGGGCTGGCTGGCCGGGCTCGGCCTCGTCCACACCGGCGTGATGTACGTCCTGATGTACGCCGCCTACGCCCAGCTGCCCACCGCGAAGATCGCCGTACTCGCCTTCGTCTACCCGGCCGTCGCCATGGTGATGGACTGGGCGGTGTACGGACACCACATCGGGCTCGTCCAGGCGCTGGGCGTCCCGCTGATCGTGACGGCCAGCCTCAAGGTCACCCTTGCCCGGAAGCCAGCTTCCGCGCCTGCTCCACGAACAGCCGGGCATGCGCCGGAAGCCGCTTCCCGGTCCGCCACGCCAGCTGCGTGCGAAGCGTGAACGGCGGCTCCCACGCGAGCCGTACCAGGGAGCCCTCCGCGAGTTCGGCGGCGACCGTCACCTCGGGCAGCAACGCGGCCCCGAGGCCGGCCGCCGCCGCACGCTTGGTCGCCTCGATCGTGCCGAACTCCATGAACTCCACCGGTCCCAGCGCCGACAGCTCCCGCTCGAACAGGTCCCGGTAGGCGCAGCCCGGCTCGGTGGCCAGCAGCGCCTGCCCGGTCAGCTCGGCCGTCGCGACCGGCTTTCCGGCCAGCGCGTGTCCGGGCGCCGCGACCAGCGCCAGCGGCTCCACCGCCAGCACCACGCCGTCCAGACCGGGGTGCTCGGTCTCCTCCTCCATCAGGAAGCCGACGTCGTACGTCCCCTGCCGCAGCGCCTGCCGGGTCTCGTCGCCGATGGTGGTCCGCAGGGCGAGCCGCACCCCGGGGTGACGGTGATGGAAGTACTCCAGCAGCGGGGGCAGCCGGTAGGAGGTCAGCGACTCCATCGTGCCGACGGTCAGGGTGCCGGACGGCTCCTGCGGCTCGGTGACGGCCGCCCGGGCCTCCTCGGCCAGCTCGATGATCTGCCGGGCGTAGGGCAGCAGCCGCTCGCCCGCCTCGGTGAGCCGGATCCGGCTGCCGAGCCGGTCGAACAGCTCCACGCCGAGGGAGGCCTCCAGCGCCCGGACCTGACTGGTCACACTGGACTGCGCGTACGACAGCTCGGCCGCCGCCCGGGTGAAGCTCAGGACCGTGGCGACCTTCTCGAAGGTGACGAGCAGCCGGAGTTCCACGGGGTCAGTCGCCGTTCTTCGGGTCGTCCTTGTCCGTCCTGTCCAGGGACTTCAGGAACTCGGGGTTGTCGTCGGGGGCGACCCAGCCGGTGGCGGTGCCGCGATGCCCTTCCGAGGGGGCGGAGCCGTCCGCGGGGGCGTGCCGCACCTTGCCGGTGATCAGCCAGGCGACCGGGCCGACCAGCACCTCGCCGAAGAGCAGGATGATGATCACCCACACCACCTTCGGCAGGTGGCGCACCTCTTCCTCGGGCGTGTTCAGGCAGTCCACGAAGGCATAGATCCACAGCGCCAGGACCAGCAGGAACGGCAGATACCTGAGCATGGTCGTGCGATCTCCCGACGGTGTGAGACGGCCCCGGTGACCGGGCCAGGGTAGCGGGTGGCCATGATGGTCGTCGGGGGTCGCCGGTCGCCGGTCGTCGGCCGGGTGGGAACGGGGGACGAGACGATGAGGGTGCGCAGGCGCAGGACCTGGGCCGCGGCCGGGGTGGCCGCGGGCGGCCTGGCCGTCGCGGGGGTGCTGGTGGCCCAGGAGCTGTCCTCGCCGGTGTTCGGCCTGCGGCAGGGCCCGTTGGCGAAGGACCCGGCGTGCGCGCGGATCGCCGACCACTATCCGGACCGGCTGGACGGCGATCGGCGCGACCGGATCACCTTCGAAGGACTCGCGGTCTGGGGCCACGGGGCGGTGCGGCTGCGCTGCGGCCTGAACCCGCCGGCCCCGACGAAGGATCCGTGCGTCGCCGTGGACGGGGTGGACTGGGTGCTGCGCGAGGCCGAGTCCCGAGGCGGCCGCAAACTCCTCGTCACCTACGGCAGACGGCCCGCCGTGGAGGTGTCGCTCGCGGACTCGGTCCGGCGGACCGACACCGTGCTCATAGAGCTGAGCCGGCTGGTCGCGCCGGTGCCGCCGAAGGGGCACTGCCTGAGCCGCGACTGACCGCCCCAGGGGCCTTCTCCCGCAACAGCGGGCGCGTGATCTCGCCGACCTCCTCCTCCGTGAGCGTGCTCAGACACAGCCCCGCCATCTTCCCGTTCCGGTCGATGAGCAGCGTGTACGGCAGCGCCTGGGGCCGGTATCCCCGGGGCAGCAGGGCGAGCTGCCGGCTGCCGGGGTCGTGCAGGCTCGGGTAGGCGAGGTCGTGGTCGCGCTGGAACGCCAGGCCCGCGGCCCGCTCGGCGTCCGTGTCCAGGCCCAGCACCTGGACGCCCTTCGCCGACAAGCGGCGCTGGGCGCGGGAGAGTTCGGGCGCCTCGGCACGGCAAGGGCCGCACCAGGAGGCCCACATGTTGAGGACGACGACCTTGCCGCGGTAGTCGGAGAGGCGGACCGGCTTCCCGTCGAGGGTGGTACCGGCGAGGTCCGGCGCGGCGCGCCGGTCGGCGGCCGGTACGCGGGTCAGCGGCGAGCCGGAGGTGCCGCCCGCCTCCTGTCCCGGCGCGCACGCGGCGAGTGCGAACAGCAGGGCGAGGCCGGGCAGCAGACGGTGACGTCTCATGACCGAGGAGTATCCCAGCCGCCCCGAAGACCCCCGGTGCCGCCCCGGTGACCTGTCCGCGGCGGCCGCCGGCCGCTGTGCCGTCCCCGGGGCCGACCCCCGGCGCCCCGGCCGGGCAGGGGTGGGCGCATGGACAAAGCGGCCCGTCGGCGATACTGGGGCACATGGCTTACGACGATCTTCGCTCCCTGCTGCGGGCGCTGGAGCGCGAGGGAGACCTCAAGCGCATCAAGGCCGAGGTCGACCCCTACCTGGAAGTCGGGGAGATCGTCGACCGGGTGCAGAAGTCCGGCGGACCGGCGCTTCTCTTCGAGAACGTCAAGGGCTCCGCGATGCCGCTGGCGATGAACGTCTTCGGCACCGACCGGCGGCTGCTGAAGGCGCTGGGCCTGAAGTCGTACGGGGAGATCTCCGAGAAGATCGGCGGCCTGCTGCGGCCCGAGCTGCCGCACGGCTTCGTCGGCGTCCGTGAGGCCTTCGGCAAGCTCGGCGCGATGACGCACGTGCCGCCGAAGAAGGTGAAGCCGGACAACGCGCCCGTGCAGGAGGTCGTCCTGCACGGTGACGAGGTCGACCTGGAGCGGCTCCCGGCCCTCTTCACCTGGCCCCAGGACGGCGGCTCCTTCTTCAACCTGGGCCTGACCCACACCAAGGACCCCGAGACCGGCATCCGGAACCTGGGCCTGTACCGGCTGCAGCGCCACGACAAGCGCACCATCGGCATGCACTGGCAGATCCACAAGGACAGCCGGAACCACTACCAGGTGGCGGCCCGGCGGGGCGAGCGCCTGCCGGTCGCGATCGCCTTCGGCTGCCCGCCGGCGGTGACGTACGCCTCCACCGCCCCGCTCCCCGGCGACATCGACGAGTACCTCTTCGCCGGGTTCATCGCGGGCAAGCGGATCGAGATGGTCGACTGCAAGACGGTCCCGCTCCAGGTCCCGGCGAACGCCGAGGTCGTCCTGGAGGGCTGGCTGGAGCCCGGCGAGATGCTGCCGGAGGGCCCCTTCGGCGACCACACCGGCTTCTACACCCCGCAGGAACCCTTCCCGGCGCTGAAGATCGACTGTGTGACCATGCGCAGGCGCCCGCTGCTCCAGTCGATCGTCGTCGGCCGCCCCCCGACCGAGGACGGCCCGCTGGGCCGCGCCACGGAACGCTTCTTCCTGCCCCTGCTGAAGATCATCGTCCCGGACATCGTGGACTACCACCTGCCCGAGGCCGGCGGCTTCCACAACTGCGCGATCGTCTCGATCGACAAGAAGTACCCGAAGCACGCGCAGAAGGTGATGCACGCGATCTGGGGGGCGCACATGATGTCCCTGACGAAGCTGATCGTGGTCGTGGACGCCGACTGCGACGTCCACGATCTGCACGAGGTCGCCTGGCGGGCCCTCGGCAACACGGACTACGCCCGTGACCTCACGGTCGTCGAGGGTCCCGTCGACCATCTCGACCACGCCTCCTACCAGCAGTTCTGGGGCGGCAAGGCGGGCATCGACGCCACGAAGAAGTGGCCGGAGGAGGGCTACACCCGCGACGGCGGGTGGCCGGACATGGTCCTGTCGGACCCGGATACGGCGGCCCTGGTGGACCGCCGCTGGAAGGAGTACGGCCTGTGAGCTCCGCCTCCGCGGCCATCCCCCGGCCGGGACGCACCAAGGCGTTCCTGCGCCTGGTGATGATCGAGCACTCGGTCTTCGCGCTGCCCTTCGCGTACATCGCCTCGCTCACGGCGATGTACGACCTGGACGAGAACATCCACTGGGGCCGGCTGCTGCTGGTCACGATCTGCATGGTCGGCCTGCGGACGTTCGCGATGGCGGTCAACCGGATCATCGACCGCGAGATCGACGCCCGTAACCCGCGCACGGCGCACCGGGAACTGGTGACCGGCGCGATGTCCGTCCGGCACGCCTGGACGGGCGCCCTCGTCGCGCTGGTGGTCTTCCTCGGGTCCGCGGCCCTGCTGAACCCCCTGTGCCTGGCCCTGGCGCCGGTCGCGGTGGTCCCGATGGTGGTCTACCCCTACGGGAAACGCTTCACCAACTTCCCGCAGGCCATCCTCGGGCTCGCCCAGGCCATGGGCCCCGTCGGCGGCTGGCTGGCCGTCTCCGGTTCCTGGTCCTGGGAAGCGGTCGTCCTGGGCCTCGCCGTGGGCGTCTGGATCGGCGGCTTCGACCTGATCTACGCCTGCCAGGACGTCGAGACCGACCGCGAGATCGGTGTCATGTCGGTGCCGGCCCGCTTCGGGATCCCGGCCGCGATCTGGGGCGCGCGGGCCTGTCACACGGTGACGACGGCCCTGTTCGTCTGGTACGCCCTGGCCACCCACGCCGGTGCCTTCTTCTGGCTGGGCCTCGCGATCGTGGCGGGCGCGTTCGTCTACGAGCACCGCATCGTCCGCCCGCACGACCTGTCCCGCCTGAACCGGGCGTTCTTCTCGGTCAACGGCTTCATCGGTATTGCCCTGTTCGTGTGCGCGCTGCTCGATCTGCTGGTGCGCGGTCTGACCGTCTGACTGGCCCCGGCCCGTCTCCCCGCCGCCCCCGGGGCGTACGACCCGGCCTGAGCGCGGGGCGACCCGCCGGTACGCTCAAGGTGTGAACGCAGGAGAAACGCAGCGCGCGCCTTGGATCGTGGGGGTGTCCGGAGCTTCCGGGACGCCGTATGCCGCTGCCGTGCTGCGGGCGCTGCTGGGGGCGGGGGAAGCGGTGGACCTGGTGGTCAGCCGGGCCTCGCGGCTGACGCTGCTGGACGAGACGGGGATCCCGTTCCGTGACGCCCACTGGCAGGACGACCTGCGCGAATGGCTGGCCCGGGGCGCCGACGGCAAGCCCGGGACCTTCGACGTGGACGTCAGCGGGGTGCGGTACTGGGGCGCGGGGGACCTCGCGGCCGGGCCGTCCTCGGGTTCGTACCCGGCGAAGGGGATGCTCATCGTGCCCGCCTCCACGGCCTGCGTGGCGGGTGTGGCACTCGGCCTGTCCAAGGACCTTCTCCAGCGGGCGGCGAGCGTCACACTGAAGGAGCGCCGGACGCTGGTCGTCGCGGTGCGGGAGACCCCCCTGAACGGCCAGACGCTGCGGCACCTCGTCGCGCTGGACGACGCCGGTGCCACGGTCGTACCGGCCTCGCCCGCCTTCTACGCGGGCGCCACACACATCCAGGACCTGGTGGACTTCGTCGCCGGGCGGGTGCTGGACGCGGCGGGCGTCGGGCACGGCCTGTACCGGCGGTGGCAGGGCGACCTGGGCGGCGGCCGGCCCGACCAGTAGGGCCCGGCGGAGCCGGGCGCAGTACCTCATCACTCTTCGGAACTCTTCAGCGGAAGGCTTCGATCGCATGGACGCGGTGGACAGGCAGCTCATCCAGGCCCTGAGGGAGAACGGCCGGGCCTCCTACGCGGAGTTGGGGCGCCTCGTCGGCCTGTCGGGACCCAGCGTCACCGACCGCATCAACCGGCTGGAGGCGGCCGGAGTCATCACCGGCTACCGCGCCACGGTGAACGCGGCCTCCCTCGGCCTCGGGGTCATCGCCCTGATCGGCATCTCGCTCTCGGACGCCGCGGACCACGAGGACGTGGCGCAACGGCTGCGGGACCTGCCCGAGATCGAGGACTGCTGGTTCATCGCCGGCGACGACTCCTTCATGCTCAAGGTGCGCTCCACGGACGTGGACGGCCTGGAGAAGACGATCCGTCGGCTGAGCGGCACCAAGGGCGTCTCCCGGACCCGTACCACCATCGTGCTCTCCACCAAGTGGGAGAACCGGGTCGGCGAGCTGCCGGAAGAGGTCTAGGGATACCGTTGGTCGGGCTGTCGGAGAAAGGTGTTGGCATGGACGTCGGGCTCAAGCGCGCGCTGGAGGAGAAGGTCCGCTCCGGTGAGCGGCTGACCCGCGAGGACGGCATCGCGCTGTACGAGTCGGACGACCTGGCCTGGCTCGGCGGCCTCGCGCACGAGGTGCGGACCCGTAAGAACGGGGACGTCGTGCACTTCAACGTCAACCGGCACCTGAACATGACCAACGTGTGCACGGCCTCCTGCGCCTACTGCTCGTTCCAGCGCAAGCCGGGCGAGAAGGACGCGTACACGATGCGCATCGAGGAGGCCGTCAAGCTCGCCAAGTCGATGGAGAGCGAGAACCTCACCGAGCTGCACATCGTCAACGGGCTCCACCCGAACCTGCCGTGGCGCTACTACCCGCGCTCGCTGCGGGAGCTGAAGGCCGCGCTGCCGAACGTGTCGCTGAAGGCGTTCACGGCGACGGAGATCCACCACTTCGAGACGATCTCCGGGCTGTCGGCGTCGGAGATCCTGGACGAGCTGATCGACGCGGGCCTGGAGTCGCTGACCGGCGGCGGCGCCGAGATCTTCGACTGGGAGGTCCGGCAGCACATCGTGGACCACCGGACCCACTGGGAGGACTGGTCCCGCATCCACCGCCTGGCGCACGAGAAGGGTCTGAAGACCCCGTGCACCATGCTCTACGGCCACATCGAGGAACCCCGGCACCGCGTCGACCACGTGCTGCGGCTGCGTGAGCTGCAGGACGAGACGAACGGCTTCCAGGTCTTCATCCCGCTGCGCTACCAGCACGACTTCGTGGACATGAAGGACGGCAAGGTCCGCAACCGCCTTCAGGCCCGCACCCAGATGGCGACCGGCGCCGAGGCCCTGAAGACCTTCGCCGTCTCCCGGCTCCTCTTCGACAACGTCCCGCACGTCAAGGTCTTCTGGGTCATGCACGGCGTGCAGACCGCCCAGCTGGCCCTCCAGCACGGTGCCGACGACATGGACGGCTCGGTCGTCGAGTACAAGATCACGCATGACGCGGACAACTTCGGCACGCCGAACAAGCTGACCCGTGAGGACCTGCTGGACCTGATCCGCGACGCCGGCTTCCGCCCGGTGGAGCGCAACACGCGCTACGAGATCATCCGCGAGTACGAGGGTTCCGACCCGGCGCGTCGCGACTCCCCCCAGCCGATGCGGGTGTGATTCGCCCGGACGCCCCCCTCGGTTCCCCAGGTGACCGAGGGGTACCCGGCGTCCATGGCCACCACGAAGACCCCCGAGGACGCCTACACGGCGGAGCCCTTCGTGCCGGACCACCCCACCCTGTCCACTCTCCGCGAAGCCGCCGCCGGCTGCCGGGGCTGCCCCCTGCACCGCGACGCCACGCAGACCGTCTTCGGCGCCGGAAACGCGGACGCCCGCGTGATGCTCGTCGGGGAGCAGCCCGGTGACCAGGAGGACCGCCAGGGCAGGCCGTTCGTCGGCCCCGCCGGCAAGCTCCTGGACAGGGCGCTCGCGGAGGCCGGCATCGATCCCGCCGAGGCGTACGTCACCAACGCCGTCAAGCACTTCAAGTTCACCCGGGCCGAGCCGCGCAAGCGCCGCATCCACAAGGCGCCGAGCCTGCGGGAGACGGCCGCGTGCGGGCCGTGGCTCGCGGCCGAGCTGGCGATCGTGGAGCCGGAGCTGATCGTGGTGCTGGGGGCGACGGCCGGGAGGGCGCTGCTCGGTTCGTCGTTCCGGGTGGGCGAGGTGCGCGGGACCGTACTGGAGCGGGAGATCCACGGGCGGGCGGAGCGGCTGGTGCCCACGGTGCACCCGTCGTCCGTGCTGCGGGCGGACGACCGGGAGGGTGCCTACCGGGGGCTGGTGGCCGATCTGGAAGTGGCTGCACGCGCACTGGCGTAATAGATACCATGCGCCTATGCCCCTTACCTTTACGCTGGATCCCGCCCTCACCCCCGCCCTGCGCGACGGCGTCCTCGAGCTGTGGACGGACGTCTCCAACGCGGGCGGCGCGGTCGGCTTCGTGCCCACCGTGACCCCGGAGGACATCCGCCCCGAGCTGGTGAAGCACCTCGTGGCCATGGCGGAGGCCCGGCACCGGCTGCTCGTCGGGCACGACGAGGCGGGGGAGGTGGCCGCGACCGCGTTCTTCTCCTTCAACACGCACCGGCTGCAGCGGCACTGGGTGTGGCTCTACACGGTGATGGTCCACCCCCGGCACCAGGGCAAGGGATACGGACGCGACCTGCTGGCGGCCGCCGCGGACGCGGCGCGCGCCTTCGAGGGCATCGACGCGATACGGCTCACCTGCCGGGGCGGCCTCGGCCTGGAGCACTTCTACGCCTCCTGCGGCTACAAGGAGGTCGGCAGGGTGCCCGACGCCATCCGGGTGGCCCCTGGCGACGACCGCGACGACATCACCATGCTGCTGCCGCTCGCGTGAGGCGCCCCCACCCCCTGCCAAGATCACCGGCCCGGCGTGCTTCACTGGACGATGCCCGATATGGGTTTTCGGACCGTACGACACGGAAGAGTGGATTGAGATGCTCCGCTACACGCTGATGCGCCTCGGCATCTTCGCCGGCTGCCTCGTGGTCGTCTGGGGAGCCGTCTACTCCGGCATCTTCCCGCGCGGCTACGGCGACGCCAACTTCCTGTGGGTCCTGCTGCTCGCCATGGTGCTCTCGGCGCCGATCAGCTGGGCGGTGCTGCGCAAGGAGCGGGAGCGGGCCTCGGTGCAGGTCGCGGGCAGGGTCGACCGGATCAAGGCCAACCTGGACGCCAACCGCAGCCAGGAGGACGGCGCCGACGACACCGCCCACGCCCAGGGCCAGCCCTCCTGACCGAGTACACGGCTCCCGGCGCCCCCGGTCGCAATTAGTCTTGCCCCATGGGTGCCGTGAAGACCAAACGGATGCCGCGTGCGGTGCGGGAGCAACAGATGCTCGACGCCGCCGTACGGATTTTCGGCCGACGGGGGTACATGGCCGCGTCGATGGACGAGATCGCCGAACTGGCGGGCGTGTCCAAGCCGTTGGTGTATCTGTACCTGAACTCCAAGGAAGACCTCTTCACGGCGTGCATCCGCCGGGAGGCGGCCGCGCTGACCGAGGCCGTGCGCGCCGGTGTGCGGCCGGACCTGCCCGCCGACCGGCAACTGTGGGACGGGCTGCAGGCGTTCTTCGCGCACACCGCCGAGCATCCCGACGCGTGGTCCGTGCTGCATCTGCAGGCCCGCACCCATGGTGAGCCGTTCGCGGCCGAGGTCGCCGCGATGCGCGAGGAGATCGTCGCCTTCGCGACCCGGCTGATCGCGGTCGCGGCCCGGGAGGCCCACCGGGACCCGGACCTGCCCGAGCACGAGGTCGCCGGGCTGGCCGAGGCGCTGGTCGGAGCGGCGGAGTCGCTCGCCGCCTGGGCCAACGCCACGTCCCGTGTCACCGCCCGCCAGGCGGCGGCCACGCTGATGAACTTCGCCTGGTCGGGTCTGGGCAACCTCATGGACGGCCGGCCCTGGAGCCCGCCACCGGCCGTTCAGCCCGCCTGAGCCGTCCGGGCGCGGTCGGACAGGAGCCGGGTGAGGCTCTCGAGGTCGTCGCTGGTGTAGCTACGGCTCTCGTTGTCCTCGCCGGTGACGAGCGTGAGGACGGTTCCGGTGCGGACCATCGTGCTGCGGCTGGTCTCGGTGACGTAGGCGTCCCCCCGGCTCGTCGAGACCACGAACGCCCTGACCTGGTCCCCTACCTGCGGCATGGTCAGCGCCCGCGCGCCTTGGCTCCCCACCTCCTCGGCTTTCGCGTCGAAGGCCGACCGGGCCGTGCTCGCGTCCGGGTAGGAGAACACCGCGAACCGGGTCGTCATGCCGTACCGGCCGAAGTAGGTGGCCGTGCCCTGGAACTCCGAGCCGTCGTCCTGTGAGGAGACGCCCACGGTGGGCGCGTCGCTCTCCGTCCAACCCGACGGCAGGCTCGTCGCGTCCGGCAGGACGTCGCGCAGGGCGTAGGCGTCGGGGAGCCGTCGCGCCTCACTGTCGCCACCGTCCGCCGCGTCGTGGCCGGTCCCGGCCTCCTGCCGGCCCTGCCCCCCGGAGGCCGCCCCGCCTGCGGCCCGGGAGTCCGGTGAGCCGTCGTCCAGGACTTGGACGCCGCCGTAGAACACGAGCGCCACCAAGGCGGCCACCAGCACACAGAGAGCCCCGAGGGCGGTGCGGCCCGCGGGCGTCCGGTCGAAGTGCACCGGGCCGAGCGCGATGGTGTTGCCGCGGACCCGCGCTCCGCCGCCGATCACCACACTGTTCCGGATGTGCTGTCCGGGCGGCTCCGCGGGTCGCGGCCCGGCGAGGACCGGGGCGAGGGCCGTGTCCAGCGCGGCGGCGAAGTCCTGGTCGGCCGCGACCGTGGCCACCAGCTCGTCGCGCAGTCCGTCGGCGGCCGCCGGATCGTCGGGCCGGTCGTCCACGGCCGCCAGGGCCGCCTGTCCCGACGGCGTACCGGCGAGCCGCCGGCGTACCAGGTCGGTGACGGCCTGCCCCGCTCCGGTGGCGGCAGCGGTGGCCGCACCCCCGGCCAGGCCGGTCACCACTCTCACGGCGTGCGACACGAGTTCGGTCGGTTCCATGGTTCCCCCGTCTGGTTGCCTGCTGTGTACATGCTAGGAACGAGGGCGGCTTTCATCGAGGCAACGTGCGTACCCCAAAAGGGAGTTGGCGCATTGGTGCCGTCGTTCACCGTGGTGAAGGCCGCACCTCACCCGTGACGTGCAGCCGTCCGCCCGCGCCCCGCAGTTCGAAGCGGCCGGTGCCGTCCGCGCCGTACACCACCGTGCCCGGGAGCAGCACCGGCGCCCGGAAGCGGGCCCGGACCACGGCCGCGGTGGGCGTGCCGTGGGCGGCCAGACAGCGGGCCACGGTCCACATGCCGTGCGCGACGGCCCGCGGGAAGCCGAAGAGGCGGGCGGTGAGCGGGTGCAGGTGGATGGGGTTGCGGTCGCCGGAGGCCGCGCCGTACCGGCGCCCCACATCCCCGGCCAGCCGCCACTCGGCGACGGCGGGCAGCGGGGTGTCGTGGGCGTCGTGGGTGTCGTGCACGTGTGCCTCGTCCATGTGTGCCTCGGGTTCCGTACCGCCCTCGGTGCGGTGCCGGGCCAGGTAGGTGCTGCGGGACTCCCAGACCAGGTCGCCGCCGGAGCGCAGCCCGGTCACCACGGTGGCCTCGGTGCCGCGCCGGTGCGGGGCCAGGCCGTCGATGTGCACGGCGAGTTCGTACTCCCCGGAAGCGGGCAGTTCGGTGTGGCGGACGATCTCGATGGACGTGTGGACCAGGCCCAGCAGCGGCAGCGGGAAGTCCCGTCCGCTCATCAGGCGCATGGCCAGCGGGAAGCCGAGGACGTGCGGGTGGGTGACGGGCAGCGCGTCCGCGCCGGTACCGCCGACGGCACCCGTGGCGAAGCCGCACACGCGCTCGTACGCGGCCAGCTTCGCCAGGTCGACGCGCAGGCCGGGCAGGACGAGGCGGGTGCGCGGGAAGTCCGCGCCCGGGGCGGGGCGCTTGAAGGGGGAGCGCAGGGCGCCCCGGGCCAGCAGCGGGGCCAGCGTGGGGGCGGTGGCCAGGGTGACGGCGCCCGGCGCGTCCCCGGCAGGCTCTCGGTCGGCCATGTGCAACTCCCGCGACTCGGTTTCCGAGGGGCTCCAAAATGCTTACTCTGGAGTAAGGTTACCGAAGGTAAGGCTAGGTGAGCCACTGTGGTGAGGAGGAGCAGGTCGCGGCGGACCCGCAAAGCTGAACCCCCCTCACATAACCCCCGAGGCTGCACATCCCCGGCC
The DNA here is from genome assembly GCF_055569615.1 of Streptomyces sp. NPDC031379. NCBI lineage: Bacteria > Bacillati > Actinomycetota > Actinomycetes > Kitasatosporales > Streptomycetaceae > Streptomyces > Streptomyces sp. NPDC031379. The sequence continues at coordinate 222,513 of NZ_JBVIIT010000008.1, read as the reverse complement.
CCGGACCATCCCCGAACCCGCACAAGGCCCTCACAGTGGGCCCGTACGATCACCTGCCTAACCGTCGGTAACCCCTTTCTGCGGCCCGCCGCCGGTGAACGCCTCGGTGTGCGAGGCACGTACGTCATGCAGCAAGCCGTGCACCGCTGCACGTCCGAGGAGCCGCCCGTGTCCACCCCGTACCCGAACGCCCCCGTCTCCTCCGGCGCCCCGGTCTCCGCCGTCGACTACGACGGCCGCCCGGTCCTGGTGGAGCCGGAGATCAGGCGGCTGGACGGCGTCGTACGCGAGGCGTCCGTACCGCCGTTCGCGCCGCAGGTCACCCATGGCTCGCTGGCCGACCTGCCGTTCGAGAACGCCGAGGCGGACCCCGGCGCCGTCGCCCTCAGCCGCCGCGCGCCCGACGGCCGCTGGGCGGACGTCACGGCCGCGCGGTTCGCCGAGCAGGTGCTCGCGGTGGCCAAGGGACTGATCGCCGAGGGACTGCAGCCGGGCGACCGGATCGCCGTCATGGCCCGCACCCGGTACGAATGGACCCTGCTCGACTTCGCCGCCTGGGCGGCCGGCCTGGTCACCGTCCCCGTCTACCCCACCTCCTCCGTCTTCCAGACCCGCTGGATCCTGCACGACTCCGGAGCGGTCGCCCTGATCGCCGAGACCGCCGGCGAGGCCTCCGCCATCGGTCCCGAGCTGCAGCACCTGCCCGACCTCCGGCATGTCTGGGTGATGGACCAGGACCACGTGGAGCGCCTCGCCGAGGCGGGCGCCCAGACACCGGACGGGGAGGTGGCCGTACGCCGGGGCATGCTCGGCCCGGACACCCTCGCCACGCTCATCTACACCTCGGGCACCACCGGCCGCCCCAAGGGCTGCGCCCTCTCGCACGGCAACTTCTTCGCCGAGGTCGACAACGCCATCGAACTGCTCTACCCGGTGTTCAAGGCGCAGAACGACGAGCCGTCGGTCCTCCTCTTCCTGCCGATGTCCCACGTCTTCGGCCGGATGGTGGCCATCGCCTGTGTCCGCGCGCGCGTCCGCCTCGGCCACGCGCCGAGCCTGGCGGCGCAGGACCTCCTCCCGGACCTGGCCGCCTTCCAGCCCACCTGCCTGCTGACCATCCCCTACATGCTGGAGAAGATCTACAACTCCGCGCGGGCCAAGGCCGAGACGGGCGGCCGGGTGGCGGTCTTCGACCGGGCGGCGGCCGTGGCCCAGCGCTACGGCGAGGCGGTCGAGGCCCGGCAGACCGGCACCGGCAACGGCCCGGGCCGCGCCCTGAAGACGGCCCGCACCTTCTACGACCCGCTCGTCTACCGCCGCATCCGGGCCGCCATGGGCGGCCGCGTCCGGTACGTCATCTGCGGCGGCTCCCCCCTCGGCCGGCGTCTCGCCGCGTTCTACGCCGGCGCCGGCATCGAGATCTTCGAGGGCTACGGCCTGACCGAGACCACCGCCGCCTCGACGGTCACCCCGCCGCTCAAACCCCGCCTCGGCACGGTCGGCTGGCCCCTGCCCGGCACCCGCGTACGGATCGCGGCGGACGGCGAGATCCTCATCGCCGGCGACCACGTGCTGCGCGGCTACTGGGATCCGCAGGCCGGCGGAGTCGTCCCCGCGACCCGGGACGGCTGGCTGCCCACCGGCGACCTAGGCGAGCTGGACGACGAGGGCTATCTGACCATCACCGGCCGCAAGAAGGAGCTGCTGATCACCGCGGGCGGCAAGTCGGTGGCCCCGGCCCCGCTGGAGAACTGGCTGCGCCAGCACCCGCTGATCTCCCAGGTCATGCTCGTCGGCGACGGCCGTCCGTACGTCGCCGCCCTGATCACCCTCGATTCCGACGGCATCACCCACTGGCGCCAGATGATCGGCAAGCATCCGGTGCCACCCGAACTCCTGCTGGACGACCCCGAGCTGGCGGCCGTCCTCCAGCGCGCGGTCGACGAGGCCAACAGGCTGGTGTCCCGGCCCGAGTCCATCCGCCGGTTCGCCGTGCTCCCCGGCGACTTCACCGAGGCGGCCGGTCATCTGACGCCCTCGATGAAGCTGCGGCGGGAGCAGATCACGCGGGACTTCGCGAGCGCGGTGGAGGGCCTGTACCAGCGCTGAGGCCCGCTGCCCGGTCCGCTCGCCCGGCGGACTGTCGGTCGGCACCCGCTCCTTGCCGGTCCCACCTCTGTCCGGACTCGGCGGGGGCGCGGAGCGGGTTGCCGCCTGGGTCGGTCACGGCCCGGGAACGATCCTCGTACGCCGCCTGAAGCCAGTCAATCCTTGGGTTTTCTCGCCAAACCCAAGTGTTAGCTTGGGTGTTGTGACCCTGGACGACCTCCGTGTGTTCGTGGCCGTATGCCGCGCGGGCAGCCTCAGCTCCGTCGCCCGCGACCTCGGCTGCACCCAGTCGGCCGTCAGCCAGCACGTCAGGCGGCTGGAGCGGGAGACCGGCGTGGCGCTGCTGGAGCGCCAGCCGCGAGGCGTCGTGCCGACCCAGGCCGGCCGCATACTGGAGGCCGCCGCGGCCGAGGGCATCTCCGGCCTCGACCTCGCCGTACGGCACCTGCGTGATCTCCTCGACGGCCACAGCGGACACGTCCGCGTCGCCACCGGCGCCACCACCGTCCGGCACTTCATGTCGGACGCGGTCGTCACCTTCCGCCACCGCCACCCCAAGGTGAACCTCGAGTTCCGCACGGTCAGTTCGGGCCGCGGCACCTTCGACGCCCTCGCGGACGGCACCCTCGACCTCGCCTGGATCACCATCGGCCCGCCGGTGCGCGGCATCGAGCAGCGGACGGTCGTCGAACTGCCCTGGGTGCTCGCGGTCCGGGCCGACGACCCCCTTGCCGGACGCGCCCGCCTCGACGCGGCCGAACTGACCGGCACGCGCCTCATCCGGCTCCCGCCGAACTCCACCTCCGCCGCCCACCTCGACGCCGCGTGTGCCGAGCGGGGTGTCCGCTTCGCCTACGAGCCGAGCGTGGCCGACTGGGACACCGCCCTGCTGCTCGCCGAACTGGGCGTGGGCCGGGCGGTCGTGCCCGCCGTACCCGGCCTGCCCGTGCCCGGCGAGGGCCCGCTGCGGCTCGTCCCCCTCCCCGGACTCCGGCCCCTCCCCGTGGGCTGGGCGGTCCGCCGCTGGGACGCGCTCGGCCCGCCGGCCCGGGCCTTCGCGGACACGGTCGTGGAGTGCCGGGCCGCCGCCCGCTGAGGACCGGCCGCCCTCGGGTCCTCAGCCCTCGGCGGGCTTCCGGGCGGCCACGGCGCCCTCGGGGCCGACCAGTTCGGCGTACCCGCCGAGCAGCGCCCGCTCCAGCGGCCGGGCGGCGAGGGGGTTCCGGAAGTGGTCGGCGTAGTCCTCGGAGACGGTGTCGTAGAAGGTGCGGGTGACGGTCAGGAAGTCCTCGGTGCCGGTCACGGGGAGGGACCGTAGCGGGCCGCACCGACACCCCCTTTAGTCTGCTGCCCTTGGCCGATGCATCTGAGCGGGGGGTAGTGGGCCGATGGACCATGCGACGGACGTCTTCCAGCCACTGCAGGCGGACGACCCACCGGTGGTGGCCGGGTACCGGCTCGCCGCCCGACTGGGGGCCGGCGGCATGGGCCGGGTCTACCTGTCGCACACCCAGGGCGGCCGGCCCGTGGCGATCAAGGTGGTGCGGCCTGAACTGGCGGACGACCCGGACTTCCGGCGGCGCTTCGGCCGGGAGATCAAGGCGGCCCGGCAGGTCCGGGGCGCGTACACCGCCGAACTGATCGACGCGGACGCGGACGGTGTACCGCCCTGGCTGGCCACGCTGTACGTGCCCGGGCCCTCCCTGACGGAGGCGGTGGCCCGGCGTGGGCCGCTGCCGGTGCCGGCGGTGCTGTGGCTGATGGCGGGGGTGGCCGAGGCGCTGGGGGCCATCCATGACGCGGGCATCGTGCACCGGGACCTGAAGCCGTCGAACGTACTGCTGGCCGCCGACGGACCGCGAGTGATCGACTTCGGTATCGCGCTGGCCGCCGACGGGACCGCGTACACGGCGACGGGGGGCACCATCGGCACGCCCTCGTTCATGGCTCCGGAGCAGGCGGCCGGGGGCGAGGTCACCGGGGCGACCGACGTCTTCGCGCTCGCCCAGACCGCTGCGTTCGCCGCGCTGGGCAGACCGCTCTACGGCGACGGCCCGGCCCTCAACGTGCTGTACCGGATCGTGCACTCCGAACCCGACCTGTCCCTGCTGCCCGAGCCGCTGCGTCCACTGCTCGCCCGGTGCCTGGCCGCCGATCCCGCCGAGCGGGCCACCCCGGCGGAGGTCGTGGAGTGGTGCCGGCAGCGGCTGGGAGGCGACGCCGACGCCGGTGGCGGGCCCGCCGTGTGGCGGGAGATCACCGGGCCGGAGGTCGCGGTCCCGGCTCCGGCCCCGGACCCCACCCCGGTCGTCCCGCAGCCGCTGATCGCGTACCCGCGGCCGCCGGCCGGGTGGCCGCAGCCGGCACCGGAGGAACGGAAGGCCCGCAGGCGGCGCACCGCGCTGATCACGGCCGCCGGTGTGGCGGGAGGCGCGCTGCTGGTGGCGGCCCTGGCATGGTCGGTCATGGACGCGAAGGACCGGCGCGGAGAGCGGGACACGGCCGGGTCCAAGACGTCCGCCACGGGACCGGCCGCACGGTCGTCGGCATCCTCGCCGGGGTCCTCCTCGGATTCATCGGATCCGGCGGACTCGTCGGCGGCCGGGGCCGGTGACGGCGCATCCGGCGACGCGGCGTCCGCCTCGGCCTCGCCCCGGGACCCGCGGCCGGAGGCCTTCGCCCCGGTATGGCTGGACGCGAAGACCTCGCTGAGCCTCAAGGCCGAGAACCCCGAACGGAAGGACCGCAAGGGCGACATCCGCTTCGACTGTCGGACACCCGGCTGCGAGCTGAAGAGCGACAGCACCGTGTTCGTCCAGATCTTCGGCGGGCACGGCACCACGCTCGACATGTGCCGTCTCATGCTCAGGAGCGCCACCCGGCACAGCTGGACGCTGGCCGCGGCGGCGCCCGGCTCCGAGTTCTGCGTGAAGGACACCGAGGGCAACATCGGCCTGTACGTGATCCAGACGAAGTCGACCGCGATGCCGGACATCGCCTTCCTGACGGGCGATCTGACGGTCTGGCGGAAGGCGGCCTAGGGGGTTTCGTCGGATCAGGTCGGATCAGGCCGTGCCGGGCGTCGCGGACCCGGGCTGATCCGGACGAAGACCCCTAGCCCATCCCCGCCAGCCGCAGCAGTGCCGCCGTCGCCGCCGCGGCGAGGACGACGACGGCGAAGGGCGCACGGCGCCAGGCGAGGGCCGCGCCCACCAGGACCCCGGCGGGGCGGGCCCAGCCCGCGAAGCCGCCGGACTCGGTCAGCGCGCCCGTGGCCAGCAGCGCGACCAGCAGGACCACCGCGCCGGCCGAGGCCAGTTCCTGGACGCGGGGCGGGACGGTGACCCGGCCGTGCAGGGCCGGGCCGACCAGCCGGAAGGCGTACGTCCCCACGGCCAGGGCGAGGATCACGGCGACGGTGCTGTTCATGCGGCGGCTCCCCGGGCGGCCGGGCGACGGTGCAGGAACAGTCCGGCGAGAGCGAGCAGCACCGGCACCCCGGCCGGGACCGCGGGCGTGACCGCCAGGGCCAGGGCGGCGCCGAGCAGGGCGCACCGCCGTACCGTCGCGTCCGCGCGCAGGGTGGGCAGGACCAGGGCGACCAGGACGGCCGGGAAGGCGGCGTCCAGACCGTAGCGGGCGGTGTCGCCGAGGGCGCTGCCCGCGAGCGCGCCGGCCAGGACGCCGAGGTTCCACACGGCGAACAGGCCGAGCCCGGAGATCCAGAACGCCCGCCGCCGCCGTGCCGGATCGGGCTGGGCGAGGGCGAAGGCGACCGTCTCGTCGGTGACCAGATGGGCACCGAGGAAGCGGCTGGCGCGGCTGGTGCCGATGATCTCGGCCACGGCGAGGCTGAAGGCGGCCGTGCGGGTGTTGAGCAGCAGCCCGGTGGCCGCGGCGGCGACCGGCCCGCCCCCGGCGAGCAGCACGCCCACCGCGCTGAACTGCGCCGATCCGGCATACACCACCAGTGACATGAGCACCGGCACCCACACCGGCAGCCCGCCGGCGACGGAGACGGCGCCGAAGGACACGCCGACGATGCCGCTGGCCAGCCAGACGAGCGAGCTGTCACGGAGCAAGGAGTCGACGGCCTGTGGTGTTCGTTGTGGCGAACGCATGTTCTCTACAATGGACAGAAGTCGCCCTGTCCGTCAAGGCGAACGATCGTACCGATGGAGCGAACGATATGGCCGACGCACCCGCCCGGCTCCCCCTGGAGTGGATCGCCGCGTCCCTGAAGCGGGAGCGCACCCGCGCCGGGCTCTCCCTGTCCGAACTGGCCAAGCGCGCCGGCATCGCCAAGTCCACGCTGTCCCAACTGGAGGCGGCGAGCGGGAACCCGAGCATGGAGACCATCTGGGCGCTGGGGGTGGCGCTCGGCGTCCCGTTCAGCGCGCTGGTCGAGCCGCCGGTGGCGAGGGTCCGGGTGATCCGCTCCGGCGAGGGCCCCGCCGTCGCCTCGGAGCAGGCCAACTACGTCGCCACGCTGCTCTCGGCGAGCCCGCCCGGGGCCCGGCGGGACATCTATCACCTGCGGGCGGAGCCGGGGGCGGCGCGCGCGTCGGAGCCGCACATCCCGGGCACGGTCGAACACCTGGTCGTCAGTACCGGCCGGGTGAAGGCGGGGCCGGCCGGAGAGGAAGTCGAACTGGATCCCGGGGACTACATCACCTATCGGGGGGATGTGGCGCACTCGTACGAGGCGCTGGTGCCGGGCACGACCTTCGTCCTCGTCATGCAGCACACGTAGAGAATTCGCCGAGAATTCACAAAGGGCGGGGCCCAAAAAGGCAGGAGCCCCTTTGCCTTACGGCGCGGGGCTCCTTGGGTACTGCACTCAGGTTCTGCGATCAGGCAGTGATCAGACGGGGGTGACGTTCTCCGCCTGCGGACCCTTCGGGCCCTGCGTCACGTCGAAGCTCACCTGCTGGTTCTCCTCGAGGGAGCGGAAGCCGCTCGCGTTGATCGCGGAGTAGTGAACGAAGACGTCGGGGCCGCCGCCCTCCTGGGCGATGAAGCCAAAGCCCTTTTCGGCGTTGAACCACTTAACGGTTCCGGTAGCCATAAGCCCTCCTTGGGCTCAAAAGGGTTGCCCTGCTCCAGAACCTGCACGTGCGAAACGGTGCTGCACAACTGCATTCGTCTGAAAACGACGAGAGCCCGCGGTCACATGCTCCGCAGGCTCTGTACTGCAAGGGAAACCAAACTGCAACTTGCGGCGAGCCTAGCACGCAGGCAGCCGAAAGCAATAGAGGTCAAGATCACTTCACCCGGATGTTTGAACACTCGCTAGCCCGTTTGGCGGCGGGGTCGGTCCCGGCACCGTACCGCACGGGGTCTAGTCTCGCGATGTGGACAATGCTCGCACCCGGCCGCGCGTCGGCCACATCCAGTTCCTGAACTGCCTGCCCCTCTACTGGGGGCTCGCGAGAACCGGCACGCTCCTCGACTTCGAGCTGACCAAGGACACCCCGGAGAAGCTCAGCGAGCAGCTCGTGCGCGGCGACCTCGACATCGGCCCCGTCACCCTGGTCGAGTTCCTGCGCAACGCCGACGACCTCGTCGCCTTCCCGGACATCGCCGTCGGCTGTGACGGCCCGGTGATGTCGTGCGTGATCGTCTCCCAGGTCCCGCTGGACCGGCTGGACGGCGCCCGCGTCGCCCTCGGCTCGACCTCCCGCACGTCCGTCCGCCTGGCGCAGCTCCTCCTCGCCGAGCGCTACGGGGTCCGCCCCGACTACTACACCTGCCCGCCCGACCTCAGCCTGATGATGCAGGAGGCCGACGCCGCCGTCCTCATCGGCGACGCCGCCCTGCGCGCGAACCTCCTCGACGGCCCGCGCTACGGCCTCCAGGTGCACGACCTCGGCGCCCTCTGGAAGGAGTGGACCGGTCTGCCGTTCGTCTTCGCGGTCTGGGCGGCCCGCCGGGACTACCTGGAACGCGAACCGTCCATCACCCGCAAGGTCCACGAGGCCTTCCTCGCCTCCCGCAACCTCTCCCTGGAGGAGGTCGGCAAGGTGGCCGAGCAGGCCGCCCGCTGGGAGGCCTTCGACGAGGCGACCCTGGAGCAGTACTTCACCACCCTCGACTTCAGCTTCGGCGCCCCGCAGCTGCGGGCCGTCGCCGAGTTCGCCCGCAGGGTGGGCCCGACGACGGGCTTCCCGGCGGATGTGAAGGTGGACCTGCTGCGGCCGTAACCACGAATCACTACGCTGCTGCACACGAGGCGTCGGGGGGGGAGAGTGCGCCATGCAGCCGCTGGAAGCTGACGAGCCGGCCGAGGTCGGTCCCTACCGGCTGCTCGGCCGGCTCGGTTCCGGCGGCATGGGCCGGGTCTACCTCGGCCGCAGCACGGGGGGCCGCACGGTCGCGGTGAAGATCGTGCACCCGCACTTCGCCCTGGACGAGGAGTTCCGCGCCCGGTTCCGGCGCGAGGTGGAGGCCGCGCGCCGGGTCGGCGGTGCCTGGACCGCGCCCGTCCTGGACGCGGACCCGGACGCCCCGGTGCCCTGGGTCGCCACCGCCTACGCGGCCGGCCCGTCCCTCGCGGCGGCCGTCACCGACAGCGGACCGCTGCCCGCGCACTCCGTACGGGCCCTGGGCGCGGGCCTCGCCGAGGCGCTGACGGCCGTGCACGAACTGGGTCTGGTCCACCGGGACGTGAAGCCGTCCAACGTCCTGCTGACCCTGGACGGCCCCCTTCTCATCGACTTCGGCATCGCCCGGGCCGTGGACGGTACGGCGTCCCTGACCTCCACCGGTGTGTCGATCGGTTCCCCGGGCTACATGTCGCCCGAGCAGATCCTCGGCAAGGGCGTCACCGGCGCCGCCGACGTCTTCTCCCTCGGCGCCGTCCTCGCCTGCGCGGCCACCGGCGAACCGCCCTTCCGGGGCGACTCCTCGGCCGCGCTGCTCTACAAGGTCGTCCACGAGGAGCCCGAACTCGGCTCCCTCGTCGGTGAGCTGCGGGAGGTGGTGGCGGCCTGCCTGGCCAAGGACCCGGCCGCCCGGCCCGAACCCGCCGACGTGGGCCGACGGCTCGCCCCCGAGGGCGCCGACCGGCTGATCGCGGGCGGCTGGCTGCCGGGCCACCTGGTGGAACAGGTCAGCCGCAGCGCCGTACGCCTGCTCAACCTCGACACGGGGGAGGCGGTGCGGTCGGGACCCGTGGCGTTCACGAGCCCTTCGGTGGGCGACCCGGCAGACGCTTCACCGGCGGTCTTTGCTGCCGGCGCCGGCGAGTTCGGCCCCGCGCCCGTCATGGGTCCCGGAGGGGACTCGGGGGCGGTGGCCGCCGGTTCCGGAGCGGGCCGGGGCGCGTCGGAGGCGGGTTCGGGGGCGGATGCGGGCGCGTCGACGGCGGGTTCGGGGGTGTCGACGGCTGGTTCGGGGATGGGCTCGGGGGTGCCGGCGGCTGGTGCGGGGGTGGATGCGGGGGTGCCGCTCGTCGGGTCCGGGACGGGCTCGGGGGCGCCGACCGCCGGGTCCGGGATGGCCGGGGTGCCGACCGCCGGGTCCGGTATGGCCGGAGTGCCGACCGCCGTGCCGTCACCGCAGGATGTGCCGCCTCCCGGGCGGGTCTCCCTCAGCGTGGCGGCGACCTCCGCGCCCGCACAGGGCGGCCGGGGGCGCCGGGTCAGCTGCACGGTGGCGCTGGCGGTCGCCGGTGCGCTGGCCGCGGCGTCCCTGGGGCTCGGCGTCCTGCTGCGCCCCTGGTTCGACGGCGGCGAAGACACCAACGCCGGCAGCGGCACCGAGTACTCCACGGCGCCGAGCGGGTCCGCCGCGAGCACCGCGGCCACCGACGGGCCCGCCGCCAGCGGTCCCGCCACCAGCAGCCCCTCGGCCGGCGGCTCCGGCACCGCAAGTGCCCAGCCCGCCAAGATCCCGGACCGCTACCTCGGCACCTGGGAGGGCCCGGCCACCGGTCTCGGCGGCAGCCTGCCCATGGGGACCTTCCGGCTCACCGTCCACCGGGCGGAGCCGGGCGAGGAGTTGGGACGGCTGCGGCAGACCGACCAGATCGGCGCCGTCTGCACCGACATCCTCACCCTCGAGAAGGTGACCGGTACTCAGATCCTGGCCACCTCGAAGGGCGCCGAGGGCAACCACGCCGGCTGCAACCCGGCCCCGCACCAGGTGGAGTTGACACCGGTCGGGGACGATCTGAAGTACACCTCGGACAGTTCGGCCGAAGGCAACCCCGTGTCGCGGATGTCAAGGATCCGCTAGCGGGCGCCGCCCCGCCCCTCGAGCCGGATCCGGGTGCACGCGGCGGCCGGATGTCCGTAGGCTGCTCGGCGCACTTCCGGCAACCCGCGAGGACACCCGCCATGGCACTGCGCAGCACGGTGAGTTCGACGGAAGACCCCGCCGCATGAGCGCGGCCGGGGTGACCACGGGGGTGCTGGTGCTCATCGCGGCACTGTGGGGCGCGGTGGCGGGCGCACTGCTGCCCCGGGCCGCGTACCGCTTCGCCGTCCCGTCCGGGGAGCCCTGGCGGGACCGGTGCCCGGACGGCCACCCGGTCCGCGGGTGGCTCGGAGGGGCGACGTGCGGGACATGCGGGACGAGCCGCACGCGCGGGGCGAGCCGCACGCCCGGGGTGAACGCGGAGGAGCACGCGGGCGCGTACGCACCCTCCGCCCTCCTCCTCGCCACCGGCACCGCCCTGACCTGTGCCGCCCTCGCGGCCGCCACCGGCACCCGGCCCGAGCTGGCGGTCTGGCTGCTGCTCGCGCCCGTCGGGGTGCTGCTGGCCGCGGTGGACCTCCGGGTGCAGCGGCTGCCCGATCCGCTGACCCTGCCGCTCGCCGCCGCCGCGCTCGCCCTGCTGGGCCTCACCGCGCTGCTGCCCGAGCACGCCGGCCACTGGCTCACCGCGCTCTACGGCGCCCTCGCGCTCGGCGGCGGTTATTACGCGCTGTACCGCATCAACCCGGCCGGCATGGGCTTCGGCGATGTGAAGCTGGCGGTGGGCATGGGTGCCGTCCTCGGCTGGTACGGCTGGCCCACCGTGCTGCTCGGCACCTTCGCCGGCTTCCTGCTCGGCGCGCTCTACGGCGGCGCGCTCGTCGTCGCCCGGCGGGCGGGGCGCAAGACGGCGATCCCGTTCGGCCCGTTCCTGATGACCGGTGCCTTCGCCGGGCTGCTGATCGGCGCGTACGCGGCCTGAAGGCAGGCGGTGGAAACCGCTGGCGTAGGCTGGTTCGGTCCGTCCACAACCCTTGACGAAAGGGACGCCCGGTGTCCGAGAAGGCCGACCTTCAGTCCGTCCTCGACCGTGCCGCCGCCGGTGGGCGGATCACCCCGGAGGAGGCGCTCGTCCTCTACCGCGACGCCCCGCTGCACGCCCTCGGCGCCGCCGCCGACGCCGTGCGCCGCCGCAAGTACGCCGGCACCGAGCACATCGCCACGTACATCATCGAGCGCAACATCAACTACACGAACGTGTGCGTCACGGCGTGCAAGTTCTGCGCCTTCTACGCGGCTCCGAAGGACACCGCCAAGGGCTGGACCCGGGACCTCGACGACATCCTGCGCCGCTGCGCGGAGACCGTCGAGCTGGGCGGCACCCAGATCATGTTCCAGGGCGGCCACCACCCGGACTACGGCGTCGAGTACTACGAGAAGCACTTCAAGGCCATCAAGGACGCCTTCCCGCAGCTGGTGATCCACTCGCTGGGCGCCTCCGAGGTCGAGCACATGGCCCGTATCTCCAAGGTGTCGGTCGAGGAGGCCATCACCCGGATCCACGAGGCGGGCCTCGACTCCTTCGCCGGTGCCGGCGCCGAGCTGCTGCCCGAGCGCCCCCGCAAGGCCATCGCCCCGCTGAAGGAGAGCGGCGAGCGCTGGCTGGAGATCATGGAGGCCGCGCACAAGCTGGGCGTGGAGTCGACGTCCACCATGCTCATGGGTACGGGCGAGACCAACGCCGAGCGCATCGAGCACCTGCGCATGATCCGGGACGTGCAGGACCGCACCGGCGGCTTCCGCGCCTTCATCCCGTACACCTACCAGCCCGAGAACAACCACCTGAAGGGCCGCACCCAGGCGACCCTCTTCGAGTACCTGCGGATGATCGCGATCGCCCGCCTCTTCCTCGACAACGTCCAGCACATCCAGGGTTCGTGGCTGACCACCGGCAAGGAGGTCGGCCAGCTCTCCCTGCACTACGGCGCGGACGACCTCGGCTCGATCATGCTGGAGGAGAACGTGGTCTCCTCGGCCGGTGCCAAGCACCGCTCCAACCGCCTGGAGATCATCGACCTGATCCGCAAGGCGGGCCGCGTCCCGGCCCAGCGCTCGACGACGTACGAGCACCTCGTCGTGCACGACGACCCCGCGAACGACCCCGTCGACGACCGCGTGGTCTCCCACATCTCCTCCACGGCGATCGAGGGCGGCACGGCCCACCCCGAGCTGAAGCTGCTGGCCTCCAACTGAGCGGCGGCCGGATGAGCGGCGCCCGAAGGAGTGGCGTCCGAATGAGCCTGCCGTGCTGACGATGCACGCCGCCCCACTGGTCCTGCCGGTGGGTGCGGAACCCGTCGTGGACGGGGCCGTCCTGGTGGAAGGCGACCGGATCAGGGCCGTCGGGCCGTATGCGGAGGTCGCCGCCGGGGCGCCCGGCGCGCGGGTGCGGCGCTGGCCGGGCGTGCTCACCCCGGGCCTGCGCCAGTGGCACCCGCTGTGGCTGCTGCGCCACTGCTACCATCCCGACCCGCGCGAAGCCGACGAGCTGGGTGAACTGCCCCTGTGGGGCGAGCGGTTGGGCGCCCTCGGCGACCTCGGCGAGACCCGCTGGGCAGGCAGCGTACGGCGCGGTGTGCAGCGGATGCTGCGGTACGGCACGACGGCGGTCGCCTCCCCCGGAGCCCGCTTCCACGATCCGCTGGTGGCCACGGCCGTCGCCCGGTCCGGGCTGACCGTCGTAGGAGTCACGGGCGCCCCCGGCGGCATGCTGCTCGGCGAGCGGCCGGACCTCGACCCGTTCGCCGAGGGGTACGACCTGCCCGGCACGGTCCACGGCCCCCTGACCGTCGGCGGCCGGGCCGACCTGGCCGTGTTCGACGTACCCGACGAGGCGGCCCTCACGGAGCGCGGCGCGGGGACCTGTGTGGCGACCGTGCTGGCCGGCCGACTGGTGTACCGGGGCCGCTGACCGGCTTCAGCCGCCGAACCTCTCCCCGAACGCCCCCGAAGCCTGTGTCACGCCACTGCAGTCGGTCGCCGCGTCGTCCCGCCCGGACTCCCCGTCCCGGCACTGCCGGTCGCGGAAGGCCGACCACATCGACACCCAGGCGATCCCCTTGTCCTCGGCGAAGGTCCGCACCTGGTCGGCGTCGGAGAGCGTGAACGTCTCACCGTCCACGTCGTTGACACCGATCATCGAGGTGAGCGCCATGCCTTGCCAGGCACCGGTGTCCGACAGCCCGAACACCTTCTTGAGCTGGGCGTGGGCGGCCCGCGCGGAGGCGAGGGCGTAGTCGCCCATGTCACCCGCGTACGACTCGCCGTAGTTCATGGTCATCAGGTTGACCGTGGAGACCTGGACGTCGTACCTGTTCGCCGACTCCAGCAGCGCGAGGCCGTCGGAGTCGAGACCCGAGGGCATCACGGACAGGGTGAAGGAGACCTGCAGATCCGGGCGTTCCTTCTGCAGCCTGGCCATCGCCCGTGAACGCAGGGCGACGGAGGCGGAGTCGGTCAGTTCGTCGCCCTCGATGTCGAAGTCGGCCCTGGTGGAGCCCGCCGCGTCCAGCGCCTCGGCGTAGGCGGCGGCCAGCGCGGAGACGCTGTCGCAGGTGGCGGCCAGCTCCTTGCCGGAGGCGCCGCCGAAGGAGACGCGAACGGTGGCGCCGTCCTTCTTCAGCCCCGAGATCCGGGAGGTCACCGCGGAGGCGTCGATCGCCTCGGTGCCGTTCCACCGCGGGGTGCAGCCGTTGTCGTCGGAGATCACGAAGGCGAGGTTGTACGTCGAGGGCGACCCGGCGGGATCGGTGTCGGCGGCCTCGGTGGCACTGACGTAGGGGGCGTAGGTGGGCGTGTACGCGGGGGACGAGCTGGGGGAGGAACTGGGGGAGCGGGCTGTGCCCGCCGCGTCCGCGGAACAACCGGTCACTGCGAGTGCAAATGCACAAGTGAACCCTGAAATCGGCCCCAGTGAAGTCCTCATCGCGTATGCACCCGTTCTTGTGACGTCGGTCGCAGGAGGGGAACAAGGCGCGTTCCCGGGAGGGAATCTCTCACACGAAACCGTGTGAATGCCCGGTCTTCTCAGGGAAACGACAGGTTGAAGCAGTCCTCATGGGCGGCTCACAGGGATTTCCGGGAAAGGGCCACATAAAGCGTCCCTAATATCCGAGGAATGCAATCCGAACCCGCCATCGAAAGTCGCGCCGCCGGGCGTGATCGCCGTCGCAAACATGGCAACGGGTCCGCCGAGGGGCCCGTGTTCGTTGACGCCACCGGACGCCGGTCCAAGGTGCTGCGCCGCGTCGGCCTGCTGGTCGGCGCCGTCTGCCTCACCTACGCGGGCGTGCTCGTCGCCGCCTTCATGGGCTGGGGCACCTCCCTCACCCCGTCCTCCCTGCTGCCCTTCGGCAACGCCGGTGACCGCCAGACCCCCGGCCGGATGCAGCCGCAGGGCGGTATCGGCCGCCAGGCGGACCTGCCGAACGGCACCCCCTCGGCGCCGCCCGCGGCCACCGTCACCCCGTCCGCTGCCCCGTCCGTGTCCGCTGCCCCGTCCGTGTCCGCCGCCCCGTCCGTGTCCGCGGCCGTGTCCGCGGGCACGGGCGCGGGCGCCAACTGAGCGGAGCCGGCGGAAGTCATGACCACTCCGACGTCCTCCCGGGGCCGCAGGCGCGCGCCCACCCGCATCGAACGCGCCGCAGGCAGGGCCGCGGCGCTCCAGCGGCCCCGCATCATCCTCGCCTTCCTGCTCCTGCTGGCGCTGACCTGCGTGATGCTGCTCGACGGGTATCTGCGCGCCGAGGTCGGCGGCGACCAGCGGGTGCGCACCGGCGCGAGCGCCGACCAGGTCCCCGACAAGATCCTGAACGGCGGCCCGATCCTCACCTTCCGGGGCGGCCAGGCCACCACGGTCTCCGTCCCGTCCAAGACCATCGCGCTCACCTTCGACGACGGCCCGAACCCGACCTGGACGCCCCAGGTCCTCGCGATCCTGCGCAAGTACCACGTCCCGGGCACGTTCTTCCTGGTCGGCTCGATGGTGTCGCGCTACCCGGGCATCGTGAAGACGATGGTCCAGCAGGGCAACGAGGTCGGCATCCACACCTTCACGCACGTCGACCTGTCGTACCAGAGCGCTGCCCGTGTCAACCGCGAGATGGAGCAGACACAGCTCGCCCTCGCCGGCGCGGCCGGCATCACCACGACCCTGTTCCGCGCGCCGTACTCCTCCGAGACCGACGCCATCGACGACTACAGCTGGCCCGTCTACCAGAAGCTCGGCGAGGACGGCTACACCAGCGTCTTCGTCGACACCGACAGCGACGACTGGAAGCGGCCGGGCGTCTCGAAGATCGTCGACTGGGCCACCCCGAAGGACGGCAAGGGCGCCTCCGTCCTCTTCCACGACGCGGGCGGCGAGCGCTCGCAGACGATCGAGGCGCTGCCCGAGTACATCCAGAAGATGCGGGCGAAGGGCTACACCTTCACCACCATCAGCGGCGTCATCGAGAAGCAGCGCGCCACCGAACGGCAGGCGGCGAGCGGGGGCACGGCCGGCCGGACGGCGCAGGACACGGCCGGCCGGACGGCGCAGGGCACGGCCGAAGCCGGTGCGACCGGCACCGGGGGCGGAGCGACTGCGGGGGGCACCGGGGCCGGTACGGGGGCCGGGACCGGCCGTCTGCAGGCCGCCCACCGCACCGCCACCGGCATGACCCTCTACGAGGGCAAGGCCCTCGTCGCGGCCGTCGCCGTCGCCGAATGGACCCTGCCGGTGCTCTCCGTCGGGCTGACGGTCGTCGGCGTGGCCGTGATGGGCCGCTTCGGGATGATGGTGATCCTCGCCCGGCGCCACCACCGGCAACGCAACAGGCGCCGGTTCGCCTGGGGCCCGCCGGTCACCCGGCCGGTGAGCGTGATCGTCCCGGCGTACAACGAGAAGGAGTGCATCGCCAACACCCTGACATCGCTGGCGCGGAGCACCCACCCGATCGAGATCATCGTCGTGGACGACGGTTCGACG
This sequence comes from Streptomyces sp. NPDC031379, assembly GCF_055569615.1. NCBI lineage: Bacteria > Bacillati > Actinomycetota > Actinomycetes > Kitasatosporales > Streptomycetaceae > Streptomyces > Streptomyces sp. NPDC031379. Next base: position 206,177 of record NZ_JBVIIT010000008.1, on the reverse strand, counting down.
GACGGCACCGCCGAGATCGCGCGGGAGGCGGCCGAGTCGCTCGGCATGACGAACGTGCGTGTCATCCGGCAGGAGAACGCGGGCAAGCCGGCCGCCCTGAACAACGGCGTCCGCAACGCCGCTCACGGCATCGTCGTGATGATGGACGGCGACACCGTCTTCGAACCGGACGCCGTACGGCACCTCGTGCAGCCCTTCGCCGACCCCCGGGTCGGCGCGGTCGCCGGCAACGCCAAGGTCGGCAACCGCAACACGGTCATCGGCGCCTGGCAGCACATCGAGTACGTGATGGGCTTCAACCTCGACCGGCGCATGTACGACCTGCTGCGCTGCATGCCGACGATCCCGGGCGCGATCGGAGCGTTCCGCCGGGAGGCGGTGCTCGCGGTCGGCGGGATGAGCGAGGACACCCTCGCCGAGGACACCGACATCACGATCGCCATGCACCGCGCGGGCTGGCGCGTCGTCTACCAGGAGCACGCCAAGGCGTGGACCGAGGCGCCGGGCTCCCTGAAGCAGCTCTGGTCCCAGCGCTACCGCTGGTCGTACGGCACCATGCAGGCCCTGTGGAAGCACCGCAAGTCCCTGACGGACAGGGGCCCGTCGGGCCGCTTCGGCCGCGTCGGCATGCCCCTGGTGGTGATCTTCCAGATCATCACACCGGTCTTCGCCCCGCTGATCGACGTCTTCACCGTCTACTCGATGATCTTCATCGACTTCCGCGCGGCCCTGCTGGCGTGGCTGGCGGTCCTCGGCGTCCAACTGGCCTGTGCCGCCTACGCCTTCCGCCTCGACCGCGAGAGGTACCGCTACCTCCTCATGATGCCTCTGCAGCAACTGGCCTACCGCCAGATGATGTACCTCGTCCTCATCCACTCCTGCATCACCGCCCTCACCGGCGGACGCCTGCGCTGGCAGAAGCTGAAGCGCACGGGCGAGGTCGGGACACCGGCGGGGGTGAGCTGACGTGGGAGCGCACAGCCGGGGCGCCACCCGGTCCCGGGCCCGGGCGGTGCCGGACACCGCCCACGGCACCGCCCAGCCGCAAAGGCCGCCGGCGCGCGACCGCTACTTCGACACCCTCCGCGCCCTCGCCCTGATCCGCGTCGTCACCTACCACACCTTCGGCTGGCCCTGGTGCGGCCTGCTCTTCCCCTCCATGGGCGTCATGTTCGCCCTCGCCGGCACCCTCATGGCCAAGTCCCTGGAACGCCCCGCCCTGAAAGTGCTCAGAGGCCGCCTGCGCCGCCTCCTGCCCCCCTTCTGGTTCTGGGGCGCGTTCGTGGTGCTCGCGATGCTGGTCCACGGCTGGATGCCGGGCCCGCAGATCGTCTACTGGATCGTCCCGCTCGGCGACCCGCCGGGCAACGCGTGGGGCGAGCAGGCCTGGGAGATCCTCTGGTACCTGCGCACGTACCTCTGGTTCGTCCTGCTCTCCCCGGCCCTGCTGTGGATCTTCCGCAGGGCTCCCGTCCCCGTCCTGCTCCTCTCCCTCGCCCCGATCCTGGTCCTCGGCTTCGTGTGGTCCGGCCCGGACGACCGCTTCGGCAGCGCCCTGTGGGACCTGTCGACGTACCTCTTCTGCTGGATCCTCGGCTTCGCCCACCACGACGGCGTGCTCCAGCGGATGAGACCCCTCCTGGTGCTCGCGCCGTCCTGCGCGGCACTGGGCTACGGCGCCTGGTACGCCTTCTCGCACCAGGCCGACTTCGGCACCTACGACCTCGACGAGAACCCCCTCGCACAGGCCTTCTGGTCGGCCGGTTTCGTGACGCCGCTGATGTGGGCGAAGACGTACTTCCGCATCGACTTCGCCCGGCTCTCCCGCTTCCGCCGCCTCGACCGGACGGTCACCGCGTTCAACGCGCGCGCGGTGACGATCTACCTCTGGCACGAGATCGCCCTGATCCTCGCCGTCCCGCTGATCGACCGGTTCTGGAACGTGCCCGCCTTCGAGGCGCACCTGCCGCTGGACAGCGAGTGGTTCATGTTCGGCGTCGGCTGGCTGCTGATCGCCGTCTTCGTTCTGCTGTGCGGCTGGGTGGAGGACGTCGCGGCGCGCCAGAAGCCCAGGCTCGTGCCGTGGGACCGGGCTGCAACAATGGGCGGGTGACCCGCGCTTCCTTGAACAAGCAGCCGCACGAAGTCGCCTCGATGTTCGACGACGTGGCGGAACGGTACGACCTGACGAACGACGTGCTCTCGCTCGGCCAGGACCGGCGCTGGCGCAAGGAGGTGGCGTCGGCGGTCGACGCGCGCCCGGCGCAGAAGGTCCTCGACCTCGCGGCCGGCACGGCGACCTCCTCGCTGCCCTTCGCTCAGACGGGCGCCTACGTCGTCCCCTGCGACTTCTCCCTCGGGATGCTGCAGGTCGGCAAGAAGAAGCACACCTGGCTGCCGTTCACGGCGGGCGACGCGACGAGGCTGCCGTTCAAGGACGACACCTTCGACGCCGTGACGATCTCCTTCGGGCTGCGCAACGTGCAGGACACGGATGCGGCACTGCGGGAGATGTACCGGGTGACGCGGCCCGGCGGGCGCGTGGTGATCTGCGAGTTCTCGCACCCCACCTGGGCACCCTTCCGGACCGTCTACACCGAGTACCTGATGCGGGCGCTGCCGCCGGTGGCGCGCGCGGTGTCCTCGAACCCGGACGCGTACGTCTACCTCGCCGAGTCCATCCGTGCCTGGCCCGACCAGCCCGGCCTCGCCGAACGGCTGCGCAAGGCGGGCTGGTCGAAGGTGGCCTGGCGCAACCTCACCGGCGGTGTGGTCGCGCTGCACCGGGGCTTCAAGGAGAGCTGAACCCCCTCCGGTGCCTCACCGGTCGATCATCTCGAAGGCGTCGCCGGGCTCGCCCAGCTCCCGCTGGAGTCCGCCGGCGGGCGGCCGCGGGATGCGTGGTTCGCGCACGCCCCCGCCGCCCTCGCCCTCACCGAAGTCGAACCACACGTACACCATCGAGTCCGGCGGCACCTCGGCACCGGCCTGCGGATACTGGCGTACGACGTAGTCGACGACCGTGCGGTGGAAGTCCGGGCGGTCCGGCGCGTTGAGGAACAGGCCCCGCGCCCGGGCCGTTTCGCGCGCGTCCACGGCCATCAGACCGACCAGACGGGGAACGCGCACTTCGGGTGTTTTGGGTGTTATACGCACAGATGTCACCCCCAGCGGTACTGGAAGGGTAACTCCCGCGCACGGCCCCCGGAAGGCGTCGGTGTCTTTCTGTAACAGACGACTACTGTGCGTGTTCGAGGGTGAGTCGGAAGCAGAGCGCCGGCTCGTTCAGCGTGGGGTGTTCGTAGGACTCCGCCGGCTCCATGCCGAGCCGCCGTGTCACCGCGATCGACCGTTCGTTGCCCGGCCGGACCATCGCCACCACACCCGGCACCCCGGCCGCCCGCACCCGCCTGAGGGTCTCCAGCGCCGCCGCGGTGACGTACCCCTTGCCCCAGTGCTCCCGGCCCAGCCGCCAGCCGATCTCCATCTCGCCGGCCGGCCCCCACTCGGGCCGCCAGGGCTGCGCGCCGGTGAAACCGATGACCTCGCCCGCCTCGTCCAGCATCGTCCACAGGCAGAAGCCCAGCTCCGCGTCGTGCCGCCGCTGGCGCGCGGTGAGTTCCTCGTAGACCGACAGCGCCGCGGGCTTGCCGCCGTAGAACTCCATGACCTCGGGGTCGTCGAAGATCCGGTGCCAGGCGACCGCGTCCTCGTGGGTGGGGACGCGCAGCCGTACCGCGGGGAGAGGTCGGTTCACAGGGCAGCCCTTCAGACGGGTGATCAATTCTGCTGAATAGACTGCCCATGTCCAGTGCCGGTCGGCACGCATATTTCGAACCTTGGGGGAGATCCCGCCGTGACCGAGCCCCTCTCCGACAACACCGCCGATGTGATCGTCGTGGGCGCGGGGCCAGCCGGCTCCACGACCGCGTACCACCTCGCCAAGGCCGGCCTCGACGTCCTGCTCCTGGAGAAGACCGAGTTCCCGCGCGAGAAGGTCTGCGGCGACGGCCTCACCCCTCGAGCGGTCAAGCAGCTCGTCGCCATGGGCATCGACATCTCCGAGGAGGCCGGCTGGCTGCGCAACAAGGGTCTGCGCATCATCGGCGGCGGCAGCCGCCTCCAGCTGGACTGGCCGGATCTCGCCTCCTTCCCGAACTACGGCCTGGTCCGCAAGCGCGACGACTTCGACGAGCAGCTCGCCCGCAACGCCCAGAAGGCCGGCGCCCGCCTGTACGAGCGCTGCAACGTCTCCGGCCCGGTCGTCGACGACCGCACCGGCCGCATCACCGGCGTGACCGCCAAGCTCGGCGAGGAGAAGCGCGAGGTCACCTTCCGCGCGCCGCTCGTCGTCGCGGCCGACGGCAACTCCACGCGCCTGTCCCTCGCCATGGGGCTGCACCGCCGCGAGGACCGCCCCATGGGTGTCGCGGTGCGCACGTACTTCACCTCGCCCCGCCACGACGACGACTACCTGGAGTCCTGGCTGGAGCTGTGGGACCGCCGCGGCGCCCAGGACCGCCTGCTGCCCGGCTACGGCTGGGTCTTCGGCATGGGCGACGGCACCTCCAACGTCGGCCTCGGCGTGCTCAACACCTCCGCCTCCTTCAAGGAGCTGGACTGGCGCGAGATCCTCAAGGCCTGGTGCGCCTCCATGCCGGAGGAGTGGGGTTACACCCCGGAGAACATGACCGGCCCCATCCGAGGCGCCGCACTCCCCATGGCCTTCAACCGCCAGCCGCACTACACGCGCGGGCTGCTGCTCGTCGGCGACGCCGGCGGCCTGGTGAACCCCTTCAACGGCGAGGGCATCGCCTACGCCATGGAGTCCGGCCAGATCGCCGCCGACGTCATCGTCCAGGCCCACGCGCGGGCCACGCCCGCCCAGCGCGAGATCGCCCTGCAGCGCTACCCGCGCGTCCTCAAGGACACCTACGGCGGCTACTACACCCTCGGCCGCGCCTTCGTGAAGCTCATCGGCAACCCGAAGGTCATGCAGATCGCCGCCCAGCGCGGCCTCACGCACCCGATGCTGATGAAGTTCACCCTGAAGCTGCTGGCCAACCTCACCGACCCCACCGGCGGGGACGCGATGGACCGCATCATCAACGGTCTGAGCAAGGTGGCCCCGAAGGCGTGAGCACGCCCTGGGCCCGGCTCAGGGCCTCGGCCTTGGCGGCCCGGCGGGCGTGCACCTCGTCCCGCCGGTCCGCCATCTGCCGCAGCGCGTCCTTTTTCTCCCGCTTGGAGAGCCGGTCCAGGTAGACGCACCCGTGGGTGTGGTCGGTCTCGTGGGCCAGGCAGCGCGCGAAGTACCCCGTGCCCTCGACGACCAGTGCACGGCCGTCCTTGTCCTGGCCGCGCATGACGGCCCGGTCCGGCCGCGGTACGGCCATCACGGCACCCGGCACCGACAGGCATCCCTCGCCCTCGTCGAGCAGCCGTCGCCCGCTCGAGGGTGTTTCGAGGACCGGATTGACAATGTGTCCGACATGCCGGATTCCTTCGTCATCGAGGCAGTCGTACACGAACAGACGCAGATCGACCCCGACCTGATTGGCCGCCAGTCCGGCTCCGTCGGCGACGTACATGGTGCGGAACATGTCGTCGATGAGCGCGGCGAGGTCGGGCCCGAACTCCGTGACGTCCCGGCACGGCCTGTGCAGCACCTCCTCGCCGACCTCGGTGACACGGCGCACCGCACCGCGCCCGGCCTCGGGTGCGTACCGGGGGAATCGGTCTACGGGGCTTCCCTGCACGAACACGCGTGGCATCGCGCTGTCTCCTTCGCTCGTGGACGAACCGCCGTCCGGCGGTCCGAGCCGAGCATGTCAGGGAAGAGCGGAGCCGGGCAGCCCGGAGAAGGAGAGGGCCGGGCGGCGCGCTGGAGGAGAGGGCCGGGCGGCGCGGGAAAGGGGCGGGCCGGGCGGCGCGGGAAAGGCGTAAGGGCCGCTGCCCCCGAGCGGCTGCGGCCCTACACGCGTAAGAGGTGCGAGGTGCGCTCAGAGCACCCGCACGGCGCCGGTGGGCGGGTCGTACGACAGAGGCCTCTCCACGACGCCGGTGGAGGGGTTCTGCGCCCCGACGAACATACCGTCGCCGACGTACACGCCGACGTGGTACGCGCTGCCGGCGCTGCCCCAGTACAGGATGTCGCCCGGCTGCAGGTTGCTCAGCGAGACCTGGGTGCCGGCGGTCGACTGGTCCTGGGAGACGCGCGGCAGGCTGATGCCGACCTGCTTGAAGGCCGTCTGCACCAGGCCGGAGCAGTCGTAGGCGGAGGGGCCGGTGGCGCCGGAGACGTACGCCTTGCCGACCTGCGCCTTGACGAAGCTGATGACGGCAGCGGCCGACCCGGTGGCCGTGGACGTGCCGGTGGAGGTGCTGCCGGTGCTGGTGCTCCCGCTGTCGGCCGTCGTGGAGAGCGTCGTCCGCTCCGCGTTGCGCGTGGCGCGAGCGGCGGCCTCCTTGCGGGCGGCCTCCTCGGCCTTCTTCTTGGCCTCCGCCGCCTTCTTCTTCGCGTCCGCGAGGTCCGCCTTGGCCTGCTTCGCGGCCTTTGCGGCGGCCGCGTCGCGCTCGGCCTGCAGCTGGTAGTTCGCCGCGGCCTGCTGGGTGGCGTCCGCGGACTTCGCGGCCTGGGCGGCCAGATCGGATGTCAGGGTGGGCAGTTCGAGGGTCTGCGTCACCGGCTCGGCAGCGTTCGCCGAACCGGACGCCCCGGCGACTGCCAGGGTGCCGAGGACGCCACCGGCAACTCCGGCCCGCATCGCGAGGGTCGACGCGCTGCGGCGGGGCTTCCGGTGGCTGCGTATGTGAGCGGTGTGGGACATGGGAACAACCGGTACCAGGGGCTCCTTCATATCTTCAAGAAACGTGTGCTGCGCCACAGTTGTTCAATCAGGCCTACGAATCCCGGGCGTGTCGCTCTTTATTGACGCCGTAACGGACATTGCGGACGCGGGTGATCAAGCCCTTGATCACGGTCTTTGATCATTACGTCCGAATTGCCCCTCGCCTACCACTGCTTTGGGTGGTTGGCCAAGCCCGGTTCTCATGGATCTCTCATCGATGTGGCGGAGGTCACGGAACGGTTGCCGGAGGGGTGGCGTCCGGTGCGCGCGGAGTTCGTGAACGCGCGCACACGCCCCGACCCGCGTCCACATCCCGCCCGGCACTCCCCCTGATGTGTGAACGAGTCCCTCTATCAGGGCCCCGCGTCCAGCACCAATTTGCATGCAGCGGAAGTCTCTTGATATTGAGACGACCCTTCCGGCCTGCGATGACGAGCGAAAATGTCACTTCTGGTGATCAAGTGAACGCTTCCGGTGTGAAGATCACTCATCATCCGACTTCATGATCCTTCGTCAGGTGGTGGAGATCACAAAGCTTGTGTAATACCCCGTGTCGCAGATCACAGAGCGGCGGGCATAAGATGCGAGGCAGTTGGGCTTGTGACCTGCTTCACATGTTCTCGATCTTCGCCCGGGACGAGCGGGGCTCGTGGGACCGGTGAGGCGGGTGTGAGCCCAGTGCAACCGCCAGCAGTCAGCGCCGACTGAGAGGAGCGAGGAGCGGTGAACGCGTATGCGCCCATCCTCGTACTGGGAGCCCTCGGGGCAGGCTTTGCGATCTTCTCCGTGGTCATGGCCACGCTGATCGGTCCGAAGCGGTACAACCGCGCCAAGCTCGAGGCCTACGAATGCGGCATCGAGCCGACCCCCACGCCGGCCGGCGGCGGGCGCTTCCCCATCAAGTACTACCTGACGGCGATGCTCTTCATCGTCTTCGACATCGAGATCGTCTTCCTCTACCCGTGGGCCGTCACCTTCGACGCCCTGGGTGTTTTCGGGCTCGTGGAGATGCTGCTCTTCGTGCTCACCGTCTTCGTCGCGTACGCGTACGTATGGCGGCGCGGCGGCCTGGAATGGGACTGAGGGGCCTTTAGACATGGGACTCGAAGAAAAGCTGCCGAGCGGCTTCCTGCTGACCACCGTCGAGCAGGCCGCGGGCTGGGTGCGCAAGGCGTCCGTCTTCCCGGCCACCTTCGGCCTCGCCTGCTGCGCCATCGAGATGATGACCACCGGTGCCGGCCGGTACGACCTGGCCCGCTTCGGTATGGAGGTCTTCCGCGGCTCGCCGCGCCAGGCCGACCTGATGATCGTCGCCGGCCGGGTCAGCCAGAAGATGGCGCCGGTCCTGAGGCAGGTCTACGACCAGATGCCCAACCCGAAGTGGGTGATCTCCATGGGCGTCTGCGCCTCCTCGGGCGGCATGTTCAACAACTACGCGATCGTCCAGGGCGTCGACCACATCGTGCCGGTCGACATCTATCTCCCCGGCTGCCCGCCCCGCCCCGAGATGCTGATGGACGCGATCCTCAAGCTCCACCAGAAGATCCAGTCCACCAAGCTCGGCGTGAACGCCGCGGAGGCGGCCCGCGAGGCGGAGGCGGCGGCACTCAAGGCCCTGCCCACGATCGAGATGAAGGGGCTGCTGCGGTGAGCGACGCGAACGGCACCAACGGCGTGAACGGGTCCGGGAACGGGGTGAACCCCGAGAAGGACCTCGCCGCCTCCAACCTCCCCGGCCAGCGCGGCCAGGGCGGCGAGGAGATCCGCGTCCAGCGCGGCATGTTCGGCGCCGACAACGGCGGCGACACCTCCGGCTACGGCGGCCTGGTCCGCTCGGTCCGACTCCCGGGACCGGCGACCCGCCCCTACGGCGGCTGGTTCGACGAGGTCGCCGACGAACTGGAAGGCGCGCTGGAGGAGCAGGGACTCCTCCCTGGCAACGCCCTCGAGAAGACGGTCGTCGACCGCGGCGAGCTGACCTTCCACGTCGAACGCGAACACCTGGTCCGCGTCGCCCGCACCCTGCGCGACGACCCGGCCCTGCGCTTCGAACTGTGCACCGGTGTCAGCGGCGTCCACTACCCGCACGACAAGGGCCGGGAACTGCACGCCGTCTACCACCTGCGCTCGATCACCCACAACCGGCTGATCCGCCTCGAGGTCAGCGCCCCCGACAGCGCCCCGCACATCCCGTCCCTGGTCTCCGTCTATCCGACCAACGACTGGCACGAGCGCGAGACCTACGACTTCTTCGGGATCGTCTTCGACGGTCACCCGGCCCTGACGCGGATCATGATGCCGGACGACTGGCAGGGCCATCCGCAGCGCAAGGACTACCCCCTCGGCGGCATCCCCGTCGAGTACAAGGGCGCCCAGATCCCGGCTCCGGACCAGCGGAGGTCGTACTCGTGAGCACGCAGTCAGCATCCGCGGCCTCCGCCGCCTCGGCACGTGAGACCACCGAGGGCACCGTATATACGGTCACCGGTGGCGACTGGGACGAGATCGTCCAGTCCGCGGCCCGCGCCGACGACGAACGCATCGTCGTCAACATGGGTCCCCAGCACCCGTCCACCCATGGAGTGCTCCGCCTGATCCTGGAGATCGAGGGCGAGACGGTCACCGAGGCCCGCTGCGGCATCGGCTACCTGCACACCGGCATCGAGAAGAACCTCGAGTTCCGCACGTGGACGCAGGGCACCACCTTCGTCACGCGCATGGACTACCTGACGTCCTTCTTCAACGAGACCGCCTACTGTCTCGCCGTCGAGAAGCTCCTCGGCATCGAGGACCAGATCAGCGAGCGCGCCAAGATCATCCGGGTGCTCCTGATGGAGCTGAACCGGCTCTCCTCCCACCTGGTGTGCATCGCCACCGGCGGCATGGAACTGGGCGCCACCACGATCATGATCTACGGATTCCGTGATCGTGAAATGATTCTCGACATCTACGAGCTGGTCACGGGCCTGCGCATGAACCACGCGTACATCCGGCCCGGCGGACTCGCCCAGGACCTGCCGCCCGGCGCGGTGGACCAGATCCGCGAGTTCGTGAAGAAGATGAAGAAGAACCTCCCGGAGTACGACAAGCTCGCCACCGGGAACCCCATCTTCAAGGCCCGCATGCAGGACATCGGCTACCTCGATCTGGCCGGCTGCATGGCCCTCGGCGCGACCGGCCCGATCCTGCGCTCCGCCGGCCTGCCGCACGACCTGCGCAAGACACAGCCGTACTGCGACTACGAGACGTACGACTTCGACGTCCCGACCGCCGACACCTGCGACGCCTACGGCCGCTTCCTGGTCCGCCTGGAGGAGATGCGCCAGTCGCTCGGGATCGTCGAGCAGTGCCTGGACCGGCTCCAGCCGGGCCCCGTGATGGTCGCCGACAAGAAGATCGCCTGGCCCGCCCAGCTCGCCCTGGGACCGGACGGGCTCGGCAACTCCCTCGACCACATCAAGAAGATCATGGGCACCTCCATGGAGGCCCTGATCCACCACTTCAAGCTGGTCACCGAAGGCTTCCGCGTCCCGCCGGGACAGGCGTACGCGGCCGTCGAATCGCCGAAGGGCGAACTCGGGGTGCACGCCGTCTCCGACGGCGGCACCCGCCCCTACCGGGTCCACTTCCGCGACCCGTCCTTCACCAACCTTCAGGCCATGGCGGCGATGTGCGAGGGCGGCCAGGTCGCCGACGTCATCGTCGCCGTCGCGTCCATCGACCCCGTGATGGGAGGCGTCGACCGGTGACCACCAGTTCCTCGGAGCGGGGCGTCAGCCTGGGCATGCCCGAACTGCCCGCACCCGCATACCCGGACGACGTCCGGGCCCGGCTGGAGACGGACGCGCGCGAGGTGATCGCGCGCTACCCGGACTCCCGGTCCGCCCTGCTCCCGCTGCTCCACCTCGTCCAGTCGGAGGAGGGCCACGTCACGCGTACCGGGATGCGGTTCTGCGCGGACATGCTCGACCTGACCACCGCCGAGGTCACCGCCGTCGCCACCTTCTACACGATGTACCGGCGCAAGCCGTCCGGTGACTACCAGGTCGGCGTCTGCACCAACACGCTGTGCGCGGTGATGGGCGGCGACGCGATCTTCGAGACCCTCCAGGAACACCTGGGCGTCGGCAACGGCGAGACCACCGACGACGGCAAGGTCACCCTGGAGCACATCGAGTGCAACGCGGCCTGCGACTTCGCGCCGGTCGTGATGGTCAACTGGGAGTTCTTCGACAACCAGACCCCGGCGAGCGCCAAGCGCCTGGTCGACGATCTGCGCGCGGGACGGCCCGCCCAGCCCACGCGCGGGGCGCGGCTGTGCACCTTCAAGGAGACCGCGCGGATCCTGGCCGGCTTCCCCGACGAGCGGCCCGGGGCCGTCGAGGAGAGCGGCAGTGCGGGGCCCGCGTCGCTGGTGGGCCTTCGCCTGGCAAGGGGAGAGGCCGCACCCGCGCGCGTGGTCCATCCGCGCGACGGCGGTCCGCACGAAACGGGGCCGCACGACGAACCGCAGGACCGGACGGTGCACGAGCCGTCGCCGGCCGAGCACCTCAGCTCGCATGACGCGCCGCAGGACACATCGGCCTCCGACCCGGCTCACCCGGCAGGGCCTACCGCCGAGGAGGGGGAGTGATGACCGTGGTACCCGAGGTCAAGGACACGAGCCCCGAGAAGCTGCTCGCACCCGTGCTGTCGGCCTTCTGGGACGAGGACCGGTCCTGGACTCTGGACGTCTACCGGAGGCACGAGGGGTACGAGGGGCTCCGCAAGGCGCTCGCCATGTCGCCGGACGACCTGATCGCGTACGTCAAGGACTCCGGTCTGCGCGGGCGCGGCGGCGCTGGATTCCCGACCGGAATGAAATGGCAGTTCATTCCGCAGGGTGATGGAAAGCCGCACTATCTAGTTGTCAACGCCGACGAGTCGGAGCCCGGAACCTGCAAGGACATCCCGCTCCTCTTCGCGAACCCGCACAGCCTCATCGAGGGCATTGTGATCGCGTGCTATGCCATCAGGTCGTCGCATGCCTTCATCTATCTGCGTGGTGAAGTCGTCCCCGTTCTGCGGCGGCTGCACGAGGCCGTGCGCGAGGCCTACGCGGCGGGCTACCTCGGCGAGAACGTCCTGGGCAGCGGACTCGACCTCGACCTCACCGTGCACGCGGGCGCCGGCGCGTACATCTGCGGTGAGGAGACCGCACTGCTCGACTCGCTCGAAGGCCGCCGTGGTCAACCGCGGCTCCGTCCCCCCTTCCCTGCGGTGGAAGGCCTCTACGCCTGTCCGACTGTGGTGAATAACGTCGAATCGATCGCGTCAGTTCCCGCCATCCTGAAAAACGGCAAGGAATGGTTCAGGTCGATGGGCAGCGAGAAGTCCCCGGGCTTCACGCTCTACTCGCTCAGCGGCCACGTGGCGAGCCCCGGCCAGTACGAGGCGCCGCTCGGCGTCACGCTCCGCCAGCTCCTCGACATGAGCGGCGGAATGCGGCCCGGGCACCGCCTCAAGTTCTGGACGCCGGGCGGCTCCTCGACGCCGATGTTCACCGACGAGCACCTCGACGTCCCCCTCGATTACGAAGGGGTGGGCGCCGCCGGTTCCATGCTCGGCACCAAAGCCCTGCAGTGCTTCGACGAGACGACCTGCGTGGTGCGGGCGGTGACCCGCTGGACCGAGTTCTACGCCCACGAGTCCTGCGGCAAGTGCACGCCGTGCCGCGAAGGGACGTACTGGCTGGTGCAGCTGCTGCGGGACATCGAGGCCGGCAAGGGCGTCATGTCCGACCTCGACAAGCTGAACGACATCGCCGACAACATCAACGGCAAGTCCTTCTGCGCCCTCGGCGACGGCGCCGCCTCACCGATCTTCTCCTCGCTGAAGTACTTCCGCGAGGAGTACGAGCAGCACATCACGGGCCGGGGCTGCCCCTTCGACCCGGCCAAGTCGACGGCCTGGGCGGACCGCCCGGAGGTGAACGCATGACCGTGACCACCAGCGCCCCCACAGGAGGGGGACAGGCGGCGGTCCCGCCGGAAGACCTCGTCACGCTGACGATCGACGGCATCGAACTCAGCGTGCCCAAGGGCACCCTGGTCATCCGGGCCGCCGAACAACTCGGCATCGAGATCCCACGGTTCTGCGACCACCCCCTGCTGGACCCGGCCGGTGCCTGCCGCCAGTGCATCGTCGAGGTCGAGGGCCAGCGCAAGCCGATGGCGTCCTGCACCATCACGTGCACCGACGGCATGGTCGTGAAGACCCACCTCACCTCGCCTGCCGCCGAGAAGGCCCAGCACGGCGTGATGGAACTGCTGCTCATCAACCATCCGCTGGACTGCCCGGTCTGCGACAAGGGCGGCGAGTGCCCGCTGCAGAACCAGGCCATGTCGCACGGCAACGCCGAATCCCGTTTCGAAGGCAAGAAGCGCACCTACGAGAAGCCCGTACCGATCTCCACACAGGTGCTGCTCGACCGTGAGCGGTGCGTGCTGTGCGCCCGCTGCACCCGCTTCTCCAACCAGGTCGCCGGCGACCCGATGATCGAGCTGGTCGAGCGGGGCGCCCTCCAGCAGGTCGGCATCGGTGAGGGCGACCCGTTCGAGTCGTACTTCTCCGGCAACACCATCCAGATCTGCCCGGTCGGCGCGCTGACCTCGGCGGCCTATCGTTTCCGCTCCCGCCCCTTCGACCTCGTCTCCTCGCCCTCGGTCTGCGAGCACTGCTCCGGCGGCTGCGCCACCCGCACCGACCACCGGCGCGGCAAGGTCATGCGGCGGCTGGCCGCCAACGACCCCGAGGTCAACGAGGAGTGGATCTGCGACAAGGGACGCTTCGCGTTCCGGTACGCGCAGCAGAAGGACCGCCTCGACGCCCCCCTGGTCCGCAACGCCGACGGCGTCCTGGAGCCCGTCTCCTGGCCGGAGGCACTGGAAGCGGCCGCGCGCGGGCTGACGGCCGCCCGCTCCCGGGCCGGTGTCCTCACCGGTGGCCGGCTGACCGTCGAGGACGCCTACGCGTACAGCAAGTTCGCGCGCGTGGCGCTCGACACGAACGACATCGACTTCCGCGCGCGCGTGCACAGCGGCGAGGAGGCCGACTTCCTCGCGGCCCACGTGGCAGGCCGCGGCCGCGACCTCGACGGTACGGGAGTCACGTACACCTCCCTGGAGAAGGCGCCCGCCGTCCTGCTCGCCGGGTTCGAGTCGGAGGAGGAGGCGCCCGGCGTCTTCCTGCGCCTGCGCAAGGCCTGGCGCAAGCACAAGCAGCAGGTGTTCGCGCTGGCCACACACGCCACACGGGGACTTCAGAAGGCGGGCGGCACCCTGCTGCCGGCCGCACCGGGCACCGAGACCGAGTGGCTGGACGCGCTCGCGAGCGGCGTCGGCCTCGAGGAGCTTGGCGCACGTGCCGCCGAGGCGCTGCGAGCCGAGGGCGCGGTCATCGTCGTCGGCGAGCGGCTCGCATCGGTCGCGGGCGGGCTCACGGCCGCCGTACGCGCCGCCGCCGCGACCGGCGCCCAGCTGGTGTGGATCCCGCGCCGCGCCGGTGAACGCGGCGCGGTCGAGGCGGGCGCGCTGCCGTCGCTGCTGCCGGGCGGCCGCCCTGCGACCGACCCGCGGGCGCGGGAGGAGGTCGCCGCCGTCTGGGGGCTCGCCGAACTCCCGCTGCGCTACGGCCGCGACACCCACCAGATCGTCGAGGCCGCCGCAAGCGGCGAACTCTCGGCACTCCTGGTCGCCGGTGTGGAGGTCACCGACCTGCCCGATCCGGCACGCGCGCGTGAGGCCCTCGACGGCGTCGGCTTCCTGGTGTCGCTGGAGCTGCGGCCGAGCGAGGTCACCGAGCACGCCGACGTCGTCCTGCCGGTCGCCGCGGCCGCCGAGAAGGCGGGCACCTTCCTCAACTGGGAAGGCAGGGTGCGCTTCTTCGAGGCCTCCCTCAAACCCGAGCAATTGACCCGCCGTGTCGCACCGACCGACACGCGCGTGCTGCAGATGCTGGCCGACGCCATGGACGTGCACCTGGGCCTGCCGGATCTGCGCACCACGCGCGCGGAGATCGACCGGCTCGGCCCCTGGGACGGCCCCCGCGCCACCGAGCCCACGGAGTCCGCGGGCGTACTGCCCCGCCCCGCAGTCGGCGAGGCCGTACTCGCCGGACACCGGCTGCTGCTCGACCAAGGTGTCCTTCAGGAGGGTGACGAGGCGCTCGCCGGAACCCGGCACGCAGCGCACGCGCGCGTGTCGGCCGCGACGGCCGCAGAGGCGGGCGTCGAGAACGGCACCCTCCTCGCCGTCACCGGCCCCGCCGGCACGGTCGAACTCCCGCTCCAGGTCACCGAGATGCCCGACCGGGTGGTCTGGCTCCCGCTGAACTCCGTCGGCGCGGGCGTCGCCTCCGACACCGGAGCACAGCCCGGCTCCCTCGTCCGCATCGGCCCGGCGACACCCGCCGAAGTGGCCCCCAAGGAGGTGGAGGCATGAGCCCGTACCTCGCCGCTGAAGACCTCTCGATGTTCGGCCGCGACCCTTGGTGGCTGGTCGTCGTCAAGGCCGTCTTCTGCTTCGCCTTCCTGATGGTGACCGTGCTGTTCTCCATCGTCTGGGAGCGCAAGGTCGTCGCCTGGATGCAGCTGCGCATCGGACCCAACCGGCACGGCCCCTGGGGCATGCTCCAGTCGCTCGCCGACGGCATCAAGCTGATGCTCAAGGAAGACGTCATCGTCAAACGCGCGGACAAGGTGGTCTACGTCCTCGCGCCGATCGTCGCGGCCATCCCGGCCTTCATGGCGATCGCGGTGATCCCCTTCGGGCCGGCCGGCAACGAGATCTCGATCTTCGGCCACCGCACCACGATGCAGCTCACCGACCTGCCGATCGCGATGCTCTACATCCTCGCGGTCGCCTCCGTCGGCATCTACGGCATCGTCCTGGCGGGTTGGAGTTCCGGATCCACCTACCCGCTGCTCGGCGGCCTCCGCTCCTGCGCGCAGATGATCTCGTACGAGATCGCCATGGGCGCCGCGTTCGCCTCCGTGTTCCTCTACTCGGGGTCGATGTCGACGTCCACGATCGTCGAGCAGCAGCACGACCGCTGGTACATCCTGCTGCTGCCGGTCTCCTTCATCCTCTACATCGTCACGATGGTCGGCGAGACCAACCGCGCCCCCTTCGACATGCCGGAGTCCGAGGGCGACCTGGTCGGCGGTTTCAACACCGAGTACTCGTCCATCAAGTTCGCGATGTTCATGCTCGCCGAGTACGTGAACATGGTGACGGTCTCGGCCGTCGCGACCACCCTCTTCCTCGGCGGCTGGCGCGCCCCCTGGCCGATCAGCTCCTTCTGGGAGGGCGCGAACCACGGCTGGTGGCCGTTGCTCTGGTTCGTCATCAAGGTCCAGTTGCTGCTGTTCCTCTTCATCTGGCTGCGCGGCACGCTCCCGCGCGTCCGCTACGACCAGCTGATGAAGCTCGGCTGGAAGGTCCTCATCCCGGTCTCGGTGACCTGGCTGATGCTCGTCGCGACCGTGCGGGCCCTGCGCAACGAGAACTACGACTTCGCCGACATCGCTCTCTACGTCGGCGGCGGGGTCCTGGCCCTGCTGCTGATCTCCTTCGTCGCCGACATGTTCCGCGAGAAGACGAAGGCGCCCGAGCAGCCCGCCGCCCAGCAGCCCGGATTCGACCCCATGGCGGGCGGATTCCCCGTACCACCGCTGCCCGGGCAGGAGCTGCCACCCGTGCCGAGGCGCCGCCCGCGCCGCGAGCGCGAGCTGATTGTCAGTGGCGGGTCGGACACTGTCAGTGACGGATCTACGGATGGAAAGGAGGCGTCCGATGGCTGAGGAGCCCAAGGAGACCAAGCCCGGTTTCCAGAACCCCGTGGCCGGCTTCGGCGTGACCTTCAAGGCCATGTTCAAGAAGCGGCTGACCGAGCAGTACCCGGAGCAGGAGAAGACCACGGCTCCGCGGTTCCACGGACGGCACCAGCTCAACCGCCATCCGGACGGCCTGGAGAAGTGCGTCGGCTGCGAGCTGTGCGCCTGGGCCTGCCCCGCCGACGCCATCTACGTGGAGGGCGCCGACAACACCGACGAGGAGCGCTACTCCCCGGGCGAGCGGTACGGCCGCGTCTACCAGATCAACTACGCCCGCTGCATCCTGTGCGGGCTGTGCATCGAGGCGTGCCCCACGCGCGCGTTGACGATGACCAACGAGTTCGAACTGGCGGACTCCAGCCGCGCCAACCTCATCTACACCAAGGAGCAGCTGCTCGCCGGCCTCGAAGAGGGCATGGTCGACACCCCGCACGCGATCTTCCCGGGGACGGACGAACAGGACTACTACCGGGGTCTGGTGGCGCAGGCCGCGCCCGGCACGGTCCGCCAGGTCGCCGTCTCCAAGGGCGAGGTCCCACAGGAGGCCGCCTCCACCTTCGGCGAGGACGAGCCGGCCTCGGAGAAGGTGATCGGCCGATGACCGCACAGCTCGCCGCCTACACCACCTCCACCGGTGAGGCCTTCCAGTTCTGGGTCCTCGGCACCGTCGCCGTCGTCGGCGCCCTGTGCACCGTCCTCATGAGGAAGGCCGTGCACAGCGCGCTCTGTCTCGCCGGCACCATGATCGTCCTGGCCGTCTTCTACCTGGCCAACGGCGCCTACTTCCTGGGAATCGTGCAGATCGTCGTCTACACCGGCGCGATCATGATGCTGTTCCTGTTCGTGGTGATGCTCGTCGGCGTCACGGCCGCGGACTCGCTGAAGGAGACCATCAAGGGCCAGCGCTGGCTGGCTCTCCTCTGCGGGGTCGGCTTCGGTGTCCTGCTGTTCGCGGGCATCGGGAACGCCTCCCTGAAGGAGTTCAACGGCATCGGCCAGGCGAACGCGAACGGCAACGTGGAGGGCCTCGCGTCGCTCATCTTCACCAAGTACGTCTTCGCCTTCGAGATCACCGGCGCCCTGCTGATCACGGCCGCCGTAGGCGCCATGGTGCTCACCCACCGCGAGCGCACCGAGCGCGCCAAGACCCAGCGCGAGCTGTCCGAGCAGCGCATCCGCGAGGGCGTGCACATCCCGCCGCTGCCCGCCCCCGGTGTCTACGCCCGGCACAACGCCGTGGACATCGCGGGCCTGCTGCCCGACGGCACCCCCGCCGAGCTGACGGTCAACAAGACGCTGCGCGAGCGCGGCCAGATCCGTGACGTGTCCACCGAGGCGCTCAACGACCTGCGGGCGCTGGAGCAGCGCGCGGAGGAGCGCCTGGAGCGGACGACGATCGAGCCGACCACGTTCAAGCGGCCCGAGGAGGCGTCGAAGTGAACCCGGTCAACTACCTCTACCTCGCCGCCCTGCTGTTCACGATCGGCGCGACCGGCGTCCTGATCCGCCGCAACGCCATCGTGGTCTTCATGTGCATCGAGCTGATGCTGAACGCCTGCAACCTCGCGTTCGTCGCCTTCTCCCGGATGCACGGCAACCTCGACGGCCAGATCATCGCGTTCTTCACGATGGTCGTCGCCGCCGCGGAGGTCGTGGTGGGCCTCGCGATCATCGTGTCGCTGTTCCGTACCCGCCACTCGGCCTCGGTCGACGACGCCAGCCTGATGAAGCTGTAAGGGGTCGGAAGAATCGTGGAGAACCTGATCGCGCTGCTCATCGCGGCGCCCCTGCTCGGAGCGGCCGTCCTGCTGGTCGGCGGCCGGCGCCTGGACCGCGTCGGCCACTGGATCGGCACGCTCCTGTCGGCCGCCTCCTTCGTGTTCGGCCTGATCCTCTTCGTCGACCTGCTCGGCAAGGAAGCCGAGCAGCGCACGCTGACCCAGCACCTGTGGACCTGGATCTCGGTCGGCAGCTTCCAGGCGGACGTCACCTTCCGACTGGACCAGCTGTCGATGACGTTCGTGCTGCTGATCACCGGCGTCGGCTCGCTGATCCACCTGTACTCGGTCGGATACATGGCGCACGACGAGCGCCGCCGCCGCTTCTTCGGCTACCTGAACCTGTTCCTCGCGGCGATGCTGCTGCTCGTCCTCGCCGACAACTACCTGCTGCTGTACGTCGGCTGGGAGGGCGTCGGCCTCGCCTCCTACCTGCTGATCGGCTTCTGGCAGCACAAGCCCAGCGCCGCCACGGCGGCGAAGAAGGCCTTCCTGGTCAACCGCGTCGGCGACATGGGCCTGTCGATCGCGATCATGCTGATGTTCACCACCTTCGGCACCTTCGCCTTCGGTCCGGTCCTCAGCCACACCGGGGACGCCTCCGAGGGCAAGCTGACCGCGATCGGTCTGATGCTGCTGCTCGCCGCCTGCGGCAAGTCGGCCCAGGTGCCGCTGCAGTCCTGGCTCGGGGACGCCATGGAGGGCCCGACCCCGGTCTCGGCCCTGATCCACGCCGCGACGATGGTGACCGCCGGCGTCTACCTGATCGTCCGCTCCGGTGCCATCTTCAACGCCGCCCCCGACGCACAGTTGGCCGTCACCGTCGTCGGCGCGGTCACCCTCCTCTTCGGTGCGATCGTCGGTTGCGCGAAGGACGACATCAAGAAGGCGCTGGCCGGCTCGACCATGTCGCAGATCGGCTACATGGTGCTGGCGGCCGGCCTCGGCCCCATCGGCTACGTCTTCGCGATCATGCACCTGGTGACGCACGGCTTCTTCAAGGCCGGGCTGTTCCTCGGCGCCGGCTCCGTCATGCACGGCATGAACGACGAGGTCGACATGCGCAAGTACGGCGGCCTGCGCAAGTACATGCCGATCACGTTCATCACCTTCGGCCTCGGCTACCTCGCGATCATCGGTTTCCCCGGCCTGTCGGGCTTCTTCTCCAAGGACAAGATCATCGAGGCGGCCTTCGCCAAGGGCGGCACCGAGGGCTGGATCCTCGGCGGCGCGGCCCTGCTGGGCGCGGCCATCACCGCCTTCTACATGACGCGCGTGATGCTGATGACGTTCTTCGGAGAGGAGCGTTGGAAGAACCAACCCACTCGCTCCCCGGAGGCGCCCAGCGCGGAGCCGGCCGCCGAGCACCGCGGTGAGCACACCGAGCCGCACCCGCACGAGTCCCCGAAGGTCATGACGATCCCGATGATCGTGCTGGCCGTCGGCTCGGTCTTCGGCGGCGCCTTCTTCAGCATCGGCGACCGCTTCCTGCACTGGCTGGAGCCCGTCACGGGCCACAGCGAGGGCGACTCGCCGCTCAGCGCCGCCACCGTCACCGGCGCGACCATGGTCTGCCTGGTCATCGGTGTCGGCATCGCCTGGGCCCAGTACGGCCGCAAGCCCGTCCCGGCCGTCGCCCCGCGCGGCTCCCTGCTCACCCGCGCGGCCCGGCGCGACCTGCTCCAGGACGACTTCAACCACGTCGTCCTGGTGCGCGGCGGCGAACACCTCACGCGCTCCCTGGTGTACGTCGACCACACCCTGGTCGACGGCGTCGTCAACGGCACGGCGGCCGGCTTCGGCGGCCTGTCCGGGCGGCTGCGACGGCTCCAGAACGGCTTCGCCCGCTCCTACGCGGTCTCGATGTTCGGCGGTGCGGCACTCCTGGTCGCCGCGACCCTGCTGATGAGGGCGGTCTGATACCGATGTCCTTTCCTCTTCTGACAGCGACGGCGGCGCTCCCGGCACTCGGGGCCGTCGCCACGGCCGCCGTACCGGCCACGCGGCGTACCGCCGCCAAATGGCTGGCGCTGCTGGTCTCACTCGCCACGCTCGCCCTGGCGATCATCGTCCTGGTCCGCTTCGACCCGGACGGCGCCCGCTACCAGCTCGCCGAATCCCATGCCTGGATCAAGGACTTCGGGGTGAGGTACGAGCTGGGCGTGGACGGCATCGCCGTGGCGCTGATCGCGCTCACCGCCCTGCTCATCCCGTTCATCGTCCTCGCGGGCTGGCACGACGCCGACCCGCTGGAGACCGGCAGCCGCCGCTGGCGTCCCACCCAGGGCTTCTTCGCACTGATCCTCGCCGTCGAGGCGATGGTGATCATCTCGTTCGAGGCCACCGACGTCTTCCTCTTCTACATCTTCTTCGAAGCCATGCTCATCCCGATGTACTTCCTCATCGGCGGCTTCGGGGACCGTGCCCACGAGCACGGCGAGGAGGCGGCCGCCACGCAGCGGTCCTACGCGGCGGTGAAGTTCCTGCTCTACAACCTGGTCGGCGGACTGATCATGCTGGCCGCGGTGATCGGCCTCTACGTGATCGCCGGGAACTTCAGCCTCTCGGAGATCGCCGAGGCCCGCGCCAACGGCTCGCTGCACATGGCGACGGACACCGAACGCTGGCTGTTCCTCGGCTTCTTCTTCGCCTTCGCGGTGAAGGCGCCGCTGTGGCCGCTGCACACCTGGCTGCCCAACGCCATGCAGGAATCCACCGCCCCGGTCGCCGTGCTCATCACGGCGGTCGTCGACAAGGTGGGCACCTTCGCGATGCTCCGCTTCTGCCTCCAGCTCTTCCCGGAGGCCAGCAAGTGGGCGACGCCCGTGATCCTCGTACTGGCGCTGATCAGCATCGTCTACGGCGCACTGCTCGCCGTCGGCCAGCGGGACATCAAGCGACTGGTGGCCTACGCGTCGATCTCGCACTTCGGCTTCATCGTCATGGGCATCTTCGCGATGACCAGCCAGGGCCAGTCCGGCGCGACGCTCTACATGGTCAACCACGGCATCTCCACGGCCGCGTTGATGCTGGTCGCCGGCTTCCTGATCTCCCGGCGCGGCTCGCGGCTCATCGCCGACTACGGAGGCGTGCAGAAGGTCGCCCCGGTGCTCGCCGGCACCTTCCTGATCGGCGGCCTGGCCACCCTCTCGCTGCCCGGACTCGCGCCGTTCGTGAGTGAGTTCCTGGTCCTGGTCGGCACGTTCACGCGCTATCCGGCGATCGGCATCATCGCCACCTTCGGCATCGTCCTCGCCGCGCTGTACACCCTCGTGCTGTACCAGCGGACGATGACGGGCCCGGTGAAGCCCGAGGTCTCGGCGATGCCCGACCTCCGCGCGCGCGAGCTGGTGGTGGTCGCCCCGCTGATCGTGCTGCTGATCTTCCTGGGCGTCTACCCGAAGCCCGTCACGGACATCGTCAACCCGGCGGTCAAACAGACCATGTCCGACGTTCAGAAGCAGGACCCCAAGCCCGAGGTGGAGGCGGCCAAGTGAGCACAGTAGCCGTCCACAGCCTGTGGACAACCGCGGCCGATCCGATCTCGAAGATCGACGCACCGAAGATCGAATACGGACAATTGTCGCCGACTCTGATCGTCGTCGGCGCGGCGCTGGTCGGAGTGCTCATCGAGGCCTTCGTCCCGCGCAGGTCCCGCTACTACGCGCAGGTGTTCGTGTCCGTCGTCGCGCTCTGCGCCGCGTTCGCCGCGGTCGTCGCGCTCGCGTCCGACGGGTACGGCACGACCAAGGCGCACGTCGCGGCCATGGGGGCGATCGCGGTCGACGGACCGTCCCTGTTCCTGCAGGGCACGATCCTGCTGGCCGGCCTGGTCGGCCTGTTCACCTTCGCCGAACGGCGCCTGGACCCGGCGGCGCACGGCAACCGGGTCGACTCCTTCGCCGCCCAGGCCGCGTCGGTGCCGGGCAGCGACAGCGAGAAAGCCGCGGTGAAGGCCGGGTTCACCACCACTGAGGTCTTCCCGCTGCTGCTCTTCGCCATCGCGGGCATGCTGGTGTTCCCCTCGGCCAACGACCTGCTGACGCTGTTCGTGGCCCTGGAGGTCTTCTCCCTGCCGCTGTACCTGCTGTGCGCGCTGGCCCGCCGCAAGCGGCTGATGTCGCAGGAGGCCGCGGTCAAGTACTTCCTGCTCGGCGCGTTCGCCTCGGCGTTCACGCTGTTCGGCATCGCCCTGCTGTACGGCTACGCGGGCTCCGTGTCGTACGCGCGCATCGCCCAGGTCGTCGACGGCACGGTCACCAACGTCGACCCGGCGCTCGCCGGCACCATGGGCAACGACGCACTGCTGCTGCTCGGCAGCGCGCTGATCGTGATGGGCCTGCTGTTCAAGGTGGGCGCGGTGCCGTTCCACATGTGGACGCCCGACGTCTACCAGGGTGCGCCGACCCCGGTGACCGGCTTCATGGCGGCGGCGACGAAGGTGGCGGCGTTCGGCGCGCTGCTGCGCCTGCTGTACGTCGTACTGCCCGGTCTGCGCTGGGACTGGCGACCGGTCATGTGGGCGGTGGCGGTCATCACCATGCTGGGCGGTGCGATCGTCGCGATCACGCAGACCGACATCAAGCGGCTGCTGGCGTACTCGTCCATCGCGCACGCCGGATTCATCCTCGCGGGTGTCATCGCCACCTCGAAGGACGGCGTGTCCTCCGTCCTCTTCTACCTGGCCGGGTACTCGTTCGTGACGATCGGCGCGTTCGCCGTGGTCACGCTCGTACGCGACGCGGGCGGCGAAGCGACCCACCTGTCCAAGTGGGCGGGTCTGGGCCGCCGTTCGCCGCTGGTCGCGGCGGTGTTCGCGGTGTTCCTGCTGGCCTTCGCCGGCATCCCGCTGACCTCCGGGTTCGCAGGTAAGTTCGCCGTGTTCAAGGCGGCGGCGGACGGCGGTGCGGCCCCCCTGGTCGTGGTCGGTGTGATCTCCTCGGCGATCGCCGCGTTCTTCTACATCCGCGTGATCGTGCTGATGTTCTTCAGCGAGCCGAGGCCCGAGGGCCCGACCGTGGCCGTCCCCTCGCCGCTGACCATGGCGGCGATCGGCGTGGGCGTGGCGGTGACCCTGGTGCTCGGTGTGGCGCCGCAGTACTTCCTGGACCTGGCGAGCCAGGCGGGAGTGTTCGTGCGCTGAGACCCGCGCCACGGCCGTACGGCCCCGGTTCCCGCTCGAGAGGGGAACCGGGGCCGTCGCACGTCAGTGACCGGACGGGCTCCCCGTGGCCGAGGACGGGCACTTCACCTTCGGGTTCCAGGGGGAGAAGAGGCCCGCGGGGTTCTTCTTGTACAGCCACACGTGCAGGTCGTAGTGGGCGGGCATCCCCGGGTAGTGGCCCGGCATCGGGCCCTGGAAGGCATGCCCGAACAGGCTCGGCCGCTTCATGTTCCTGCCGGTGACCGGGACGACCCACTCCACGCCGGCGAGCCGGCGCTTCCCGTTGCCGGCGTCCTCGTACAGCAGGCCCGCGGGCTTCTGCGGAGCGAGGGAACCGAAGAGAGACTCGTTGAAGTAGTGGAAGCCCATGCCACCCTGCGAGCGTGCCAGGCACATGTGCGGCTCGTAGCCGCGGGCGGTCGCGAGCGGCAGGGAGCGGTACTGAGCCGTCGCCGCGTACGCCATGGCCAGCTGCCGGTCGACGAGAGGGCTCCGGCCGGCGGCCTGGGCGGGCGCGGACGCGGGTACGGCGAGGGCGGACACGAGGGCGAGGGAGGCTCCGGCGAGACGAGCGATCATGAGGTGGGACTCCTAGGGGCAGGCGAGGGTGGGTCGTGCACGCGTGAACGGCGCGCGAAGCGTGATCCCCGAGCGGCCGGGCCTCCTCCCGGCCCGCTCCAGCAGCCTGTCCCCGGGCGAGGGGAGGCGGCGATCCGGAAGCGCCCAATGGGGTTGAGCGGGCGCTGCCCGGCGTCGTTCGACAGGCCGCGTGGCCGTGACCCACCGGCATGCGACGGCGTTGATACGACAAGCACACCCCCCCTGTGGACAACGGTCGGGCGTTGTCGGCACGGGCGCCTATCGTGGACGCAGTGGTCGACGGACGACGCACGGGGGAACCGACGGGGGACAGGACGATGGGCGCGACGGGCGGAATCAGCGAGATGCCAAGGATGACCGAGGGGCCGGGTGCGGCCGACAGCGAGGCGCTGGCCACACTCCACCGGGTCTTCGGATACGAAGCCTTCCGGGGCGAACAGGAAGAGATCATCGAGCACGTGGTGGCGGGCGGCGACGCCGTCGTCCTCATGCCCACCGGCGGCGGCAAGTCGCTGTGCTACCAGATCCCGGCCCTGGTCCGGCCCGGCACCGGCGTGGTGGTGTCACCGCTGATCGCCCTGATGCAGGACCAGGTGGACGCCCTGCGCGCCCTCGGCGTGCGGGCCGGCTTCATCAACTCCACGCAGGACTTCGACGAGCGGCGCCTCGTCGAGGCCGAGTTCCTGGCCGGCGAGCTGGACCTGCTGTATCTGGCGCCGGAGCGGCTGCGCCTGGACACCACGCTCGACCTCCTCTCCCGCGGCAAGATCTCCGTCTTCGCGATCGACGAGGCGCACTGTGTGTCCCAGTGGGGCCACGACTTCCGCCCCGACTACCTCACCCTGTCCCTCCTCGGCGAGCGCTGGCCGGACGTCCCGCGGATCGCCCTCACCGCCACGGCCACGCACGCCACCCACCAGGAGATCACCCAGCGGCTGAACCTCCCGACGGCCCGCCACTTCGTCGCCAGCTTCGACCGGCCCAACATCCAGTACCGGATCGTGCCGAAGGCCGACCCCAGGAAGCAGCTCCTCGCCTTCCTCCGGGAGGAGCACGCGGGTGAAGCAGGCATCGTCTACTGCCTCTCGCGCAACTCGGTGGAGCGGACCGCGGAGTTCCTGACCGCCCACGGCATCGACGCGGTGCCGTACCACGCGGGCCTGGACGCGGGCATGCGCGCCGCGCACCAGTCCCGGTTTCTGCGCGAGGACGGCCTGGTCGTCGTGGCGACCATCGCCTTCGGCATGGGCATCGACAAGCCGGACGTGCGCTTCGTCGCCCACCTGGACCTGCCCAAGTCCATCGAGGGCTACTACCAGGAGACCGGCCGCGCGGGCCGTGACGGCCTGCCGTCCACGGCCTGGATGGCGTACGGCCTGAACGACGTCATACAGCAGCGCAAGCTGATCCAGTCCGGTGAGGGCGACGAGGCGTTCCGCCGCCGGGCGGCCACCCACCTCGACGCCATGCTCGCGTTGTGCGAGACGGCCCGGTGCCGCCGCGGCCAGCTCCTCGCCTACTTCGGCCAGGACCCCGATGCGGCGGGCTGCGGCAACTGCGACACCTGCCTCGTCCCGCCGGAGACCTGGGACGGCACGATCGCCGCGCAGAAGGTGCTGTCGACGGTGGTACGGCTGCAGCGGGAGCGCGGGCAGAAGTTCGGGGCGATACAGATCGTCGACATCCTGCTCGGCAAGCGCACCGGCAAGGTGATCCAGTTCGACCACGATCAGCTGTCCGTCTTCGGCATCGGGCAGGACCTCACCGAGGTCGAATGGCGCGGCGTCATCCGCCAGCTCCTCGCCCAGGGGCTGCTCGCGGTCGAGGGGGAGTACGGCACGCTGGTGCTCACCGAGGTGAGCGGCTCGGTGCTGCGGCGGGAGCACGAGGTGCCGCTGCGCAAGGAGCCGAAGAAGCCGGCCGGCTCCCGGTCGCGGTCCACCGGTGGCTCCGGTGGTGACCGCAAGGCCAAGGCCGTCGCGGCCGAGCTGCCCGAGGAACTGATCCCCGCCTTCGAGGCCCTGCGTACCTGGCGCGCCGAGCAGGCCAGGGAGCAGGGCGTCCCCGCCTACGTCATCTTCCACGACGCCACCCTGCGGGAGATCGTCTCCCAGCGGCCCGGTTCCGTGCGCGAGCTGGGCACCGTCAGCGGCGTCGGCGAGAAGAAGCTGGCCACGTACGGGGAAGGGGTCCTCGAAGTGCTGGCCTCCCTGGACGGGCCGGACCCGGCCGGCGCCACGGACCCGGCGGGCTCCGCGGACCCGGCGCGCGCCGAGTCCGCGGAGGACCATTGGCCCGAGCCGGTGGACGAGCCGGAGCCGGACGACTGGATATAGCCCGGCCCGGCTCGGCGCCCGGCAGGGTGGGCGCGGCCGGGCGGCTCGGCCGGGGCTAAAGCCCGCGGGCCGCGTAGGCCCGGACGTCCGCGTCCGAGTCCGCCGTGGCCGTGGCGAGGGCTGCCCTGGCCTCCTCGGTGGCCCGGTGCCGCGTCAGAGCCAGGACCGCCGCCTTGCGGACATCGGCGTTCGAGTCGGCGAGGGCCTTGGCGAGGGCGGGGACAGCAGTGTCGGCAGGCGCGGCCGAGAGCGCGGTGGCGGCGCCGGACCGCACCTGCCAGGCCGGGTCGGACAGGGCGGCCACGGAGCGGACAGCGAGCGGCGCCGGGCATCCGGTAGCGGCCAGCGCACCGAGCGCGGCACCGCGCACCAGCGGATCGGCGTCCTCGGAGAGCCGGTCCAGGGTGCCGGTGAGCAGCTCCCGGTCGGACACGGCCTGCGACGCCGGGGCGACGGCGGCCAGCGCCTTGGCCACGGTGACCCGGACCTCCCGGGAGGGATCGTCCGCGGCGCCCGCCAGCGGCCCGACCGCGTCGACCGAGACGAGCGCCCGCACGGCCTCGGTGCGGACGGCGATGTCAGGGTCGTCCAGCGCCGCCGTGAACACGCCTGCCTCGCCGAGTCGTAGGGCGCGCAGCACATCGAGGGCGGCGGCACGGACCACGGGATCGGCCTGGCCGAGCGCACCGGTGAGGGCGGCGCCCAGGGAGGGCTCGGGCGGCAGGGTCTCGACGAGTTCGCGCAGAGAGGCCGCGGCGGCCGCGCGGACCTCGGCATCGGCGTCGGCGAGGGCGCCGGCCAGGGCCCGCCCGGTGCCCGGCGGCACGGTCTCGGTGAGCACCGAGACGGCCGTGCGGCGCACAGCGGGGTCCGGGTCGCCCAAGTATGGCTCGAGCAAGGAGAGTTCGGGCTCCGCCTCGGCCAGCTCCAGCAGCTCCAGGAGCCGTGGCGAGGCGGAGCCCTGGGGGTCGGCCCGGCCTGCGGGCCCGGCGGTGGGCGCGGAGGCCGGTCCTGCGGCGACCGGCGCCACCTCACGCGGCCCGGCCGTGGCCACGTGCTCGGGACGGACCTCGCCCAACCGCCGGGAAGGACCGCCAGCCGGCGTGAACTCCTCCACCGGCACCAGATACGGGGCCACGGGACGGGCCGTGAACTCCATCGCACCAGAGGGGGACTTGTGCAGATCGAGATGATGGAACCAGGAGACGTCGTCGCGCCCGGGATGGTCGAGACGGTCGTGGTAGAGGCCCCAGCGGGACTCGGTGCGGGCCAAGGACGCACGAGCGGCCATCTCCGCGCAGTCGCGGATGAAGGAGACCTCGGCGCAGCGCATCAGTTCGTGCGGGGTACGGGCGCCCATCGCCGCGATGTCGGCGCGCATCCGCTCGAAGGACTCCAGGGCGAGGGAGAGCCGGGCACCCGACTTGGGCGGGGCCACGTAGTCGTTCACGAAGCGACGCAGTTTGTACTCGACCTGGGTCTGCGGCGGGCCGTCCGGGTGGCGCAGCGGGCGGTAGATCAGCTCGTGCGCCTCGCGCACCTGGTCCGCGGGAAGCTCGCCGTCGTAGGCCGTGTACTGGGCGGCGTCCGCGCCCGCGAGGTCACCGAAGACGAAGGCGCCGATCATGTAGTTGTGCGGGACGCAGGCGAGGTCGCCGGCGGCGTAGAGCCGGGGGACGGTCGTGCGGGCGTGGTCGTCGACGCGGACCCCGGAGGCGGAGTGTCCGCCGCACAGGCCGATCTCGGAGATGTGCATCTCGACGTCGTGGGTGCGGTAGTCGTGTCCGCGTCCGGCGTGGAAGGTGCCGCGGGTCGGCCGCTCGGTGGAGTGCAGGATCGACTCCAGCGCGGAGATCGACTCCTCGGGGAGGTGGCTGAGCTTCAGGTAGACCGGCCCCCGGTCGCCGGCGACCTCGGCGGCGAACTCGGCCATCATCTGCCCGGACCAGTAGTCGGAGTCGACGAAGCGTTCGCCGTGCCGGTTGACCTGGTAGCCGCCGAACGGATTGGCGACATAGGCGCAGGCCGGGCCGTTGTAGTCCTTGATCAACGGATTGATCTGGAAGCACTCGATGCCGGTCAGCTCGGCGCCCGCGTGGTAGGCCATGGCGTAACCGTCACCGGCGTTGGTCGGGTTCTCGTATGTGCCGTAGAGGTAGCCGGAGGCGGGCAGCCCGAGCCGGCCGCAGGCGCCGGTCGCGAGGATCACGGCACCCGCGCGGACGGTGACGAAGGCGCCGGTACGGGTGTGGAAGCCGACGGCGCCCACGGCCCGGCCCCCGGCGGTGAGGACCCGGACCGGCATCAGCCGGTTCTCGATCCTGATCCGCTCCCGCATCTCGCGCCGCCGCAACTGCCGGTACAGGACCTTTTTGACGTCCTTGCCCTCTGGCATCGGCAGTACGTACGAGCCGGAGCGGTGGACCTGGCGGACCGCGTACTCGCCGTGCTCGTCCTTCTCGAACTTGACCCCGTACGACTCCAGCCGCTGGACCATCGCGAAGCCACGGGTGGCGGTCTGGCGGACGGTGGACTGGTCGACGATGCCGTCGTTGGCGCGGGTGATCTCGGCGACGTAGTCGTCGGGTTCGGCACGGCCGGGGACGACCGCGTTGTTGACGCCGTCCATGCCCATGGCGAGGGCACCCGAGTGGCGGACGTGGGCCTTCTCCAGCAGCAGGACGTTCGCGCCCCGCTCGGCGGCGGTCAGGGCGGCCATGGTGCCGGCGGTACCGCCACCGATGACGAGGACGTCGCAGGTCAGCTCCTCGGCGTCGGTGACGGCGGGGATCTCGAGGGAAGCGGGCGCGGGGGTGGTCACCGGGGTGCCTTTCAGGAGCCGAGCGAGGTGAGGATGTCGCGGCGCAGGGCGACGCGAGCCGGGGCGTCGAAGGCCGCACGATCACGGGGGCGCGGCACGTCCCGCACGGCGGCCACCCGCCCGGAGCCGAGCAGGGCCACGCGGTCGCCGAGGAAGAGGGCCTCGTCCACGTCGTGCGTGAC
The DNA here is from genome assembly GCF_055569615.1 of Streptomyces sp. NPDC031379. Taxonomy (NCBI): domain Bacteria; kingdom Bacillati; phylum Actinomycetota; class Actinomycetes; order Kitasatosporales; family Streptomycetaceae; genus Streptomyces; species Streptomyces sp. NPDC031379. Next base: position 176,571 of record NZ_JBVIIT010000008.1, on the reverse strand, counting down.
GAAGACGACGGTCGCACCCGTGCCGCGCAACACCTCCACGAGCAGGTCCTGCATGCCGGAGCGGGTCTGGGCGTCGAGCGCGCCGAAGGGCTCGTCCATGAGGACGGCGCGCGGGCTGTCGGCCAGGGCGCGGGCCAACTGGGCGCGCTGGCGCTGCCCACCGGACACCCGGTGCGGCAACTGCCCGGCCTGCGCACTGAGCCCGACACGCTCGAGCCAGGACTCGGCTCGGGAACGGCGCACGGCGCGCGGTACGCCCCTGATGGCGAGCGGCAGTTCGACGTTTCCGCGCAGCGTCCGCCAGGGCAGCAGCGCGTCCTCCTGGAAGACCAGCGCGCGGTCGGCCGACGGCCCGGTCAGCGGGCTGCCGTCCACTTCCGTCGTGCCGCCCAGCGGGGCCAGCAGTCCGGCGAGCGTGCGCAGCAGCGTGGACTTGCCGCAGCCGGAGGGGCCGACGACCGTGAGGATCTCGCCGGGGGCGACCTCCAGGTCGACGCCGGCGAGGACCGGGGCGTCCGGGCGCCCCAGGACGGCGCCGCGGAACGCGAGCCGGGTGCCGCGCACGGCTTCCGGCGCCGGCGTGGCGGGGGCGTTGACGGTCTCAGACGAGGTGCTCATCGCGGGCCTCCTCGGTGTCGTTCTCGCCGTGCTGCTGGGACTGGGCCTTGTGCTCGGGCTCGCCGTCGGCCTGAGCGTGGACGGCGAGCGGACGGGACGCGCGGGCGCGGCCGCGGGGGACGTACGAGGTGCGGGGCAGCCAGCGGGTCAGGCGCCGGCCGAGGAGTTCCACGGCCGTGGAGGTGAGCCAGCCGAGGACGCCGATCGTGACCATGCCGACGAACACGCCGGGGTAGTTCACGACCGTGTAGTCCTGCCAGGTGCGGTAGCCGACTCCGTACTGGCCGGAGATCATCTCGGCGGAGATCACGCAGATCCAGGACACGCCGATGCCGACGGACAGACCGCCGAAGATGCCGGGCAGCGCTCCCGGCAGCACGACCGAACCGAGGATCCGGAACCGGCCGCCGCCCATGGTGCGCACCGCCTCCTCCCACACCGGGGTCAGCGCGCGGACCGCGTGCCGGGTGGAGACCAGCACGGGGAAGAAGGCGGCGGTGCAGGTGATGAAGACGATGCCCTGCTCGTTGGAGGGGAAGAGGAGGATCGCGACCGGGACGAGGGCGATCGCCGGGATCGGGCGGATCACTTCCAGGACCGGGCCGAGCAGGTCCTCGGCGAGGCGCGAGCGGGCCACGAGAACGCCGGTCGCCACGCCCAGGACGGCCGCCAGCGCGAAGCCGGTGAGGATCCGGGTGAGGCTGTCGGTGAGGTCGGTCCAGTAGTCGGCGCCGGAGAGCCGGTCGGTGAAGGCGTGGGCGACGTCGGTGACCGTCGGGAACTGCGAGAAGCGGAGCCACAGGTCGACGTCCAGGCTGGTCAGCAGCTGCCACAGGCCGAGGGCGGTGGCCAGGGACGCCGTCCGCAGCGCATACCGGGCGAGGGGCAGCCGGGTCATGAGGCCCGCTCCAGAGCCTCGTCGTACGAGACCGTGCGGGCGCCGCCGTGGGCGGAGACGTAGGCCTGCGCGGTCGCCGGGGCGACGAAGGGCAGTAGCCGGTCGCCGTCGGCCACCCAGACCGCCTTGTCGGCGAACCAGAGGGTGCCGGTGGTGGTGTCGGGCACGTAGGCGGCGCGGACGCCGTTCTGGTGCTCGGCCAGGTACGCCAGGAGTTCCTTCGGGGTCTTGAAGGCGGTCGTCTTCTCGCTGCCCTTGACCCACGCCTCGCTCGCGGCCGGCGCGGGTGAGGTGGCGAGCCGCTTGGTGTACGAGCTGCTGAGGGCTTTCTTCACGTACTGGTCGTCGACGAAGGAGTCCACGTCGATGTCGCCGGTCAGCTTGGCGGCCTTCAGTACGGACACGTCCTGCTTCAGCGCGGCGACGAGCCGCGGCTTGACGGCCGGGTCGAAGGTGGCGATGCCGTGGGCGCCGTTGTACAGGTAGACGACCTCGGCTGGCAGGCCGGTGGCCTCGGCGACCTTCTCGGCTGCGGTGACGGGGTGGCCGTTGAGGTAGTCCGTCGCCTGGGTCTGGGCCTTGAGGAAGGCTTCCAGTACGGCCGGGTGCTGCGTGGCGAAGTCCTCGCGGGCGGTGACGCCGTGGAAGGTGGGCAGGTTCAGCTGGGCGCCGTCGTACAGGGCCTTCGCCTTGCCCTGGTAGGCGAGCAGGCCGGGCCAGGCGACGAACTGGGACAGTGCGTCCACGCTGCCGGCGGAGAGCGCCGAAGCGCCGACCGCGGGCTGCTGGTTGAGCTTGGAGATTCCCTTGTTCGGGTCGATGCCGGCACGCTGCAGGGCTCGTACGAGAGTGCCGTCGGCTGCGGAGCCGATGCTCGTGGAGACCTTCTTGCCCTCGAGGTCTCGCAGAGAAGTGAGCTTGGAGTCCGGTGCGGTGACGACGGTGTTGAGGCCGCCGCGCAGGTTGTAGCCGGTGACGGACACCAGGTGGGTGGGGCGGCCGAGCTGTTTGCCGCGTGCCGCGTTGAGCAGCAGCGGGAAGTCGCCCATCGAGCCGATGTCGATCTTCCCGGCGGTCATCTGGGCGGTGATCGGGGCGCCGGTGGCGTAGTCCTGCCAGTCGACCTTGTAGGTGTGGCCGTCGTGCAGGGAGTTGAGCTGCTTCTCGAAGTAACCGAGGGAGCGCAGGAGCGTGCCCGCCGTGACGGTGTTGATGGTCTTGGACTGGTAGCCGACGGTCACGGTGACCGTGGAGCCGCTGCCCGCCTCGGCGCTGCCGCCGCAGGCGGACAGAGGAAGGAGGAGCGCGGCGGCGGACAGGGAGACTGCCGTGCGTTTCATGGTGGTTCGGCCTCTCGCCGGAGCGGTTCGGAAGGTCAGCGGAGCAGGTAGGGCATGTTGACCGTGACGGCTCCGGTGGGGCAGCGGGCCGCGCACGGGCCGCAGTACCAGCACTCGTCGACGTGCATGTACGCCTTGCCGCTGCTGGTGTCGATGGCCAGGGAGTCCAGCGGGCACATGTCCACGCAGAGGGTGCAGCCGTCGATGCACTTCGACTCGTCGATGGTCACGGGCACGTCGGCCCGCTGGGGTGCCAAGGGCATGGCTGTCTCCAGGAAACGTGCAGGCAGGGGCGAGCGCAGGCAGGGGTGCGTGCGGCCGGGGACGGATGGGTGCGGGGCGGTTACGACCGGTGGAGCAGGCCGCTCATGGTGATGCGGTCGCCGCGGAAGCGGATGAACTCCAGGTCGACGGGGCGGCCGTCGGCGAGGTGCGTGAGGCGTTCCAGCATGAGCACGGCGGCACCGCGCGGGGCCTGGAGCACGGCGGCGGAGTGGGCGTCCGCGTTCACCGCCTCCAGGGTGATCTCGGCGTGGCCGAGCGGCTGTCCGGTGGTGGCTTCCAGGAGGCGGAAGACGTCGGTGTTCTCCAGGTCGGCGCCGAGCAGGGGGGTGCCGATGTCGAGCGGGATGTAGGTGAGGTCGAGGGAGAGCGGGAGGCCGTTCAGGCGGCGCAGGCGTTCGATGTAGAGGACGTCGGCGCCGGCCGGGACGTGGAGGCGTTCGGCGACCGGGGCGGGTGCGGGGGCGGGGCCCATGGTGCGGACCTCGTTGGTGACGCGGCCGTGTTCGCGGAGGGTTTCCGCGAGGCCCATCAGGCGGTCGAGCCCATGGGGGTATTTCTGGGCGACGACGACGGTGCCGACTCCGGGCAGCCGCTCCACCAGGCCCTCCGCCCGGAGCAGGTCCAGGGCCTGACGGACGGTGTTCCGGGAGGCGCGGTAGTCGATGGCGAGGGTGGACTCGTGCGGGAGGGTGCCGTCCTGGAAGGCGCCGGCGAGGAGTTGGTGGCGCAGCAGGTCGGCGAGTTGCCGGGCCCGGTCCGCACGCAGCCGGCGACGCGCGCGGTGGGCGGCGACGGTGGTCGCGGCGCCCTGACCGGCGTGGTCTCGGGGGCGGTCGGTGGGTGGCATGGCTGGAACCATACCGATGAGGTAGGGAAAGGGGTGTTGCTGGATTGTTGCGCCAGGTGAGGATACGTCGGATCAGCCGCTGACCTGCGGTTTTGTGCGGGGCGCGGGTCAGATCTGCCACCCGGCCCGAACGTGGTCGGTAACCCTGTGCCGGACGGGCGCGGGGTCGAAGGGTGGGACGGCGGGCGGGAGCGGTCGCGGCCCGGGCCGGCGCCTCCCACGGTCAGGTCAGCGCCGTCAGCCCCGGAGCGAAGGTGATCAGCAGCGGGAGCAGCGGAACCAGCGCGGCCACGGTCGTCGTGAGGGCCCGGTGCCGGCGCAGCAGCCGCGGGGGCGGCTCCAGCAGGCGGTCCACGCGTTCGCCGAGGAGGCGGCGGCTGGAGGCGCAGGAGAGGACACCCCGGTGCTGGTTCAGCTCGATCAGCGCGAGCGCCGTGGTGAGGTGCCCGCAGCGCCGCGAGGCCGTGTCGTCGGCGGCCAGCTCGACCAGGCGGTGCGTCTGGTCGCAGAAGTGGGCGAAGAGCGGAATACGCGGGAAGCCCGTGGCGAGCGCGGTGGACAGGTGCAGCAGCCAGTCGTGGCGGGCGCGGGCGTGACCCCGTTCGTGCGTGAGGACGGCGTCCAGCTGGTGGTCCGTGAGGCGCTGCAGCGCCCCGGTGGTGACGACCAGCTGCGGCGGATGTCCCGGCATCCACCAGGCGTCCGGGTACTCGTCCTCCAGCACCAGCATGGGCCCGCGTGCCGCCGGCAGTCCGGCCGGCAGGTCGGGGGCGCGTTCGCGCAGTTGCGCCCGGGCCTGGCCGCGGCTGCGGCGGGCCTCGACCAGTTCCCGGCCCAGCATCGTCGTCGTCCATGCGGCTCCGCAGGCCAGCAGGACGGTGAGCGTGGTGGCCCACACCGGTGCGGCGGACAGGTCGTACGCGGCGGTGACCGCGGGCGGCGCCGGGGCGAACACGTGGTCGCGCACGGTGTGGAAGACGGCCGCCGCGCCCAGGACCAGTGCGGTCAGGCAGCACAGCAGGACGGTGGCGACGAGACACTGCCACACCCACAGCGCGACCACGGGATCCCGCTCGGGCCAGGCGGCCCGGGTCAGCGCACGCGGCGCCGGTACGGCGGCCGTCAGAGCGACGACGCTCAGCAGGAGCAGGCAGACGGTCATGCCGGGGCTCCGGTTCCTGGTCGGAGACGTGCGCGGGTGTCGGGTGGTGCGGGGGCGACGCGCTGGGGGCGCGTCGCGTGGTGCGTGTCCCGCCAGTATGACGGTGAGGGAGGGTCCGATGTCAGGTGCCGGAGGCGAACCGGCCGCCTTCTTCGAGTCCGGCTCGCCTCCGCTCCGAGTCCGGAAGTCCTTCTTCTCCCGAACCGCTTCGCTTTCTCCCGAACGGCTCGCCGCACCGCCACCCGTCAGCGGCGATCGTCGGAGGTGATCGTCGGCGGCAACCGGCTCCTACAGGCCGCCACTCACCTCGTCACGACCCGCCCGCTGACCTCTCCCAGCCCCACCCGGTGCCCGTCCGCGCCGGGTGCCCATGCCGACAGCGTCACCACGTCGCCGTCCTCGAGGAAGGCGCGCTTGCCGTCGGGGAGTTCCAGGGGCTCGCGGCCGTTCCAGGTCAGCTCCAGCAGGGAGCCCCGCTGGCGCTCCTCCGGTCCGCTCACCGTGCCCGAGCCGTAGAGGTCACCGGTGCGCAGCGAGGCGCCGTTCACCGTCATGTGGGCGAGCTGCTGGGCGGCGGTCCAGTACATGGTCGAGAAGGGCGGCTCCGACACCACATGGCCGTTGATCGCGACGGAGATGCGCAGGTCGTAGCCGCCGGGCTCGATGCCGGGCGCCGAGTCGTCCAGGTAGGGCAGCAGCGGGTGCGTGCGCTCCGGTGGCGCCACGCGCGCGTGCTCCAGTGCCTCCAGCGGGGTGATCCACGCCGACACCGAGGTGGCGAAGGACTTGCCGAGGAAGGGGCCGAGGGGGACGTACTCCCAGGCCTGGATGTCCCGTGCGGACCAGTCGTTGAGCAGGCACAGACCGAAGACGTGCTCCCGGAAGCCGCCGAGCGCGACCGGGCTGCCCAGGGTGGAGGGCGTACCTACGACGAAGCCGACCTCCGCCTCGATGTCCAGGCGGATCGACGGTCCGAAGACGGGGGCGGGGTCACCGGGGCCCTTGCGCTGCCCGGACGGCCGTACGACGTCCGTGCCCGAGACGACGACCGTGCCGGAGCGGCCGTGATAACCGATCGGCAGGTGCTTCCAGTTGGGGGTGAGGGAGTCCTCGGCGTCCGGTCGGAAGATCTGGCCGACGTTCCGGGCGTGGTTCTCCGAGGCGTAGAAGTCGACGTAGTCCGCGACCTCGAAGGGCAGATGGAGGGTCACCGACGACAGGGGGTGGAACAGCGGTTCGACGGTCGGCCGGTGTGCGGGCTCGGTCACCCACTGCGTCAGCGCGCGCCGCACCTCCGACCAGGCCGTGCGGCCGGCGGCCAGCAGGGGGTTGAGGGTGGGTCGCGCGAGCAGGGAGGCGTACGGCGAGCCGAGGGCGGCGGCCGCGGCGCCCGCGTCGAGGACGTGGTCTCCGAGCCGGACGCCGACCCTCCGCTCCGTGCTGCCCGAGGGCGAGAACACGCCATAGGGAAGGTTGTGCGGGCCGAAGGGGTCGCCCTCGGGGACGTCGAAGGGGGGCATGGGGTGCTGCCTCGCTCTCATCCGGGCCATGCATGGCGATGCGTTCCATGTGGTCGCGGCACACGTTACGGCCGGGATGCGTGTCTTGGGCAGTGTCCCCCGGTGTCCCTCCGGCGCGTGGTCGCCAGGTTGGCGACGGGCGATCGAATGGTTGCCCGATCAATGTCTAAAGAGTTCGCAATGTCCCAATAGCCCTTGTCGGAGGCGGCAATTCCGGCTTAGCGTCCTTTGGGGACACGGACGGGGTGGGTCCGTTCCATTGGGGGGACACGTGGGGGGACCCGTGGCCGGAAATGCCGCCAGTGTGCCGTTCGAGGCCGACTGTGACGTGCCGGGGCTGATCGTCAAGTTCGGCGACTACCCGCTGCACCACGGCGGCGTCGGCGCGATCCGCAGCCTGGGCCGCCTGGGCGTGCCCATGTACGCGGTCACCGAGGACGCGTACACACCGGCGGCCTCCTCGCGGTACCTGAAGAAGGCGTTCGTGTGGCCGACGACCGGTGCGGAGGACCCGGCCCATCTGGTCGAGGGCCTGCTGCGCGTCGGCCGCCGGATCGGCCGACCGACCGTCCTGATCCCGACGGACGAGGAGGCCGCCGTACTGATCGCCGAGCACCAGGACGATCTGGCCGGTTCCTTCCTCTTCCCGCGCGTGGACCCCGCGCTGCCCCGCCGGCTCGCCAGCAAGCAGGGGCTGCACGAACTGTGCGCGGAGCACGGCATCGCGAGTCCCCCGGCCGCGTTCCCGGAGTCGTACGACGACATCGTCGCCTTCGCCGGAGTGGCCCGCTTCCCGGTGGTGGCGAAGAACCGCGAGGCGTTCGTCCGGCGCAGACGGCCGGCCGTCAACGGCACGACGAGGATCGCCACCCGCGAGGGCCTGCTCACGCTCGCCCGGGACTGGGGCGACGAACCCGGCGTCATCCTTCAGGAGTACCTGCCGCGCGAGGAGGCCGAGGACTGGATCGTGCACGCCTGCTTCGACCGGGACTCCAGCCCGCTGGCGGTGTTCACCGGGGTCAAGGTCCGCTCCTGGCCGCCGCACGCGGGCATGACGGCGAACGCGTACGTCGTCGACAATCCGGAACTCGCCGACCTCGCCACTCGTTTCATCAAGCAGATCGGCTTCAGCGGCATCATCGACCTCGACCTGCGCTTCGACCGGCGCGACGGACAGTACAAACTCCTCGACTTCAACCCGCGCATGGGCGCCCAGTTCCGGCTCTTCGAGAACGAGTCGGGTGTGGACGTCGTCCGCGCGATGCACCTGGACCTGACCGGCCGCCCCGTTCCCGAGGGGGAACAGCGCGCCGGCCACCGCTACATCGTGGAGAACATCGACCTCCCCGCCCTCCTCGCCTACCGCCGCAGCGGCTACACGACGCCGCACGCGCCGGTGAAGGCGAGCGGGACGGAGCTGGCCTGGCTCGCGGGTGACGACCCGCTGCCGTTCCTCACGATGCTCGCCCGCTTCGTGCGCCCGGGCGCGAAGCACCTCTATCAGCTGTGGCGGACCAACCGCCGCGGCAACGGCACATCCACGAAGTAGGCAAGGCCACGTAGGTGGCGCACCGTGTCTCTGGGGAGGGACTTCGTGATTCGACCGGTTGCAGTCATCGGGGCCGGGCCGTTCGGCCTGTCCACCGCCGCCCATCTGCGGGCGCGCGGCATCCCCGTCCGCGTCTTCGGTGACCCCATGGTCAGCTGGCGCGACCACATGCCCGAGGGCATGCTCCTGAAGTCGACGCCCGTCGCCTCGAACTTCGACTGCCCGCAGGCCGGCCACACCCTCGCCGACTACTGCGACGCGGCCGGGATCCGCCGCCTGGTGACCGACGAGGACATCATCCCGGTGGAGACCTTCATCGCCTACGGCGAGTGGTTCCAGCAGAAGCTGGTCCCCGGCCTGGAGCGGGTGCGTGTCGTCTCCGTCGACCGCGACAAGAGCGGCGGGTTCGAACTCAAACTGGACTCGGGGGAGCTGTTCACCGCGCGCGCGGTCGTCGTCGCCACCGGCCTGTCCGGGCTGGCCCATCTCCCGGCGGAGCTGGCCGCGGCGGCGGCCGACGGTCCCGCTCCGACGGGCCCCGTCTCGCACAGCGCCCAGCACCACGACCTCGGCCGCTTCGCCGGCAAGGAGCTGATCGTGGTCGGCGCCGGCCAGTCCGCGCTGGAGACGGCGGCGCTCGCGGCCGAGGCGGGTGCCCGGGTACGGGTGGTCGCCCGCGGGCGCGGCCGGGTCGCCTTCGGGGCCCCGCCCTGGAACCAGCCGAAGTTGCGTCCCGAGTCCCCGTTCGGCCGTGCCTGGTCGCTGTGGGCGCTCAGCTACTACCCGCACCCCTATCGCTTCCTGCCCGAGGCCACCCGTCACTACCTGGTCCGCCGGGTCCTCGGTCCGCTCGGCGCCTGGTGGCTGCGCGATCGCTTCGAGAGCGGTGTGGGGGTCCAGGAGGTCGAGCGGCTCGTGGGCGCCGAGGCCCCGGACGGCAGCCCCGTCCTCACCGTCCGGTCCCTCGGCGGCCGGACCGAGCGGCTCACCGCCGACCACGTCATCGCCGCGACCGGCTACCGCGTCGACATCGCGGCGATGGACTTCCTCGGCCACGAACTGCGCACGCGGCTCGCGGTGAGCCGCGGTGCCCCGAAGCTCGGGCCCGGCTATGTGTCCTCCGTACCCGGCCTGTACTTCACCGGGCTCCCGGCGGCGTCCTCGTACGGCCCGGTGATGCGCTTCGTCTGCGGTACGGAGTTCGCCTCCCCGCGTCTGACGAAGCACCTGGCCGCGGCCCACGGCTGACGTCCTCGGGGGGAGAGAGGACCGTCGTCGTCAAGTGCCGCCCGCTGGCGGCACTTGTGGTCGAACAGCGCGCAAGTGTGCGGAAACAGCGATGAGTCGGCGGGGCGCGGTGTCCGTATTCTCTGATCATGGCACCCACCCCCGCGTATGCACTGATCGCCACTGACCTGGACGGGACGCTGCTGCGTGGCGACGACACCGTCTCCGACCGGTCGCGCGCCGCGCTCGCGCGGGTGGCGCGGGCGGGCGCCCGGCATCTGGTGGTGACGGGCCGGCCGGCCCCGCGGGTGCGGCCCCTGCTGGCGGACCTGGGCTGCACGGGGCTCGCGGTGTGCGGACAGGGTGCTCAGGTCTACGACGCCGCCGCCGGCCGCCTGCTGTGGTCGGTCCGGCTGGACCGGGAGCTGGCGGAGAACGCGCTCGGCAAGATCGAGGCGGAGGTGGGGCAGGTCTACGCGGCCGTCGACCAGGACGGCACGGACGGGCTCACGCTCATCGAGCCCGGGTATCTGATGCCGCACCCGACTCTGCCGGCGGTACGGGTCGGCCGGCGCGACGACCTGTGGTGCGAGCCCATCAGCAAGGTGCTGCTGCGCCACGCGACCTTGTCCGACGACGAGTTGGCGGCGGTGGCGCGCGCGGCGGTGGGCTCGCTGGCGACCGTCACCATGTCGGGGCCGGGGACCGTGGAACTCCAGCCGTGCGGGGTGACCAAGGCGACCGGGCTGGCGCTGGCCGCCGAGCGGCTCGGGGTCGGCCCCGAACAGGCTCTGGCCTTCGGGGACATGCCCAACGACATCCCGATGTTCGACTGGGCCGGACGCGGGGTCGCCATGGCCAACGCGCACCCCGAACTCAAGGCGGTGGCCGACGAGGTCACCTTGTCGAACGAGGACGACGGCATCGCCGTCGTCCTCGAAAGACTTTTCCCGACCGACTGAGCGGCACTTCGGTACCACTCGTCAGTGCCACGCCGTCGGCCGGAGGCCGGTGCGCGCCGGTCCGTCAGGTGTCGGTGCGCGCCGGTCCGTCGTATGCCGGTCCGCCCTGTGTCGGGTGTCGGACCGGGGTGGGTCAGTACGCGCCGAACACGTTGTCGATCGACCCGTACCGCGCGGCCGCGTAGTTGCAGGCGGCGGTGATGTTGGCGACCGGGTCGTAGACGTTGAACGACGTTCCGGCCACGTGGTAGGCGTTGAACGTCGGGTCGATGACCTGGAGAAGGCCCTTGGACGGGATGCCCTTGGCCGCGTTGGAGTCCCACAGGTTGATGGCCATCGGGTTGCCCGACGACTCCCGGATGATGTTGCGGTGGATGCCGTTGTAGGTGCCCGGGATCTTCTTCTCGGCCATGATCGCGAGCGACTCGCGGATCCAGCCGTCGAGGTTGTTCGGGTACCCGGCGGGGGTGGTGGCCGGGGTGGTCGCGCTGTCGGCCGCGGAGGCGCTGGTCGCGCCGATGAGCGGGAGCGCGAGGACGGCGGCGCCGGTACCGGCGGCGGTGAGGGCGCGGACGAGGCGGTTGTTCCGGGTGCGGCGGGGCTGAGCGGCAGCAGACATGGGGAAGTTCCTCTCCGGCGCCTGCGAGGTGAGCTGTCGGGTTCGGGCGGGGAGGTGCCCGGCCGTGCCCTGGGAGAGGCACGGCTTCACCCCGAGCCGTTCCGGTGCGACATGGGTCGTCCGGTCCGGCGGCTTACCTGGGTCCCCCGCTCCTGCCGTACGAATGAGTTCGTCGATGGGTTACGCGGGCGGCGGCAGGATTCGGCGTCCGCCCGACGGCCCGGAACGTATGCGAGAGCACATGTCGGGAACAAGTACCGGATTCGTACAACGCACTATTTGACCTTGATCTGTGCCGTATGAGGTACTTGATCCTTTGCGGATGCCAATCCTCAACTGGCCGACGGCGCAAGGGGAGAAGGGTGTCCTGGCGGGTTGGTCCGGCCAGGGGGGCGAGTGACCCAATTCACGAAATAGCAAAGTGCAGCAAATCAGACATGAGGGATTCAGGTGATTCGGGCTTCAGGTCGGCCGGAGGTGGAACCCGCAGTGCGGCGCCCGTCGTTCTCGTGGTGACCGCGGCGCGTGCTCGTGGTGGCCGTGGCGTGCGGAGGGCGCCATGTGTGGAGGGAGGTGGGCCGTCCGGGCGGATTCGGGGCGATTCGGGCGTGGCTGTCCGTCTGTCGCGGTGGCCCGGGGTGGCGGTGGCCGGCGCTCCGGTGAGGGTGCGGGCGTTACTCCGCTCACCCCTCGGTTCGCGACAAAGTGTGCAGATTCCTGTTAAGTCGATAAATGTCCGTTCTTAACAGCTGATCACAACCATACCGGTCATGATCCGATACCGCCCAGGCTGGACCGGTGGGCGCTATCGGTGATCGAAAGAGGACCGGATACGCTGACTCGAGTGATGGCAGCGACCTATCGACAAACCGTGTAATCGCCAGCAGACACCAGCAGACAGGAGACCCCTCGTGACCGTCGTCGGGCCGTTCGGGCTGAGCGTGCGGGACCAGGCTCTGGAAGCCGATGTCCAGGTCGGATTGGCGGCTGTCGAGGAAGGCTTGCTCGAGGCCACCAAGAGCGAGGTCCCGTTCATCACGGAGGCCGCGCAGCACCTCGTGCGGGCCGGCGGGAAGCGGTTCCGGCCGCTGCTCGTGATGCTCGCGGCCCAGTTCGGCGACCCCTACGCGCCCGGCGTCGTGCCGTCGGCCGTGGTCGTGGAGCTGACCCACCTCGCCACGCTGTACCACGACGACGTCATGGACGAGGCGGCCGTGCGGCGCGGCGTGGACAGCGCCAACACACGCTGGGGCAACTCCGTCGCGGTCCTCACCGGCGACTTCCTCTTCGCCCGTGCCTCCCAGATCCTCGCCGACCTCGGCCCCGAGGCGGTCCGGGTGCAGGCCCTCGCGTTCGAACGGCTGGTCACGGGACAGATCCTGGAGACCGCCGGCCCCTCGGACGGCCGTGACCCGGTCGAGCACTACCTGGACGTGCTGGGCGGCAAGACGGGCTCCCTGGTGGCGGTCTCGTGCCGGTTCGGCGCCATGATGTCCGGCGCCGACGAGACGGTCGTCGACGTGCTCACCCAGTACGGCGAACGGCTCGGGGTCGCCTTCCAGCTCGCGGACGACGTCCTGGACATCGCCTCCGACTCCCACGAGTCCGGCAAGACCCCGGGCACCGACCTGCGCGAGGGCATCCCGACGCTGCCCGTGCTCCGGCTGCGCGAGCGTGCCGCCCGGCTGGGGCTGCCCGAGGACCTCGCGCTGTGCGAGCTGCTGGACTCCGACCTCAGCGACGACGCCCGGCACGCCGAGGCGTTGACCGCGCTGCGCGCGCACCCCGCGCTGGAGCAGGCCCGCCGGGACACCGTCCGGTACGCGGAGGAGGCGCGGGGAGCGCTGGCGCCGCTGCGGGAGTGCGACGCGAAGGCGACCCTGCTCGAGCTGTGCGACGCGGTGGTGCACCGCGCCGGCTAGCTCCGCGGACCGACCTCTCCGGCCTCCCTCGGTCGGCCCGTCCGTGCGGCGTTTGCGCGCACCGTCCCCGTACCCCCGGTCGTCCGGCTGGCGTACGGCCGCGGCGCTACCCCTACGGGTCGGGGGAGCTGCCGGCCCTGCGTGTCATACCGCAGGCGTACACGGAGTTGCCTCCGAGGTCTGACGCTTCCTCACGGCCGATTTGGTCAGATGGTAACCACGGAAATCACCACTCCTCACCGATTCGGGTGAGAATGGCGGCTCAGGTGGACCAGCGTGAGGACAGCCGCCGCCGACGACGGAGGTAAGGCACACATGGCACCGTACGAATCCGACGACGCAGTGGGCGCCGCGCGGGACGAGGACGCGCGCTCCGGCCGCCGCAAGGCCGCCCGGTACGCCGTCCCGGTCGCGGTGGTGGGGGTGGCGGCGGCCACGATCGGGCTGGTCCCGGCGCTCGCCGACTCCGGTGACCCCGACCTGCCCAAGGTCACCGCGCAGCAGCTCATCGAGAAGATCGCCAAGTCGGACGTGCAGCAGCTGTCCGGCACCGTGAAGATCAGCACCGATCTGGGTCTGCCCGACCTCGGCGGCCTGGGAGGCGGCATCGTCTCCGGGGCGGCGCAGGGCTCCGGCGAGGGCTCCTCCGCCGACCCGCAGTCCAAGCTCACCGAGCTGGTCAGCGGTACGCACACGCTGCGCGTGGCGGCCGACGGCCCGGACCGGCAGAAGCTGTCGCTGCTGGAGCAGGGCGCCGAGTACAGCCTCGTCCACGACGGCAAGGACGTCTGGGGCTACGACAGCAAGAGCAACGAGGTCTACCACTCCACCGCGGCCGGCTCCGGCAAGGACCGCAAGGCGGAGCCGCCGGCCACGCCCAAGGACTTCGCCGACGAGGCCCTGAAGTCGGTGGACGACACCACCTCCGTCACCGTCGACGGCACCGCGCAGGTCGCCGGTCGTGACGCCTACAAGCTGATGATCAGGCCGAAGCAGTCCGGCACCACCGTCGGCGCGATCAGCATCGCCGTGGACGCGAAGACGGGGCTGCCGCTGAAGTTCACGCTGACCCCGAAGAGCGGCGGCGCCGCCGTCGTCGACGCCGGCTTCACCCAGGTCTCCTTCGCCGAGCCGGCCGCCTCCACCTTCGACTTCACCCCGCCCAAGGGCGCGAAGGTCACCGAGGAGAAGGACGCCCCTGCGCGGCAGCACGCCCCGAAGGCGGGCGAGGGCTTCGGCCGGGACCTGGACGGGGCCACGGTCCTCGGCAAGGGCTGGACGACCGTCGTCTCCTTCGACACCGGCGCCGAGGGCGGCCTGCCGACCGGCTCCCAGGGCGGTGACCTCGGCGGCTTCCTGGGCTCGCTCGGGGACAAGGTCTCCGGCGAGTTCGGCAAGGGCACGGTCTTCTCCACCCGCCTGGTCAACGCCCTGATCACCGACGACGGCAAGGTCTACGCCGGCGCGGTGACCAAGGACGCCCTGGTGAAGGCGGCGGACGCGGGGAAGTAACCCGTCCGGGCACGACGAGTCGAGGGGGAGCCGATGGACGCACCGTCCGCCGCGCAGCGCAAGGAGCGCGATCCGGAGGACGCGCCGGAGGTGAACCCGGAGCGCGCGCCGGGGGAGAACCCGCAGGACGCGCGGGAGCGCGACCCCGGGGACACGCCGGAGCGCGATCCGGGGGACGCACCGGAGCGTGACCTCGAGGACGCGCGGGCGAGTGTCATCGCCACGCGCGGCCTCACCAAGCGCTACCGCGGCGGACAGCTCGCCGTCGACGGTCTCGACCTGACCGTCCCGGCGGGCAGCGTCTTCGGCTTCCTCGGCCCGAACGGCTCCGGCAAGACCACCACCATCCGCATGCTGATGGGGCTGATCGAGCCGACCGCGGGCACGGCCCGTGTGCTGGGCCGCCCCATGCCTCGATCGGCCCGCGCCGTCCTGCCGCAGGTCGGCGCGCTGATCGAGGGGCCCGCGCTGTACGGCTTCCTCTCCGGCCGGGACAATCTGCTGCGCTACGACGCCGCCGACCCGACCGCCGACCCCCGCACCCGGCGTGCCCGCGTCGCCGCAGCACTGGAGCGGGTGGGACTCGCGGCGGCCGCGGGCAAGAAGGCGAGGGCGTACTCGCTCGGCATGAAACAGCGCCTGGGACTTGCCGCCGCGCTGCTCCAGCCGCGCAGGCTGCTCGTCCTGGACGAGCCGACCAACGGCCTCGACCCGCAGGGCATGCGCGAGATCCGCACCCTGGTCAGGGAGTTGGCCGCCGACGGCACGACCGTCTTCCTCTCCTCCCATCTCCTCGACGAGATCGAGCAGGTGTGCACCCATGCGGCGGTCATGGCGCGGGGCCGGCTCGTCACCCAGGGCGCGGTGGCCGATCTGGCGGCCGGAGCACGCGGCCGGCTGGTGGTGACCACCCCGGACGCGGCCGAGGCGACCCGGGTGCTCAAGGAGCAGGGTGTCGGGGATGTCACCGCAGACGGCGACCGGGTCACCGGGGAACCGCCGACGCGGGACCTGGCCGAGGTGAACGCGGCCCTGGTCACCGCGGGTGTGCGGGTGCGGGGATTCGCGCTCGAACGGGCCTCGCTGGAGGACGCGTTCGTGGCACTGACAGGGGAGGGCTTCGATGTCGCGGGCTGAGGCGGTACCGGCGCCGGCGGTGCGCCGGCCGAATCCCCTGTGGACCTTCGGGCTGCTGCGCAGCGAGGTCGTCACCACGCTCTGCCGCTGGCGCACGCTCGCCCTGCTCGGGGTGCTGGCCGCGGTGCCGGTGCTGGTCGGGGTCGCGGTGAAGATCGAGACGCGGGGCGGCTCGACGGTGGGCGGGGGCGGCGGCGAGGGGCCGGCGTTCATCGCGCAGATCACCAACAACGGTCTGTTCCTGGTCTTCACGGCGCTGGCCGCGACCCTGCCGTTCTTCCTGCCGATGGCCGTCGGCGTCGTCGCGGGCGACGCGATCGCGGGCGAGGCGGGCGCGGGCACCCTGCGCTATCTGCTGGTCGCCCCGGCCGGACGCACCCGCCTGCTGCTGACCAAGTACACGACGGTGATGGCGTTCTGCGTCCTGGCCACCCTGGTCGTCGCCGGCTCGGCGCTGATCGTCGGCGCCCTGCTCTTCCCGCTCGGCGATCTGACGACGATCTCCGGTACCCGGATCAGCTTCACCGAGGGACTGGGCCGCGCCCTGCTGATCGCCCTGGTCGTCGCCGCCTCACTGGTCGGCGTGGCGGCCCTCGGCCTGTTCGTGTCGACCCTCACCAACAGCGGCATCGCGGCGATGGCGACCACCGTCGGCCTGCTCATCACCGTCCAGATCCTCGACCAGATACCCCAGCTGCACGCGCTCCAGCCGTACTTCTTCTCGCATTACTGGCTGTCCTTCGCCGACCTGATGCGCGACCCCGTCTACTGGGACGACCTGGTGAAGAACCTCGGCCTGCAGGCCCTGTACGCGGGCGTGTTCGGCTCGGCGGCCTGGGCGCGGTTCACGGCGAAGGACATCAGCGCCTGAGCCTGCGCCGCGCACGTCCCTTCCCCCTCACGGGGTCTCGTACGGGAAGCGCGCGAGGGGCGCGTCCCCCGCGAAGAACGTCTTCGCGCGCGTGAGCGCCTCGGTGTCCCTCAGCACGTCGCCGCGCCTGCTGCCGTTGCCCAGCAGAACGCCGCCGAAGCGCATCCCCATGTAGGCGGCCGAGTTGTTGAGGGTGCCCGCGTAGGGGTCCGCGACCGACTGCTCGTGGTCCGCCAGTGCGGCGATGCCCCAGAGCGTGCGGCCGGCCATCGTGGCCTTGAAGTCGAGGCCCGGGGTACGCAGCCAGGCGGACCAGTGATCCAGGTAGTTCTTGGTGAGGCCGGACACCGAGTACCAGTACAGGGGCGAGGCGATCACGATGTCCGTGGCGGCGAGCGTGGCGTCCAGCAGCAGGCCGGTGGAGGTGTCCGAGGGCGGCCGTACGTGGTCGCTGTCGTGCCTGAGGTCCACGAAGTCCGGCAGTGGGTGCTCGGCGAGGCGGATCCAGTGCTGTTCGACGTCATCGGGGAGCTGTTCGGCGGCCGCGCGGGCCAGGGACTCGGTGTTGCCCTCGGTGCGGGCGCTGCCCAGGACGAAGAGGAAGCGGCGGTTCATGGGTCCCCCGGTGGAGCGGTGTCGTCAGATAAATAAAGGCGTATGCATTTTATGCACACGCAAGCAGTTTTCTCCAGGGCGCGGCTGGTGCGATGCTGTGACGTCGCGGTTACGCGGAAGCCGAGGGGAACCGACACACTGTTTGGCAGGGCGCGTACGACCGGCTCGTCGCGACGCCGGGGGAGTGAGGGAAAACCGATGTCTCGACTCAGCTTCGAGAAGAAGCGGGCGCAGCAGCCCGCGGCGCGTCCGGCGGCGGTGGCCGTCCGGGTGTTCGGCGCGGGAGGCGCGTCGGTGGGCGGGACGTCCGTCGTGGCGGCACCGGGCGAGCAGATCCAGCAGGCCGTGCTGAACCACCTCCAGCGCCTGGCCATCAGCCTGGGCGCCCCCATACGCGCCACCATCCACGACGATCGCGCGGGCTGCGTGGTCCCCCTGGAGGTCTCGGCCGACGGCTCCAGCCGGATGACGGGAGAGCCGGTCCGGGTGGTTTCCGGGGAGGAGCCGGGGCCGGTGGAGGTGGCTCCGGAACCGCAGCCCCTGCCGGCCGGGACGGTGCAGGCGCCGACGGGACGGTTCGGTCCGCCGCCCGCCATGGACGCGCCGGCAGCACAAGCGGCGACCGCCCCTGCCTCCGGCTCCGTTCCTGCCTCCGCCCCCGCCCCTGCCCCCGCCTCCGCCTTCGTGTCCGCCGAAGCGGAGCCTTCCTCCGTCGCGACCCACACCCCGCCCCGAGGGTTCGACGCCGTCGCCGAAGAGGTGCTGGGGGACGGGCCCGTGACCGAGACCGCGGAGGGGGCCGAACTGCTCACCGAGCCGATGACGCGGATCAACGAGGCCGTGCGGGCGGGCCGTATCGAGGCGGCGGCGGAACTCGCCGACCGTACGCTCACCGAGGCCATCGCCGTGCTGGGCCCCCGGCACGCCGAGGTGCTGCACGTACGCGAACTGACCGCCTACATCGCCTACTTGGCGGGCGATGCGGCCCGCGCCTTCCAGCTGTCCCTGGACGTCGCCCGGCTGCGCCGCGACGCGCGGGACGCGGAGGCGGCCTACGGCAACGTGCAGAGCGCGGCGACCGCCTGGCGCGCTGTGCGCGACCCCGAGGAGGGACTGCGGATGGGCCGCGACCTGATCGACCTGTGGACCGGTCTCACCGCGGAGCCGGGTCCCGCGGCCGACGACCCGCGCCCCCTGGAGTCCGCCCGCGCCCGCATGGTCCGCCTGACCGAGCGGGCTGCCCGCGCCGCACGGGCGTGACCGGAAGGACCGGCACGAGCGGCAGGCGGACCGCCGTCTAGTGCACGCAGAACTCGTTGCCCTCCGGATCCGCCATCACCATCCACGCGCCGGAGGGCTCCTTCACCTCGTGCAGCACCCGCGCGCCCAGCGCCTCCAGCCGGGCCACCTCGTCCGCGCGTAGCCCCTCACCGGTGTGCAGGTCGAGATGGAGCCGGTTCTTGACGGTCTTGGCCTCCGGCACGCGCTGGAACAACAGCCGCCGTCCGAGTCCGGTGCCGGTCTCTGGATCGCAGGGGTCGTCGGGGTGCCGTACGGCGATCAGGTCACGGAAGGCGGGGCGGCCGTGGTACTCGACCGTGGCCGCACCGGACAGCGCGCCGAGGGACAACAGCCGTTCGATCAGCGCGCTGTTGTCCTCGGCCGTGTAGTGCAGGGCGGCGGCCCAGAAGTCGGCCTGGGTGTGCGGGTCGCTCGCGTCGATGACGAGCTTCCAGTGCAGCGGGGCAGGCGTGGATGCGGGTGTCCGGGTCATGGTGACCACTTATAGCCGTGGCCGGCCGCCGGACGAGCCGGTTCCGTGCCACCGTGCCCCAAGTCCCCCAGGGTGCCCCGCCCGTGCTCCTTCGGCCCGGGCGGTGGCCGTCGTCTACGGCCGCGCGGCCTCGGGCTCCGGCTCGGGACCGGAGGCCACGTTCTCCGCTTTCCGTACGGTCCTCACCGCGCCGTTCGCCCGGTCGGTCGGCATGGCGGTGCCGGGCCCGCCGCTCTTCCCGGCGAGCGCGCGGGACGCCCGCCGCGCGGAGCGCAGCGCGTCGCCCGTGAGAAGGATCAGCGCCAGCCAGACCAGCGCGAATCCGGCCCAGCGCTCGACCGGCATGGACTCGCCGAAGTAGAGGACGCCGAGCAGGAACTGGAAGACGGGGGCCAGGTACTGCAGCAGGCCGAGCGTGGACAGCGGCACGCGGATCGCCGCCGCGCCGAAGCAGACCAGCGGCATCGCGGTGACGATGCCGGTGGAGGCGAGCAGGGCGGCGTGCCCGGTGCCGCCGTTGACGAAGCTGCAGTCGCCGTGCGCGACGAGCCACAGCAGATAGCCGAGCGCGGGCAGGAACTGGATCGCGGTCTCGGCGGCCAGCGACTCGACACCGCCGAGGCCGACCTTCTTCTTCACCAGGCCGTAGGTGGCGAAGGAGAAGGCGAGACAGAGCGAGATCCACGGCGGGCGCCCGAAGCCGACGGTCAGGACGACGACGGCGGTGAGGCCGGTCGCGACCGCCGCCCACTGCACGGGCCGCAGCCGCTCCTTCAGGAGCAGCACGCCCATCGCGATGGTGACCAGCGGGTTGATGAAGTACCCGAGGGAGGCCTCGACGACGTGGCCGGAGTTCACGGACCAGATGTAGACGCCCCAGTTCACGGTGATGACGGCCGCCGCCACGGCGACGAGTCCGAGCCGGCGCGGCTGGCGCAGCAGCTGACCGGCCCAGGCCCAGCGCCGTACGAAGAGCAGGGCGGCGGCGACGAAGACCAGGGACCACACCATGCGGTGGGCGAGGATCTCCGTCGCACCGGCGGGCTTGAGCAGCGGCCAGAACAGGGGGACCAGTCCCCACATGCCGTAGGCGGCGAAGCCGTTCAGCAGGCCTATTCGATGCTCCCCCTTGGACGTCCCGGCCACGGGCCCCTCCTCCCTCTCGTGTCAGGCGCGCGAGAACGAAGGTAGCGCCGACCACCCCCGCCTGTCATGCCCGTATCGCCATACGGTCATGACAGGCGGGAGGGGTGGCGGTCGGGGCGCCCCAGGGCGGAGTCGGCCCGTGAGCGCGGCCGCGGCGTCGGCCCCGTGGTGCGGTGGCGAGGCCGGCCCGTGCGCGGGGTGGCGGGGGGCGCCCTTGAGCGCGGTGGCGGGGTCAGCCCTTGAGCGCGGCCGAGATCGCCTCGGAGAGGGGCGTGGTCGGGCGGCCGGCCAGGCGGGACAGGTCGCCGGAGGACACGACCAGCTCACCCTTCTCGACCGAGGCGTCCACGCCGGCCAGGAGCCCGGCCAGCGGGCCGGGCAGCCCGGCGCCGGCCAGGATGCCGGTGAAGGCCTCGACGGAGACCGGGCTGTAGACGATCTCCTTGCCGGTCTGCCGGCTCAGCTCGGCCGCGTACTCGGCGAAGCCCCACGCCTCGTCGCCGCCCAGTTCGTACGTCGTGTTCTCGTGCCCCTCACCGGTGAGCACCGCGGCCGCGGCGGCCGCGTAGTCGGCGCGGGAGGCGGAGGAGACCCGTCCGTCACCGGCGGCCTGGACGACCGCGCCGTGCTCCAGCACCGGGGCCAGGTTCTCGGTGTAGTTCTCGTGGTACCAGCCGTTGCGCAGCAGGCTGTAGGGCAGACCGGAGGCCAGCAGCACCTCCTCGGTGGCCCGGTGGTCGTCCGCCAGCGAGGCCGTCAGGCTGCCCGGCGCGCTGGTGTACGCGAGCAGCGCCACGCCCGCCGCCTTCGCCGCGTCGATGACGACCTGGTGCTGGCGCACCCGGCCCTTGTCGAACTCGTTGCCCGAGATCAGCAGGACCCGGTCGCCGGCCGCGAACAGGCCGTCGAAGGTCTCGGGCGTGTTGTAGTCGGCGACGGCGATGCGTACTCCGCGGGCCGCGAGGCCGGCGGCCTTCTGCTCGTCGCGCACGACCGCGGTGATCTGCTCCGCCGGAACCTTCTCCAGCAGCTGGTCCACGACGAGGCGGCCGAGGTGTCCGGTGGCTCCGGTGACGACGATGCTCATGGTCGGTAACTCCTTGGGGTGCCGTGACGGCGTTCGATGTCGTATGCCACTCACCGTAAGAGCTGCACTAACCAAGCGAAAGTACCCACTTTGAGGTAAGGTACTGGCATGTCGGTAAGTAACCAGATGGTGGACGCCGAGGCGATGTGTCCGCACCGCCTCGTCCTGGAGCACGTCACCAGCCGGTGGGGCGTCCTCGTCCTGATCGAGCTGCTCGAGCGGCCGTACCGGTTCAGTGAGCTGCGCCGGGCGATCAGCCGGTTCGGCGGCCGGGGCGTCAGCGAGAAGATGCTCACCCAGACCCTCCAGACCCTCGAGCGCGACGGCCTGGTCCACCGGGACGCCAAGCCGGTCATCCCGCCCCGCGTCGACTACTCGCTCACCGCCCTCGGCCGCGAGGCGGCGGAGCAGGTGCGCTCCCTGGCCCGGTGGACCGATGAACGCATGGGCGAGGTGGAGAAGGCACGCCGGGCATACGACGAGGCCCGGGAACCGAAGTCCCGGGCCTCGTGAGTCGGCGGGCGGATCAGCCGACGACCGTCCAGGTGTCGCCACCGGCCAGCAGCGCACCCAGGTCGCCCTTGCCCTGCTGCTCGATGGCCGTGTCGAGCTGGTCGGCCATCGCCGTGTCGTAGACCGGACGTTCCACCGAGCGGAAGACACCGATCGGGGTGTGGTGCAGGGTGTCCGGGTCGGCCAGCCGGGACAGCGCGAAGGCGGTCGTCGGGGACGCGGCGTGCGCGTCGTGGACGAGGATGTCCGCCTCGTTCTCCGGGGTCACCGTCACCACCCTCAGATCACCGGTCTGCCGGTCGCGCACGACACCGCGCGAGCCTTCCCCGCCGCCGAAGCGGATCGGCTGCCCGTGCTCCAGACGGATCAGCGCCTCCTCCGCCTGCTGCTTGTCCTTCAGGGCGTCGAAGGCGCCGTCGTTGAAGATGTTGCAGTTCTGGTAGATCTCGATCAGGGCCGTGCCCGGGTGGTCGGCGGCGGCGCGCAGCACCTCGGTCAGGTGCTTGCGGTCGGAGTCGATCGTGCGCGCCACGAAGGACGCCTCCGCGCCGATCGCCAGCGACACCGGGTTGAACGGCGCGTCCAGCGACCCCATCGGCGTCGACTTGGTGATCTTGCCGACCTCGGAGGTCGGTGAGTACTGGCCCTTGGTCAGGCCGTAGATACGGTTGTTGAACAGCAGGATCTTCAGGTTCACATTGCGGCGCAGCGCGTGGATCAGGTGGTTGCCGCCGATGGACAGGGCGTCGCCGTCACCGGTGACGACCCACACGCTCAGGTCCTGGCGGGAGGAGGCCAGCCCGGTCGCGATGGCCGGGGCGCGGCCGTGGATGGAGTGCATCCCGTAGGTGTTCATGTAGTACGGGAAGCGGGAGGAGCAGCCGATGCCGGAGACGAAGACGATGTTCTCCCTGGCCAGCCCCAGCTCGGGCATGAAGCCCTGCACAGCCGCCAGGATCGCGTAGTCACCGCAGCCCGGGCACCAGCGCACTTCCTGGTCCGACTTGAAGTCCTTCATCGACTGCTTGGCCTCGGCCTTGGGGACCAGCTGCAGCAGCCCGTTGCCGGCGTCAGTCATCGATGGCCTCCTTCAGCGCCGCGGCGAGCTGTTCCGCCTTGAACGGCATGCCGTTGACCTGGTTGTAGGAATGGGCGTCGACCAGGTACCTCGCCCGGATCAAGGTGGCCAGCTGCCCCAGGTTCATCTCCGGGACGACCACCTTGTCGTACTGCTTCAGCACACGTCCGAGGTTGCGCGGGAAGGGGTTGAGGTGGCGCAGGTGCGCCTGCGCGATCGACTCGCCGGCCGTGCGCAGCCGCCGTACCGCCGCCGTGATCGGGCCGTACGTCGAGCCCCAGCCCAGCACCAGCGTCTTCGCGCCGTGCGGGTCGTCGACCTCGATGTCCGGGACCTCGATCCCGTCGACCTTGGCCTGGCGGGTGCGGACCATGAAGTCGTGGTTGGCCGGGTCGTAGGAGATGTTGCCCGTGCCGTCCTGCTTCTCGATGCCGCCGATGCGGTGCTCCAGACCCGGCGTGCCCGGGATCGCCCACGGCCGGGCGAGGGTCTGCGGATCCCGCTTGTAGGGCCAGAAGACCTCTGTGCCGTCCGCCAGCGTGTGGTTCGGGCCGGACGCGAACTGCACCCGCAGATCCGGCAGCTCGTCCAGGTCCGGGATCCGCCACGGCTCGGAGCCGTTGGCCAGGTAGCCGTCGGAGAGCAGGAAGACGGGGGTCCGGTACGTCAGCGCGATCCGGGCCGCCTCCAGCGCCGCGTCGAAGCAGTCCGCCGGGGTTCTGGGCGCGACCACCGGCACCGGGGCCTCGCCGTTGCGGCCGTACAACGCCTGCAGCAGGTCCGCCTGCTCGGTCTTGGTCGGCAGGCCGGTGGACGGGCCGCCGCGCTGGATGTCGACGACCAGCAGCGGCAGCTCCAGGGAGACCGCGAGCCCGATCGTCTCGCTCTTCAGCGCCACACCCGGCCCGGACGTCGTCGTGACCGCCAGTGAGCCGCCGAACGCCGCGCCCAGCGCCGCGCCGATGCCCGCGATCTCGTCCTCCGCCTGGAAGGTTCGCACACCGAAGTTCTTGTGCTTGCTCAGCTCGTGCAGGATGTCCGAGGCCGGCGTGATCGGGTACGAGCCCAGGTACAGCGGCAGGTCCGCCTGCTGCGAGGCCGCGACCAGGCCGTAGGCCAGGGCCAGGTTGCCGGAGATGTTCCGGTAGGTGCCGACCGGGAAGGCCTGGGCGGCCGGGGCGACCTCGTAGGAGACCGCGAAGTCCTCCGTCGTCTCGCCGAAGTTCCAGCCCGCCCGGAACGCGGCGATGTTCGCCTCCGCGATGGCCGGCTTCTTCGCGAACTTCGACTTCAGGAACTTCTCGGTGCCCTCGGTGGGCCGGTGGTACATCCAGCTCAGCAGGCCCAGCGCGAACATGTTCTTGCTGCGCTCGGCCTCCTTGCGGGAGAGGGCGAACTCCTTGAGCGCCTCGACCGTGAGCGTGGTCAGCGGCACCGGGTGGAGGTTGTAGCCGTCGAGCGAGCCGTCCTCCAGCGGCGAGCTGTCGTAGCCCACCTTCTGCAGGGCCCGCTTGGTGAACTCGTCCGTGTTGACGATGATCTCGGCACCGCGCGGCAGATCGCCGATGTTCGCCTTCAGCGCGGCCGGGTTCATCGCGACCAGCACGTTCGGTGCGTCGCCCGGGGTGAGGATGTCGTGGTCGGCGAAGTGGAGCTGGAACGAGGAGACGCCGGGCAGGGTGCCGGCGGGGGCGCGGATCTCGGCGGGGAAGTTCGGGAGGGTGGAGAGATCGTTGCCGAAGGAAGCGGTCTCCGAGGTGAACCGGTCTCCGGTGAGCTGCATACCGTCACCCGAGTCCCCCGCGAACCGGATGATCACCCGGTCCAGGCGCCGCACGTCCTTGGCTCCGCCCGGTTTGCGCTGCTCTCCCACGACCGTTCCGTCGGTCTGCTCCGCTGGGCTGCTGACCTGGCTGGTCACTGAACTGGACCTCCTTCGAGGCGGCTGTCCGGGGCGTGGTCTGTCCCACGGACCATCCCAGGATCAACCCTACGTCGGTTAGGGTCGCCTTCCCGAGGCCATCCACGGATCGGATGACATTTCGAGACGGCCTGTCGCGCTGACCTCCCATGATGTCCCGCATCTCTCAAGGGCCTCTCAAGGCGCTCCCCGCGCGTCCCCCTGTTCTCTCAGGTTCGGACATCTCCCGTCATGGGTACGACATGCGGCCGTCAAGGGTTTGGACGTGTTCCGTCACGAGTTCTGATACGTCCGTGACGGGCTCAGCCGCGTCCCTCTCGGGTTCGGGTGGTTCTGTCATGAATTCAAGTACGTGAGAACGGCCAGAACCCGCCGGTGGTCGCCGTCGCTCGGGGCCAGACCGAGCTTCAGGAAGATGTTGCTGACGTGCTTCTCCACGGCCCCGTCGCTGACGACCAGCTGCCGGGCGACCGCCGAGTTCGTCCGCCCCTCGGCCATCAGTCCGAGCACCTCGCGCTCGCGCGGGGTGAGCCCCGCCAGCACGTCCTGCTTGCGGCTGCGCCCGAGCAGCTGCGCGACCACCTCGGGGTCCAGCGCCGTACCGCCCTCGGCCACCCGCACCACCGCGTCGACGAACTCCCGCACCTCCGCGACCCGGTCCTTGAGCAGATACCCCACACCGCGGCTGGAACCGGCCAGCAACTCGGTGGCGTAGCGCTCCTCCACGTACTGCGACAGCACCAGCACCCCGAGCCCCGGGTGCGCCTTGCGCAGCGACACGGCCGCCCGCACGCCCTCGTCGGTGTGCGTCGGCGGCATCCGTACGTCCGCCACCACCACGTCGGGCAGCGCGCCCTGCGCGTGCAGGTCGGCGATGGTCTTCACCAGCGCCTCCGCGTCCCCCACACCGGCCACCACGTCGTGCCCGCGGTCGGTCAGCAACCGGGTCAGGCCCTCCCTGAGCAGCACCGAATCCTCGGCGATGACCACCCGCACCCTGTCCTCCACGATCCTCCGGCCCCCCACAGCCCGTTTCCCGCGACGGCGTCCGGTCCCTGACGCGCGTCCACACAGAGGCCCAGCATTCCAGCATTCGGCCCGTGCCGCCGCAGCACCCGGGATTACCGGGTCGGTGCGGCAGGGGAGTTCGGGATCCCCGTCCGCGCCGGCACAGCGGACCGTCTTCCGGCGGCCGTCCTGTCGCCGGCCGGCACTCGGAGGGGTCCGTGACCATGCGGGCGATCGAGTGCCGACGATCGTGTGCCGGGGGCCGGGGGGGCCGGGGGGGGCGGGGGACTGGGGGACCGGGAGATCGGGGGATCGGGGGACTGGGGGACCGGGAGAGGGGGACCGGGAGACCGGAGGTACCGGAGAAGGCGGGGTACGCCCGGCGTTCCCCGCTTACGACGAGGTCTTCCTCCGCGAGGGGGTCCCGGAGTCCGTCCGCACGGTCACCGCCGGCCGGGGCGCCGACCTCGTCCTCGCCCCGGTGGGCGGCCCGCCCGGCGAGCCCGGAGACGCCGGCGCCGTTCGTCCGCGTCGCGGTCCACGGGGAGGCGGCCCGGGCCCACCGGCAGCCGGGGGAGGGGCGCAACCGCGGGAGGCGGTGCTTGCCGTGTCCGTGTCCGTGTCGCCGTGAGCGACCGGAGCGACCTCACACGGACGTCCGCCACGGCAGTTCCGCGATCACGCGGGTCGGGCCGCCGGCCGGCGAGTCCACCATGAGGATGCCGTCCACCGCGTCCAGCCGGCCGGCGAGTCCGGCCAGCCCCGAGCCGCCGGAGACGTCCGCGCCGCCCACGCCGTCGTCGGTCACCTGCAGCATCAGCCGGTCCTCCGAGCGCCACACGTCGACGGAGGCGGACCGGGCCCGGCTGTGCTTGCTGATGTTCTGCAGCAGCTCGGCGACCGTGAAGTAGGCGATGCCCTCGATGGCCGCGGCCGGCCGGGCGGGCAGGTCGACCTCGACCCGGACCGGCACCGTGCAGCGGGAGGCGACCGCGGAGAGGGCCGCGTCCAGGCCCCGGTCGGTGAGCACGGCCGGATGGATGCCCCGAGCCAGATCGCGCAGCTCCTGCAGCGCCGTCTTCACCTCGCCGTGGGCCTCCTCCACCATCCGTGCCGCGGCCTGCGGATCCTCCCGGAGCTTCTCCTTGGCGAGCCCCAGATCCATGGCCAGGCCGACCAGCCGGGCCTGCGCCCCGTCGTGCAGGTCCCGCTCGATGCGCCGCAGGTCGGCCGCGGCCGTGTCGACCACGACCCCCCGGTCCGACTCCAGCTCCACCACCCGCGCCGACAGCGGCGACGGTCCGAGCAGCCCCCGTACGAGCAGTCCGTCGACGGTCGTCAGAGCCCGCACGAGCCAGGGCGTGGCCAGGGTGAACAGCAGGCCGACCAGCGCGGTCACGGTGATCTCGAACGGGTTGTCGAGGTAGATGCTGTGGTGCTCGTCGCCGTACATCTGCAGACCGCCGGTCCCCGCGTACGCCGGGAACACCCAGAACCACAGCGGATACGTCAGCAACGCCCAGCCGACGGTCCAGAAGCTCAGGGCCACCGAGAACGAGAACACCGCCCACGGGAACTGCACCAGCGCGTACAGCAGCTGCCGCCAGGAGGCGCCGCTCTTGAGGACCGCGCCCATCCAGGCCAGTGCGCCCGGCCTGCGGACCCGCAGCGGCTCCGGGTCGGCCACCTCCAGGCCGAGCAGCCCGCGCGCCCGCGCCCGCTCCAGCACGCCGAAGCCGCGGCAGCCGGCGAGCGCCGCGGCCAGCACCGGGACGCCGAGGAACGTCACCAGCAGGCCCGCCCCGAGCGGGACCATCGCCACCGCCCAGGTGAAGAGCACGATGGAGATCGGCAGACTCAGCAGGACGTAGCAGAACTCGCGCCGACTGCGCGCCTCGAAAGGCGCCCGCAGCGCGGCGGGCAGCCGGTGGCCGGTTCCGGCGGGCTGCCCGTGCCCGCGCCCGTATTCCTGCGCGTACTCCGTGGCCATTGGATGTCGTCCCGTTCTCCTCGTCCGAGCGGCGGTTCAGCCGTATCTCCAGAGTCGTGCGCCGTCCGTCCCCGAGCCATGAAGGCCGTCGGCGTCTTGGACCGGGGGTTTTCCCCACCCCCACCCCCGGGCGTAGCGGGCCGCGCGGTTGTCAGACGGGGGGCGCGGCTACGCCTTCCGTACGGGGGGCGCGGCTACGCCTTCCGGTCCCGCCACGGCAGTTCCGCGGTGATCACGGTGGGGCCGCCGGCGGGCGAGTCCAGCACGAACAGGCCGTCCACCGCGCCCAGCCGCTCCGCGAGGCCCCGCATGCCGCTGCCGCCGTCCAGCCGGGCGCCACCCCGGCCGTCGTCCCGTACCTGGATGAGCAGCCGGTCCTCCGAGCGCCACACGTCGACGGAGGCGGACCGGGCCCGGCTGTGCTTGCTGATGTTCTGCAGCAGTTCGGAGACCGTGAAGTAGGCGATGCCCTCGATGGCCTCCGCCGGCCGGGCCCGCAGGTCCACGGTCACCTTCACCGGCACCGTGCAACGGGACGCGACCGACGACAGGGCCGCGTCCAGGCCCCGGTCCGTGAGCACCGCCGGATGGATGCCCCGGGCCAGGTCGCGCAGCTCCTGCAGGGCCAGCTTCACCTCGCCGTGCGCCTCGTCGACCATCGCCGCCGCGGCGTCGGGATCCTCCAGCAGCTTCTCCTTGGCCAGACCGAGCCCCATCGCCAGGTTGACCAGCCGGGCCTGGGCCCCGTCGTGCAGGTCCCGCTCGATCCGGCGCAGGTCCGCCGCCGCCGTGTCGACCACCACCCCGCGGTCGGACTCCAGTTCGGCGATACGGCGTTCCAGCTCGTCCGACGGGGACAGCAGCCCCCGCACCATCGCCCGGTCGACGTTCGCGAGCGCCCGCGCGAGGTACGGCAGCACCGGCCACAGCACGAACAGCGAGGGCAGCACCGTGCAGAAGGTGAGGATGCCCCAGGGCAGCCGGATGGCGTCGTACAGCAGCGTCCGCCAGCCCACCGGGTCCTTCAGCGCCATCCACAGCCGCTGCACCGGCCCGCCTCCCTTGGCGAGCGGCAGCGGCGTCGGCTCCTCCACCCGCACCCCGAGCAGCGTCCGGGCCCTGGCCCGTTCCAGCTTCCCCAGCTGCCGGGCGCCCAGCAGGCAGAGCGCGAGCAGCGGCAGGCCGATCACGGTGAGGGTGAGTGTCCCCCCGGCGACCAGCACCGTGAACGCGTAGGTGAAGCCGAACACCGCCACCGGCAGGTTCAGCAGGAGATGCGCGATCTCCTTCCAGGTGTGCGCGTCGTAGGCCGGCCGGGGCCGGGGCAGACGGCCGGCGCCGTCGGTCCGGTCGGTGCCGTCGGTGCCGTCGGTCCGGTCGGCGGCGGAGCTGGGAGCGGTCATGGCGGTCAGCCTGCCGTGCGCGGCGCCCCTCGCGCCATGCGGTACGCCGCCCTCCGCCGACGGGGGAAAACCCCACCCCGCGCCCCTGCCCCGCGTCTCAGGGTGTGACGGGCTGCTTACCCTTTCTTTATCAGGGCCTAGACTCCCGTGCGTACAGATCCTCGAAGCACGCTGGATCACCAGTTCACTCAGGTCACGAGGTCAGGGAGCGAGGGACGGACGGTGCCGGAGACGTTGGGGCACTCGACGGTCGCCGCGGCGAACGTCATCGCGGCCGGCTACTTCCGGTCCTACTCGGTCGTGGGGCTGCTCGCCTTCATCGGCGTGCTGTTCGTCGCGGTCGCCTTCGGCGCGGGACGCCTGCTGCGCCCGGTCGTGCCGACCCCTGAGAAACTCCTGACCTACGAGTGCGGCGTCGACCCCGTCGGCGAGGGCTGGGCCCACACTCAGGTCCGCTACTACGTCTACGCCTTCCTCTACGTGATCTTCGCGGTCGACTCGATCTTCCTGTTCCCCTGGGCGACGGTCTTCGCCGCCGACGGCTACGGCGCGACGACCCTCGTGGAGATGTTCATCTTCCTCGGCTTCCTCGCCGTGGGCCTGCTGTACGCATACAAGAAGGGCGTCCTGACATGGACGTGAACCCCTCCGTCTCCGGGCCGATCTCCGAGCCGGTCTACGAGCCTGTTCCGCTGCCCGAGCCCAAGCGGCTGGGCGCCCTGGCCCGCCTGGCCCCCGAGCCGATGAAGGTGGTCCTGAACTGGGGCCGCCGCTACTCGCTGTGGGTCTTCAACTTCGGCCTCGCCTGCTGCGCGATCGAGTTCATCGCCGCGTCGATGGCCCGCCACGACTTCATCCGGCTCGGCGTCATCCCCTTCGCTCCGGGCCCCCGCCAGGCCGACCTGATGGTCGTCTCCGGCACGGTCACGGACAAGATGGCCCCGGCCGTCAAGCGCCTGTACGAGCAGATGCCCGAGCCCAAGTACGTCATCTCCTTCGGCGCCTGCTCCAACTGCGGCGGCCCCTACTGGGACTCGTACTCCGTCACCAAGGGCGTCGACCAGATCATCCCGGTGGACGTGTACGTCCCCGGCTGCCCGCCGCGCCCCGAGGCGCTGCTCCAGGGCATCCTCAAACTCCAGGAGAAGATCGCCCGCGAGTCCCTGGGCGAGCGGTACGGCGCCGGTCCCGCCCGGCCGTCCGTGGCCGCCCTGCAGAGCGGCCTGGTCGCGCCCCCGGCCCCGGCCGGCGAGGGGGACGCCCGATGAGCACGGTCGGCTGGCTGCCCGCCCCCGCCGAAGAACTCTTCGGCACGGACGCCACCGCCGAGGAGTCGTACGACGTCCTGGCGGTGGACGTGCCCCCGTCCTCCTGGCTCACCGCCCTCGAGACGGCCCGTACGACCCTGTCCTGCACCTACTTCGACTGGCTGAGCGCGGTCGACGAACCGGGCTCGGGCTTCCGTGTCTCCGCCCACGTCGTCGCGCTGAACCCGGTCCGCCGGCTCCTGGTCCGCACGACGGTCCCGCACGAGGCACCGACGCTCCCGTCGGCCGTCGGTGTCTACGCGGGCGCCGCCTGGCACGAGCGCGAGACCCACGAGATGTTCGGCGTCGTCTTCGAGAACCACCCCGGCCTGGAGCACCTGCTCCTCCCCGAGAACTTCGAGGGACACCCGCTCCGCAAGGACTTCGTCCTCGCCGCACGGGTCGCCAAGGCCTGGCCCGGCGCGAAGGAACCGGGGGAGTCCGATCACGGCGGCCCCAAGCGCCGCCAGATGCTGCCTCCGGGCGTCCCCGACCCGAACGAGTGGGGCCCGCTCAAGGGCCAGCTGCCCCCCGCCCCGGCCCGTCCGGCCCGGGCGGCGGGACGCGCGGCCGGGGAGCGCCCCGCACGCGCGGCCGGGGAACGCCCGGTCCGGCGCACCCGTACGGCGGCGCAGGGCTCCGCGAGCCAGACCGAGGGCGGCGCGGCCCCCGCGGAGGGCGTTGCGGGCGCGCGGCCGGGGGAGGGCGCTGCCTCGGAGGCCGCCGGCGTGCAGCCGGGCGGCGGCGCCGGTGCCCCGGGCCGGCCGCGCCGCATGAGGAGCGCGAGCGAGGGTTCGGTGAGCCAGTCGACGGCAGCGGCCGAGGACACGGCTGTACAGGCCGAAGAGGCGGCCCCCGGCGAGGAGGCGGCGGCACGGAAGCAGGCCGCGGCCGAGGGCGACGCAGCCCAGGCGGCGGCGGAGGGACCGGCCGCCGAGGCCCCGGTGGCGCATGAGCCCGGCCCGGCGCGGCCGGCCGCCCCCGCACCGGGACGTCCGCGCCGCGCGCGCACCGCCTCGGAGGGCTCGGCCTCACAGCGGCCGCCCCGGACGACCGAACCTGCCCCGGCAGCCCCGGCAGCCCCGGCAGCCCCGGCAGCCCCGGCAGCCCCGGCCGAGTCGACGCGACCTGAGTCGTCCGAGCCGACGGAACCCGAGCCGACGCAGCCGGAGCCGGAGCCGACGGAACCGGACAGCCCCGCCGGGCCCGCCCGGCGCAGCACGGCCCCGCGCAGCTCGGACGCCCCCTGGCACCACGCGCGCCCGGCCTTCGACGAACCGGACCCGACGCGCCGGTCCCGCCCGGAGGAACCCGCGGAACGCACGGCACCCGAGAAGACCCCCACAGAGCCCACAGAGCCCGCGGAGCCCACGCCGCCCCGCGAAACCGGGCAACCCCGTGAAGCCACCGGGCAACCCGGTGAGACCGCCGGGCACCCCCGGCAGCACGGCACCCCCGCCGAACACGCCGATGACGGCACCCCCGCCGAACCCGACCAGCCCGACCAGCCCGACCACCCCACAGGAGGCCCGCAGTGAACGGCGCGCTGGACGTCGCCCTGCGACTTGTGGTCGTGTTCGTCGTCTTCCTCACCTTCCCGCTGATCGTGGGCCAGACCGAGCACAAGGTGATGGCCCACATGCAGGGCCGGCTCGGCCCGATGTACGCGGGCGGCTTCCACGGCTGGGCCCAGCTCATCGCGGACGGCGTCAAGTTCGCGCAGAAGGAGGACGTGGTCCCGGCGGGCGCCGACCGCCGCGTCTTCCAGCTCGCCCCCGCCGTCGCCCTGCTGCCGTACCTCCTCGTCCTGCTCGCCATCCCGATCGGCCCGAGCAAGGGCGCCGTCGGCGAGATCGTCGACGCGGGCGTGTTCTTCGTGCTCGCGGTGATGGGCGTCGGCGTGCTCGGCTCGCTCATGGCCGGCTGGGCCAGCGCGAACAAGTTCTCCCTGCTCGGCGGCCTGCGCACGGCCGCCCAGCTGCTCGCCTACGAACTTCCGATGCTGCTCGCCGCCGCCTCCGTGGCCATGGCGGCCGGAACCGTCTCCCTCCCGGGCATCGTCCACGCCTTCCACTGGTGGTGGCTGCCCTGGCAGATCGTCGGCGCGATCGTCTTCTTCGTCGCCGGACTCGCCGAACTGCAGCGCCCGCCGTTCGACATGCCCGTCGCCGACTCGGAGATCATCTTCGGCGCGTACACCGAGTACACGGGTCTGCGCTTCGCCCTGTTCCTGCTCGCCGAGTACGCGGGCATCGTCGTCCTGTGCGGCCTGACCACCGTCCTCTTCCTCGGCGGCTGGCACGGCCCCTGGGGCGCCGACGGCCTGGGCTGGCTGTGGACCCTGCTGAAGACCGCGATCCTCGCGTTCGTCGTCATCTGGCTCCGCGTCACCTACCCCCGGCTGCGCGAGGACCAGCTCCAGAAGCTCTCCTGGACCCTCCTCGTCCCCCTCTCCCTCGCCCAGATCGCCCTCACCGGCATCGTCAAGGTGGTGATCTCCTGATGCCCCCCTTCCCCGGCTCCGGCCTTGCCAAGGGCCTGGCCGTCACCCTGCGCACGATGACGCGGAAGACCGTCACCGAGCAGTACCCGGACGTCCTTCCCGAGCTGCCGCCCCGCACCCGTGGCGTGATCGGCCTGTTCGAGGAGAACTGCACCGTCTGCATGCTGTGCGCCCGCGAGTGCCCGGACTGGTGCATCTACATCGACTCCCACAAGGAGACGGTCCCCCCGGCGGCCCCGGGCGGACGTGAACGCAGCCGCAACGTCCTCGACCGGTTCGCCATCGACTTCTCCCTGTGCATGTACTGCGGTATCTGCATCGAGGTCTGTCCTTTCGACGCCCTGTTCTGGTCCCCGGAGTTCGAGTACGCCGAGACCGACATCCGCGACCTCACCCACGAGCGGGACAAGCTCCGCGAGTGGATGTGGACCGTCCCGGCCCCGCCCGCCCTCGACCCCGCCGCGGAGGAGCCGAAGGAGATCGCCGCCGCCCGCAAGACCGCCGAGAAGCTGGCAGCCGCGCAGACCGGACCGCAGGAGCCGCAGGAGGGAGAGTCATGAGCCTCGCAGCAGCAGCCGGCTCGCTCGCCTCCGGCACCGGGGGCGCACTCCTCACCGCTCCCGAACGGCACGGATTCCTGTCCCCGAACGGCGTCGAGATCGCCTTTCTCCTCGTCGGCCTGGTCACCCTCGGCGCCGCGCTCATCACCGTCACCACACGGCAGCTGGTGCACGCCGCCCTGTGGCTCGTGGTCGCCCTCGGCGGCCTCGCCGTGGAGTACCTGCTGCTCACCGCCGAGTTCATCGCCTGGGTGCAGGTCCTGATCTATGTCGGTTCCGTCGTCGTCCTCCTCCTGTTCGGCCTGATGCTCACCAAGGCCCCCATCGGCCGCTCCCCGGACGCCGACTCCGGCAACCGCTGGGCCGCCCTGACCGTCGCGGCGGCTGCGGCCGTCTCCCTGGTCTGGGTGGTCGTCGACGCCTTCCGCACCACCTGGATCGACCTGGACGGCCCGGCCGCCGGCACCACCCGCGTCACCGGCGAAAGCCTCTTCCAGAACTGGGTCCTGCCCTTCGAGGCCCTCTCCGTCCTGCTCCTCGCGGCCCTCGTCGGCGCGATCGTCCTGTCCCGCAAGGTGAAGGCGGACGCGGCCTCCGGCGCCCCCGCCGCTGTCGACGTCCCCGGCGACCAGGAAGGCGCCCGCTGATGCACCTCGCCTATCCCGCCGTACTCTCCGCCCTCCTCTTCTGCACCGGCCTGTACGGCGTCCTCGCCCGCCGCAACGCGATCCTGGTCCTGATGTCGGTCGAGCTGATGCTCAACGCCGTCAACCTCAACCTGGTCGCCTTCGACGTCTGGCTCAGCCGTGCCGCCGAGGAGACCCTGCACTCCGGCCAGGCGCTGACCCTGTTCACCATCGCCATCGCCGCCGCCGAGATCGGCATCGGCCTGGCGATCGTGCTCGCCGTCTACCGCAACCGCGGCACCTCCGACATCGACAAGCTCCGCGACACCGCCGAGGGCCCCGAGACCGAGGGCCCCGACACCCCCGCGGCCGAGAAGGCTGAGGCCACCGCGTGACCACGACCACCCTCGCCGTACTCGTCCCCCTTCTGCCGTTCCTGGGAGCAGCGGCCGGTCTGCTCCTCGGCCGCACCGCCCCCGGTTTCGTCCGCCCGCTCGCCGTCCTGCCGCCCCTGGCCGCGCTCGTGCTGGCCGCGCTGGTCGCCGTCCGTCAGGGCGGCGGCCCGGCCATCGAGGCGCACACCGAGCTGACCCCCACGGGCTCGGTCCCGATCGACCTGGCCGTGGACATCGACGGCTTCGCCGCACTCGTCGCCGTCCTCGTCGCCTTCGTCGCGAGCTGCGTGCAGATCTACTCGACGGGCTACCTGCGCGACGACCCGCGCTACCCCTCCTACGCCGCTCTCGTCTCCCTGTTCACCTCCGCGATGCTGCTGGTCGTCTACTCGGGCGACCTGATCGTGCTGCTGGTCGGCTGGGAGGTCATGGGCATCTGCTCCTACTTCCTGGTCGGCCACTACTGGGAGACCCCCGAGGCCCGCGCTGCCTCCCTGAAGGCTTTCCTGGTCACCAAACTCGGCGACGTGCCGTTCCTCATCGGCCTGTTCGCGCTCGGCACCGACGCCGGGTCGTTCCGCATCACCCGCGTCCTCGGCACCGTCGCGAGCGGCGGCCTGGACCACCCCACGCTGATCGCCCTGCTGCTGCTCGCGGGCGTGGCGGGCAAGTCGGCGCAGTTCCCGCTGCACACCTGGTTGCCGGACGCGATGGCGGGCCCGACGCCCGTCTCGGCACTGATCCACGCCGCGACCATGGTCGCCGCCGGTGTCTACTTCGTCGCCCGTCTCCTCCCGGTCTTCGAGGCCTCCGCGGCCGCGATGGTGGTCCTCGCCGTCATGGCCGCCGTGACCATGACCGGCTCGGGTCTGGCCGCGCTCGCCCAGGACGACATCAAGCGCGTCCTCGCCTACTCGACGATCGGCCAGCTCGGCTACATGACCGGCGCCCTCGCCGTCGGCGACCGCGGTGCCGCCGTCTTCCACCTCCTGTCCCACGGCGCCTTCAAGGCGCTGCTGTTCCTCGCGGCCGGCGTGATCATCCACGCCGCCGGCACCAACTCGCTGGCCGCCATGTCCCGCATGCACGGCCTGCGCGACCGCGTCCCGGACGCCTACTGGACGATGACCGTGGCGCTGCTCGCCCTCGCCGCGATCCCGCCCTTCAGCGGCTTCTTCTCCAAGGAGTCCGTCCTCGGCGCCGCCGAACACGTCATCGACGGCCACACCGAGCACGCGCCCGGCGCGGCGGGCTGGATCGTCCTCGTCGCCGGCCTGGTCACCGCCCTGCTCACCGCCGCCTACGCCACCCGGCTGTGGCTGCTGACCTTCCGCGGCCGCGGCAACGAGGCCCCCGACCACGGCCGTCAGCCGCTGACGATGACCGTGGTGCTGTGGGTGCTCACGGTCCCGTCCCTGGCCTTCGGCGGGCTCGCCTACCGCTCGCTGCCCGGCTGGTTCGACGGCCGCGACCTGACCCCGACCCTCCTCACCTCCATCCTCGGCACGGGCCTCGCCCTGGTCGGCGGACTGCTCACCTACGGCGCCTGGCAGCGCACCTCCGCGCTCGCCGCCCGCGCCCCGCTCGGCGCGGTCGCCGCCCACCCGGAAGGCGACGCCGGACTGGTCGAGGCCGAGGCCATCGCCACCCACAAGCCGGCCTACGGCGACATCGCCTACGCCCCCGACCCGGCCGACCCCGGGCGGCTGCTGCTCGGCCCGCTGCACCGGCACGCGGCCGTCGGCTTCCACCTGGACGCGGTCTACTCCGCGCTGTTCGTCCGTCCGGTCCAGGCCGGAGCGAGTCTCGTCCGGTTCCTCGACCGCGAGGTCGTCGACACCTACGTACGCGCCGCCGCCGCGCTGCCCCGGTTCCTCGGGGCCGCCGTACGGCGCGCGCAGACCGGCAATGTGCAGACCTATGTGAGCGCGCTGCTCGCCGGCACCGTCGTCCTGGCGGTCGCCGTCGTCCTCGTCGCGACCGGAGCGTGAGCAGGCGTGATCGATATCAACGAGTCCGTGATGCAGTTCCTTCTGGCATTCGTCGTCGTCGGCCCGCTCGTCGGCGCCGTCGCCGCTCTTCTGCCCGCCCCGCCCGGACTGAAGGGGAAGTCACCCGAGCAGGCCGTGCTCCGGCACGGCGTCACCGTCACCGGCGCGATCCTTCTCGCCGCGATCGTCCTGGCGCTCGGCTTCGACCACGACCATCCGTCGAAGATGCAGGCCACGACCGACATCAGCTGGATCCCGGCACTCGACGTGCGGATCCACCTCGGCATCGACGGCATCTCCCTCCCCCTCCTGGTCCTGACCGCGCTGCTGACCTTCCTCTGCGCGCTCTACTCGTACTTCAAGCTGCCCTCGGGCCCGTCCCCGAAGGCGTTCGTCGCACTGCTGCTCCTGCTCGAGTCCGGCACCCTCGCGACCTTCGCCGTCCTCGACCTGCTGCTGTTCTTCCTCGCGTTCGAGACGGTGCTCATCCCGATGTACTTCCTCATCGCCCGCTGGGGCGGCGAGGGCCGGACCCGGGCCTCGTGGAAGTTCATCCTGTTCACGCTGCTCGGCTCCGTCGTCATGCTGCTCGGCCTGCTCCTGATCGGGATCAAGGCGGGCACCTTCGACATGGTGGCACTCGCCACTGACAACGGCCGGTCGCTGACCGCATCCGTGCAGGTCATCGCCGTTCTGACGATCGGGATCGGGCTCGCGGTCAAGACGCCGATGTGGCCGCTGCACAGCTGGCTCCCCGACGCCCACACCGCCGCGCCGACCGTCGGCTCCGTCCTGCTGGCCGGTGTCCTGCTGAAGATGGGTACGTACGGATTCGTCCGCATCCTGCTGCCGATCGCACCGGACGGCTTCCACACCTTCGCGCCCTACCTCGCCGCGTTCGCCGTCGTCGGGATCATCTACGGGTCCCTGGCCTGTCTGGCCCTGGCCAAGCAGGGCGCCAAGGGCGATCTCAAGCGGCTGATCGCCTACTCCTCCGTCGGCCACATGGGCTTCGTCCTGCTGGGCATCGCCACCATGACCCCGACCGGCGTGAACGGCGCCCTGTTCGCCAACATCGCCCACGGCCTCATCACCGGCCTGCTGTTCTTCCTGGTCGGCGCGTTGAAAGACCGCACCGGCACCACCGACCTGGACACCCTCGCGCAGGAGTCGGGCGCCGCCCTGTACGGCAGGGCCCCGCGCCTCGGCGGACTCCTCGCCTTCGGCGCCGTCGCCTCCCTCGGCCTGCCCGGCCTCGCCGGGTTCTGGGGCGAGATGCTGGCCCTGTTCGGCGCGTTCGAGCCCGCCTCGGACCTCAGCCGGCCCGCGTTCCTCACCTTCATGGCCATCGGCGCGTTCGGCACCCTGCTGACGGCCGCCTACATGCTGATCGTGGTCCGCCGCGTGTGCATGGGCGGCGCCGAGCAGGAGGTGCCGAGGCTCGCTGACGTCCACGGGTACGAGTTCGCCGCCTGGACCCCGCTCGTCACCCTCACCGTCGTCGCCGGACTGTGGCCGAAGTCCCTGCTCGGCCTGACCGACCCGGCCGTGCAGCAGCTCCTCGCAGGAGGCACCCGATGAGCGCCCAGCCGCTTGCCGAGTCGCTGGTCCAGTCCGTCGACTGGCTCGCGATCGCCCCGCCCACGATCACCGCCGTCGTGGCGCTGGTCGTCCTCGTCGCCGACCTGTTCCTGCCCGAGCCCCGCAAGGCCGTGCTCGGCTGGGTCTCGGTCGCCGGACTGGCCGCGGCCGTCCTGCTGATCCTGCCCCTCCTGGACGGCGACCGCAGCACCTTCTGCCTGACCGGCCACGCGCGCGTGTGCAGCTACACCGCGGACCGGTTCACCCTCGTCATCCAGTTCCTGGTCCTCGGCGGCGCCCTGCTGGCGGCCCTGCTGTCGGTCACGAACCTCGACGACGACCGGCGGCGCGTCCCGGCGGGCGAGTTCTGGTTCCTGCTGCTGTCCTCCGCGGCCGGCGCCGCCCTGCTGCCCGCCTCCCGCGACCTGGCCACCCTGATCGTCGCCCTGGAGGTCGCCTCCCTGCCCGCCTTCGCCCTGGTGGGCATCCGGCACGGCGACAAGCGGTCCTCCGAGGCCGCCCTGAAGTTCTTCCTGTCCTCGGTCACCGCCACCGCGGTGAGCCTGATGGGCATCAGCTTCGTCTACGCCTCCACCGGCACCCTCTACCTCACCCAGGTCGCCCAGCGCCTGACGCACGTCGACGGCCGGCTGGACACCCTCGCCCAGACCGGGGTCGTCCTGACCCTCGTCGGCTTCGCCTTCAAGACGGCCGCCGTGCCCTTCCACTTCTGGGTGCCCGACACCTACGTGGGCGCACCGCTGCCCGTCGCCGCCTACCTCTCGGTCGTCGGCAAGGCGGTCGGCTTCTCCGGCCTGATCCTCGTCACCGTCGTCGCGTTCCCGTCGTACGCCGACGTCTGGGGGCCCGCGCTCGCCGCCCTGGCCGCCCTCACCATGACCATCGGCAACGTCGGCGCCCTGCGCCAGCAGGCCACGCGCGCGTACAGCGCCGTACGGCTGCTCGCCTGGTCCTCCGTCGGCCAGGCCGGCTACCTCCTCGTGCCGATCGCCGCCGCCGGCTACGCCAAGGACCCCCAGAAGGCGATCGGCTCGACGGTCGCGTACGCCCTGATGTACGCCGCCGTGAACCTCGGTGCGTTCGCGGTCGCCGCCCTGGTGGGCCGCAGCCGGGCCCTGAACCGGGTCGCCGACTACCGGGGCCTCTACGCCACCAACCCGTTCACCGCCCTGCTCATGGCCTTCTTCCTGCTGTGCCTGGCCGGGCTGCCGCCGGGCGTCATCGGCCTGTTCGCGAAGGTCACCGTGTTCTCGGCGGCCGTCGACGCGGGCCTGGGCTGGCTCGCGGTCGTCATGGCCGTCAACGTCGTGATCGCCCTCTTCTACTACCTGCAGTGGACGGCCCTGCTGTTCCGCGCCCCCGAGGGCGAGCCCGCCCGGCACCGCGTCCCGGCCCCTCTCACGGCCGCCATCGCCCTGACCGGAGTCCTCGGCGTCGCCCTGTCCGGAGCACCCCAGCTGGTCCTGCGCTTCGCGGCCACCGGCCTGTTCTGAGGAATCGGCACGCGCGCGTGGGGCACCCGTGCCACCACGCGCGCGTGAGGCCGAAGGCGCAGGCCGAAGGCGCACGTCACCCGTACGGCCGACCCATGCCGCCGCACACACCAGGGAACTCGTGACCGCCGCCTGGCGTTGTCCCAGACGGGAGGGTCCACTGGACCAAAGTGTTCCCCAGCTGCACGACTTGGAGGGCGCACCGTGCACCGCCGGCACAACGGGCTCAGGACCGCCGTACTCCTCGGGGGACTGTCCGCACTCATCATCGTCATCGGCAGCTTCTTCGGCCGCGCCGGGCTGATCGTCGCGGTTCTGGTCGCCCTCGGGACGAACGCGTACGCGTACTGGAACAGCGACAAGCTGGCGCTGCGGGCGATGCGTGCCCGTCCGGTCAGCGAGTTCGAGGCCCCGGCGCTGTACCGAATGGTGCGCGAGCTGTCCACGCAGGCCCGCCAGCCCATGCCCCGGCTGTACATCTCCCCGACGGAGGCCCCCAACGCCTTCGCCACGGGCCGCAACCCGCGCAACGCGGCCGTGTGCTGCACCGAGGGCATCCTGCGCCTGCTGGACGAGCGCGAGCTGCGCGGCGTCATCGGCCACGAGCTGAGCCACGTCTACAACCGGGACATCCTCATCTCCTCGGTGGCCGGCGCCCTCGCCTCCGTGATCATGTTTCTGGTGAACTTCGCCTGGCTGATCCCGATCGGCCGCTCGGACGACGACGACGGCCCCGGCCTGCTCGGCCTGCTGCTGATCATGATCCTCGGCCCGATCGCCGCCACCGTCATCCAGCTGGCCATCAGCCGCTCCCGGGAGTACGAGGCGGATGCCTCGGGAGCCCAGCTCACCGGCGACCCACTCGCCCTCGCGAGCGCGCTGCGCAAGCTGGATGCCGGCACCCGGCAGCTCCCGCTGCCGCCCGAGCCCCGGATCGAGACCGCGAGCCACATGATGATCGCGAACCCCTTCCGCCCGGGGCAGGGGCTGTCCAAGATGTTCTCCACGCACC
Source organism: Streptomyces sp. NPDC031379 (assembly GCF_055569615.1). NCBI lineage: Bacteria > Bacillati > Actinomycetota > Actinomycetes > Kitasatosporales > Streptomycetaceae > Streptomyces > Streptomyces sp. NPDC031379. The sequence continues at coordinate 136,078 of NZ_JBVIIT010000008.1, read as the reverse complement.
CGCCGATGGCGGAGCGCATCAACCGGCTCGAGAAGATGGCAGGGGGCCACCGGTGAAGACCGTCCTGAACGTCATTTGGCTCGTCCTGAGCGGCTTCTGGCTGTTCCTCGGCTACCTGCTCGCCGGCGTCCTGCTGTGCATCACGATCATCGGCATCCCGTTCGGCATCGCCGCGTTCCGCATCGGCGTCTACGCCCTGTGGCCCTTCGGGTACACCACGGTCGAGCGCCACGACGCGGGCGCCCCCTCGTGCCTCGGCAACGTCCTGTGGCTGGTCCTGGCCGGCTGGTGGCTGGCGCTCGCCCACATCGTCACCGGCATCGCCCTGTGCATCACGATCATCGGCATCCCGTTCGGCATCGCCAACTTCAAGCTGATCCCGGTCTCCCTGCTCCCGCTGGGCCGCGAGATCGTCCCGACGGACCAGCCGTTCGCGGCCCGCTGAGTCGACCGGCGAGCAGCGGGCGCGGGGTGCGCGGGCGGCCGGGCGCCCGCCCGCTGACGGCACGTCACGCGGCGTGCCGCCCCGCCCGCCACCGTCGTACGCCGTAGGCCGCCGCGCCCAGCGCGAGCACGCCCGCTCCCACGGCCACCGAGAGCACGGGCAGCGCGAACGCCAGGGCGGCGCAGCCCAGCAGGCCCACCACCGGCACCACCCGGGACAGCGGGGCCGGACTCAGTGTCCAGGCCGAGGCGTTGGCGACGGCGTAGTAGGCCAGTACGCCGAAGGAGGAGAAGCCGATCGCGCCGCGTACGTCCACCGTCGCGGCCAGCACGGCGACCACCGCCCCCACGGCCAGCTCAGCCCGGTGCGGCACCTGGAAACGCGGGTGTACGACCGCCAGCGCCCCCGGCAGATGCCCGTCCCGGGCCATGGCGAGCGTCGTACGGGACACACCGAGGATCAGCGCCAGTAGCGAACCGAGCGCGGCCACGGCCGCACCCGCGCGCACCACGGGCACGAGTCCCGGCGCCCCGGCCGCCCGCACCGCGTCGGCCAGGGGAGCCGCCGCCTGCCCGAGGCCGTCGGCGCCGAGGACGGCGAGCACCGCGACGGCTACGCACGCGTACACCACCAGAGCGATCCCCAGGGCCAGCGGAACGGCACGCGGAATCGTGCGCGCCGGATCGCGGACCTCTTCGCCGAGGGTCGCGATCCGCGCATAGCCGGCGAACGCGAAGAACAGCAGCCCGGCCGCCTGAAGGACCCCGCCGGCACCCGTGGACACCCCGATGCCGAGCCGCCCGGCGTCGGCCCGGCCCGAGGTCAGGCAGACGACGACCACGGCGGCGAGCACGGCCAGCACCACGGCCACGATCACTCGCGTCAGCCACGCCGACTTCTGGATCCCTCCGTAGTTCACGGCGGTCAGCGCCACCACGGCCGCGACCGCCACCGCGTGCGCCTGCCCCGGCCAGACGTACGCGCCCACGGTGAGTGCCATGGCTGCGCAGGAGGCCGTCTTGCCGACCACGAACGCCCAGCCCGCGAGATATCCCCAGAAGGCGCCGAGCCGCTCCCGCCCGTACACGTACGTGCCGCCCGAGGCCGGATAGCGGGTGGCGAGACGGGCCGAGGACATGGCGTTGCAGTAGGCCACCACGGCCGCGACGGCGAGCCCCGGCAGCAGCCCCGAGCCCGCCGCTCGCGCGGCGGGTCCCAGGGCCGAGAAGACGCCGGCCCCGATCATCGAGCCGAGGCCGACGACCACGGCGTCGCGCACCCCGAGGGTGCGGCGCAGGTCGGTGCCGGTGCGTGTCATGCGCCGCACCCTACTGACCGCCGCAACCGGCTGGTGGACCTGTGACGTCTTCTTCGACAACACGGCACGAACACGCGCGCGACGGACGGCGGGTCCTCACCGGAATTTCAGGGACCGGACAGTGCGGACACAGCGCGGAAGGGCAGGTTCACGGCATGAGCATCATCGGTTGGATCATCCTGGGACTGCTGGCCGGAGCCATCGCGAAGGTTCTGTTGCCGGGCCGCGACCCCGGCGGCTTCATCGGTACGACCCTCATCGGTGTCGCGGGGGCGTTCATAGGCGGCTGGATCTCGGCGCGCTGGCTGGACCACCCGATCACCAAGGACTTCTACGACGGCGCCACGTGGGCCGCGGCCATCGGCGGCTCCCTGGTGCTGCTGATCGTCTACCGCATCCTGTTCGGCAACTCCCGCGACTGACCGAGGGGTGGGCACCGCCGGGTGCCCACCCCTCGCTTCCCGTGCTGCGGGAGTCCTACCGGTAGTTCACGAACTGCAGCGCGAAGTCGAAGTCCTTGCCCTTGAGGAGGGCGATCACGGCCTGCAGGTCGTCGCGGCTCTTGGAGGTGACCCGCAGCTCGTCACCCTGGACCTGGGCCTTCACGCCCTTGGGGCCCTCGTCGCGGATGATCTTCGCCACTTTCTTCGCGTTCTCCTGGGAGATGCCCTCCTCGATGGAGGCGAAGATCTTGTACTCCTTGCCGGACAGCTGCGGCTCGCCCGCGTCGAGCGCCTTCAGCGAGATACCGCGCTTGATCAGCTTGGACTGGAAGACGTCGAGGACAGCCTTCACCCGGTCCTCGGAGTTCGCCTCCATGAGGATCTTGTCACCGGACCACGAGATCGAGGCGCCCACGCCCTTGAAGTCGTAGCGCTGCGAGATCTCCTTGGCGGCCTGGTTGAGGGCGTTGTCGACCTCCTGCCGCTCGACCTTCGAGACGATGTCGAAACTGGAGTCGGCCATGTCCTGTGGCTCCTTGTATCGGGGTGCTGGTCGGGTGCGTGCCGGCGTGCGCGGCGGCGGCCGCCGGGCCCGGCATCGTGCCGGGCCGCATCCGCACCAGCCTAGCCACCCCGCGACCTCCGGGGTGGAGATCAATCGGGTGGCGAAGCACCCCTCCGTATCGGGTATTGTTTACGTCGTTGCCAGGGAGCACCGCCGAAAGCGGGTTCACTTGGCGGCACAACCCGGCGGTGTGCCCGAGCGGCCAAAGGGAGCAGACTGTAAATCTGCCGGCTCAGCCTTCCCAGGTTCGAATCCTGGCGCCGCCACACGGGAGACGAGGTCCCCGTGATCTGCAAGAGCAGATCACGGGGACCTCGTCATTTTCCTTGCCCGACCGCCGGATCGGGGCATGCCCGCTCCCGCTGGTCGCGCTTTCCCGGTCGCTTTCACTAGAATCGAACGTGTGAACGATGACCGTCCGCTGACGCGTCTCGACATGCTGCGCTTCGCGCGCCGCGTCGTCGAACATCAGGCTGTCAGGCAGCTCGCGCTCATGGACCGGTGGATCGCGGACGAAGAGCGCCGGGAGACCGAACGGCAACGCCGTCTCGCGGTCCGGCGGACCGCCCCGGCCTGGCTGATCGAGCGCGGCCTGAACGGCCGGAACGCGGTCTACGTCCACATCGGCGGCTGTTCGAGCGCCGGCGGCCGCTCGAAGGGGATCGGCCGGGAGCAGGCGGTACGCGCGCTCACCGAAGGAGGTGTCACGGCATGCCCGCTGTGCCGGCCGGACACCGCGCTGGGAATTGTCGAATGACCGGCCCGGGTGCGGGACCGGGCGGTCCGGATGATGCTGGAGCCATGGCCGGGAAACGTCCCATCATCGTGCACCTGCCGTCCCCGACCGGCGGCCGCCGGGTCCGGGTGGACGGCGAGATCCTGGGCCTCGCGCACAACGTGCGGGACCTGGTGGAGTTCCTGCGCCGGGCCGGGCTGGAGATCGAGCCCGAGCAGGTGGCCGATTCGCCGCTGATCGACTGGCGCGGGGTGGGACCGGACCGGTGGGAGGCGGAGACCCGGACCTGACGGCGGTGTCGCCACCGCCCTGCCGCGGGCACACTGACGGCATGTCCTCCCGACGCAGAACCTGTCCCGTGTGCCGCCGCGAAATCGCCGTCGTCGCAGGCCGCTTCGCACGCCACGACCCGCCCGGGACGCGAGGGAGCGGAGACCTCGTCTCCTGCGCCGGATCGCGACGGCAGGCACAACTCGGGGCGGTCCAGCCGTCGTTGGACGGGTACGCCGTGCCGGACTTTCCCGGGCAGCTGCCGCTGTTCTGAGCAACGGGTCGTGCGGGGCGAGGGGTGACCGTTCAACGGGCGGGGGCCGGACTCAGTTCCCGGCCACCGACTTCACCGCGACCGACACCGGTGTCGATCCGCTGATCAGCTCCAGCGTCAGACCGGCCGTCGCCGGCGTGTCCACCAGCTCCGCGAGCACGGCCGCCACATCGTCCCGGGGGATCTCCCCGCGCCCGGTGTGCGCCTCCATCCGGACCTGCCCGGTGCCCGCGTCGTCCGTCAGCGAACCGGGGCGCAGGATCGTCCAGTCCAGCGTCTCCTGCCGGGCGACGTGCGCGTCGGCCTCGCCCTTGGCCCGCAGATACACGTCGAAGACCTCGTCTCCCCGGTGCGCGGGGTCCGCGCCCATCGAGGACACCACCACGAAGCGGCGTACGCGCGCACGGACGGCCGCGTCCGCGAACAGCACCGCCGCGCCCTTGTCCACCGTCTCCTTGCGGCCCGTACCGCTGCCCGGGCCCGCGCCCGCCGCGAACACCGCCGCGTCCGCGCCCTGCAGATGCGCCGCGACCTCCTCCACCGAGGCGGACTCCAGGTCGAGCAGCACCGGTTCGGCACCGGCCGCCCGCAGATCGTCGCCCTGCTCGGCCTTGCGGATGATTCCCGCCACCTCGTCCCCGCGCGCGGAGAGCAGACGCTCCAGCCGCAGCGCGATCTGACCATGACCACCAGCAATGACAATGCGCATGAATCCGACCGTACGCCCGAAGAGGCGCATCCGCCGCACGAGTTAACCGGCGTGGCCGGAGCGCGCCGGCTCACGCGGACAAGCGAGCGCCGGCGCGCACCGGCCGCTCACGCGCCCGGCGTGGAGTGAAAGCTCACGCGCCCGGCTCGGACCGCCGAGGCGTACGCCGAACCGCGCGCCCCGCCGGACGCCGTACCTCGCGGACCACCTCACGACAGTTCGCTCCGCCCCTGCCGCGGCAGCCCGAGTTCCGCCGCGGCCGCCGAGTTGCAGTACTCGCGCACCGCGCTGGTACGTGCCACCACCCGGCCCCGGTGCACCACGATCCGGCTGTAGGCGAGGGAGAGCGCGCCGGCCAGATGCTCTCCGCGTACGGCGAGGAGTTCCGCCGGGAAGCCCGCCTCCACGCGGACGTCCGGCAGGCCCAGCACCGCGCGGGCCGAGGCGCACACGGCGTCGTAGGCGTCCTCCGGGCGCAGGCCGTGGGCCGAGGCGAGGAGGTAGGCGGCCTCCAGCGGATCGCCGCGGCCGACGGGGTTGGAGACGTCGCGCAGCGCGCCGCTCCCGGCCGCCACCCGTACCCCGGCCGCCCGCAGCAGCCGTACCGGAGCCGTGCCCTGCCCGTCGGCGCCGCCGCAGCCGCCCTGGGGCAGACACACCACGCTCACGCCCGCCGCCGCGAGCTGGTCCGCGACGCGGGAGGCGGCGTCGGTGGGCAGGCGCGCGAGACCGGCGCACGGTCCGATCGTCACGCCGGGGCGCAGGCCACCCGCCATGGCCGCGAGCCGGGACAACCGGGCGGGGTCGGCGGCGTCCGTGTGCAGGTCCACCGGGCAGCCGTGTTCGGACGCCACCTCCAGGACGGCCTCCACATAGCCCGTGGGATCCGGGTCCAGGTCCGGGCAGCCGCCCACCACGGAGGCGCCCATCTTCACCGCGTCCCGCAGCATCGCCAGCCCGTCGGCGCCGGCCGCCCCGGTCAGCAGCCGCGGCATCGCCACCGTCGTCAGCTCCGCGAGCCCGCGCAGCGAGCGCCGCGCCTGCAGGACCGCGCCCAGCGCGCCGAGTTCCTGGACGTCGCCGACGCGCACGTGCGCGCGTGTCGCCGTCGCCCCGTGCCCGAGCTGCAGCAGGGCCGCCTCCGTCGCCCGGCGCTGGACGTCGTCGGGGGCGTACGACACCGGGCCGGGGTGTTCGGCGGACAGGGCGGTGTCGCCGTGGGCGTGCGGTTCGGCGGGCGCCGGGAGAAGCAGGTAACCGCTCAGGTCCACGCGCGTGGCGGTCCTCCGGGTCGGCCCCGGCGCGAGACTGCCGGCCGTGCCCACCGCCTCGATGCGCGCGCCGCTCAGCCGTACGTCCACGGTCCGGCCGTCGGTGAGCCGCGCCCCGCACAGCAGCAGGGCGCCCGGGTCGGCCGGTCCGGAGGATCCCGACGAGTTCGACGGCGGATGAGGCTGCGGCTGGCTGTCGGGCATCGCGCTCCAGGGTCGGGGCCGGGGGCTCGGGGCTGGCCGGAGGGAGGGCTTGGAGGCAGGACCCCAAGATCACACAGAGTGAGTCGAGCCTAGGGTGGCGCACCGTGCGGGGCGCGCAGGAGCGCAATAGTCGTACCGGCGTGGTCCACCCTTGGCGGTACACGTGTCGCCCACGCGCGTGGCGTGCGGCGTTCCCGGCGACGGCCGCCTGTCCCTCGCGCTGCTCACGCGCGCGTGGGGAGTTCCGGTCACGCCGCGTGTGCGGGGCGGCCGGCGCTCCGCGAGGCTCCGCCCACGTGCGCGTGGGCGGCGGCGCCCCGCGAGGCGCACGGTCGAAACCCGTACTTCCCGGGGCTCAGGAGGCCGCGGGGAGCGCTGGGAAGCGGGTCGTGGTGGGCGGCCGGATACGGATTTGGGTGAACGGCGGCGGACCGTGTAATGTCTTCATCGCTCGCCCCAATAGCTCAGTCGGCAGAGCGTCTCCATGGTAAGGAGAAGGTCAACGGTTCGATTCCGTTTTGGGGCTCTGGTGTGTGAGGCTCCCGTCGAAAGACGGGGTCCGATCGCATCTCAGCGGTGTAGCTCAGTCGGTAGAGCAAGCGGCTCATAATCGCTGTGTCACCGGTTCAAGTCCGGTCACCGCTACTGACAGTAGCCGATTGCGGGGTCGGTCCTTCGATCGGCTACTCTTTCTTGCGTTGAATTAGTCCATCCGTTCGTCTTAGGAGCACTCACGTGGCTGCCACCGACGTCCGCCCGAAGATCACGCTGGCCTGCGTGGAGTGCAAGGAGCGGAACTACATCACCAAGAAGAACCGGCGTAACAACCCGGATCGACTTGAGATGAAGAAGCACTGCCCGCGTTGCAACGCGCACACCGCGCACCGCGAAACGCGATAAATCAGGCTCGTCCGTGAGGCCGTCCCCTTCCCAGGGGGCGGCCTCACGGCGTTTTCCCTGCTCGGCGACGTGCGCGTCGCGCGCCCCGCGCAGATTCCCCGGCTGGTTTCCGGCTAATTTGGGGCCATCACAGCAGACATCAGGAGGTGCCGGGCCATGGCGCTCGACCAGTCCTTCGTGGGACGGACCTACCCGCCCACCGCTCCCTATGAGGTGGGCCGGGAGAAGATCCGCGAGTTCGCCGAGGCGGTGGGCGAGTCCAACCCGGTGTACACGGACCCGGAGGCCGCCAAGGCGTTCGGCCACTCCGATGTGATCGCCCCGCCGACCTTCGTGTTCTCCATCACCTTCCGGGCCGCCGGACAGGTCGTCGAGGATCCGCAGCTCGGGCTGGACTACAGCCGCGTGGTGCACGGCGACCAGAAGTTCGCGTACAGCCGTCCGGTCCGGGCCGGCGACCGGCTCACGGTCACCTCCACCATCGAGGCGATCAAGTCCCTCGCGGGCAACGACATCCTGGACATCCGCGGCGAGGTGCACGACGAGGCGGGCGAGCACGTCGTGACCGCCTGGACCAAGCTCGTGGCCCGCGCGGCCGAGGAGGCGTGAGGACCTGATGACGGCGAAGATCGCGTACGACGACGTCGAGGTCGGCACGGAGCTGCCGGCGCAGAGCTTCCCCGTGACCCGGGGCGCGCTCGTGCGCTACGCGGGTGCCTCGGGGGACTTCAACCCGATCCACTGGAACGAGAAGTTCGCCAAGGAGGTCGGCCTTCCGGACGTCATCGCGCACGGCATGTTCACCATGGCCGAGGCGATCCGGGTGGTCACCGACTGGCTCGGCGACCCCGGTGCGGTCGTGGAGTACGGCGTCCGCTTCACCAAGCCCGTCGTCGTGCCGAACGACGACCAGGGCGCCCTCGTCGAGGTCAGCGGCAAGGTGGCGGCCAAGCTGGACGACAACACCGTGCGCGTGGACCTCACGGCCATGAGTGCCGGCCAGAAGGTGCTGGGCATGTCCCGGGCGGTCGTACGGCTGGCCTGACGGGCAGGAGAGCGTGCGAGGTAAGGGGCGTCCTCCCGGCGGGGCGCCCCTTACGCGTATCCGCGGGCGGCGAGGGCCGGGGCCTCTTGCTAAGTTAGTGATTGAGTACTAACTTAGCTGCATGCCCAGGATGAGTGCAGAGGAGCGGCGCGAGAGCGTCATTCGCGCGGCGACCGCCGAGTTCGCGCGCGGTGGCTACCACGGCACCTCCACCGAGTCGATCGCCAAGCGGGTCGGAGTCTCGCAGCCGTATCTCTTCCGGCTCTTCCCGGGCAAGAAGGCGATCTTCCTGGCGGCGGCGGAACGCTGCGTGGAGGACACCATCCGGACCTTCGAGGAGGCCGCCGAGGGGCTGCGGGGCGAAGAGGCCCTGCATGCCATGGCGAACGCGTACACCAGTGTCATCGCGGAACGGCCCGAGCGGCTGATGATGCAGATGCAGATGTACGTCGCCGTGGCGGCCGCCGAGCAGGAGGGCGACAGCGAGTTCGGTGAGAGCGTACGAGCCGGCTGGATGCGGCTGTGGGACACCGTGCGCCTGGCGCTCGGCGCGGACGTCAACGAGACGACCGTCTTCCTGGCGTACGGGATGCTCATCAACTGCCTGGTCGCCATGGGTTTCCCGCCCGAGCACCGGGTGTGGGAAGGGCTCTACCCGTCGGCCCGGCTGACGGGGCGCCTGGAGAAGTAGCGCAAGCGGGGAAGGCGGGGTCGCCTTTTCATGGCCACATAAGTTAGTGATCAATAACTAACTGGGGATCACTCTCAGGGGGAGAGATGTCAGAGCACACCGCACCGAACACCACACCGCGCGGGGGAGCCGTATGGGCCCTCGTCATCACCAGCGTCGCCGGATTCATGGCGGCCCTCGACAACCTCGTCGTGACCACCGCCCTCCCCTCCATCCGCGAGGACCTCGGGGGAGCGCTGGACGACCTGGAGTGGACCGTGAGCGCCTACACGCTCACCTTCGCCGTCCTGCTGATGTTCGGTGCCGCGCTCGGCGACCGCTTCGGCCGCCGCCGGCTCTTCATCGCCGGGCTCGCCGTCTTCACCGGCGCCTCCGCCGCCGCGGCCATGGCACCCGGCATCGGCTCCCTGATCGCCGCCCGCGCGGTCCAGGGCGTCGGTGCGGCCGTGATGATGCCGCTCACGCTGACCCTGCTGACCGCGGCCGTGCCCGCCGCCAGGCGCGGGACCATGTACGGCATCTGGGGCGCCGTCAACGGGCTCGCCGTCGCTTCCGGACCGCTCATCGGCGGCAGCCTCACCGAGCACGTCTCCTGGCACTGGATCTTCTGGCTGAACGTCCCGCTCGGCCTGGCCGTGCTGCCGCTCGCCCGCCTGCGGCTGGCCGAGTCCCACGGGGTCGGCGCCCGGCTCGACGTCCCCGGCACCCTCCTCGCCAGCGGCGGACTCTTCGGCATCGTGTACGGCCTGGTCCGCGGGCCCGCCGACGGCTGGACCGACACCGTGGTGCTGACCGCGCTGATCGGCGGCGGAGCCCTGCTGGCGGGATTCGTGCTCTACAGCTCCCGCGCGGCCGCCCCGATGCTGCCGATGCGCCTGTTCCGCTCGCGCGCCTTCTCCGGGATCAACGCGGCCAGCCTGCTGATGTTCGTCGGGATGTTCGGCTCGATCTTCCTGCTCAGCCAGTACATGCAGGGCGTTCTCGGCTACTCGCCCACCGAGGCCGGCCTCCGGATGCTGCCGTGGACCGGCATGCCGATGCTCGTCGCGCCGATCGCGGGGATACTCTCCGACCGCATCGGCGGCCGGCCCGTCGTCGCCGCGGGCCTGTTCCTGCAGGCGGCAGGCCTGGGCTACCTGGCCTTCGTGGCCACGGCGGACGCCTCCTACGCCGTCCAGCTGCCCGCCCTGATCATCAGTGGCGTCGGCATGGCCCTGTTCTTCGCCCCGGCGGCCAACCTGGTGATGTCCAGCGTCCGGGCTCAGGAACAGGGCATGGCCTCCGGCGCGAACAACGCGCTGCGCGAGGTGGGCGGCGCGCTCGGCATCGCGGTCATGTCGTCGATCTTCTCCGCGCAGGGCGGCTACGAGAGCGCGCAGAGCTTCGTGGACGGCCTGCGGCCCGCCCTGGTCACCGGCTCCGCGGTGGTCGCTCTCGCCGGCGCCGCGGCCCTGCTGATCCCGTCCGGCCGCAACACCACCGGCCAGGTGGCTCCCGCGGCCGAGCAGGCGCCTGCGGCGGTTCTGGAGACGACCATCCGCTGACGGGCCCCGGTCCTGGAGACCACCGTCCGCTGACGGGCCCCCGGTCCTGGAGACCACCACTCGCTGACCGGCCCGGTCCCGCAGACCACCACTCGCTGAACCGGAACCGTCCCCGCAAGGAGACCGCGATGCCCACGCTTCCCTGGACCGTGCCGAACACGCCGCCGCAGGACGCCGAGGTCCACGTCTTCGCCTCCCGCTTCGAGACCCGCACCCTGTGGGGCGCCCTCCGCTTCCTCGTCCGTACTCCGGCCGTGTGGCGGCAGGTCGCTCACGCGCCCGGCGCCCACGGCGCCTCCCTCAAGGCGCAGCCGCTGCGCCGGGTCTTCTGGACGCTGTCCGCCTGGGAGTCGGCCGATGCGCTCAAGGCCTTCGCCCACTCCGGCGCCCACCGGCCCACCTCCCGCCACCTCGCCTCCCAGATGCGCGACGTCGCGTTCGCCACCTGGCGGACCTCCGGCGACCGACTGCCGGTGAGCTGGGAGGAAGCGGTACAGCGGCTGACGTAGAACGGCGACCGACCGCAACCTCGCGCGCGTGGACCCCGACAGAGGGCCACGCGCGCGTGCGTTGTGCCGGGCCGGCCGGCTGTGGCCGCCGGGCCGGGCGGCGCCGTCGTCCGCACGCGTGCGGGGCTGTCGGAGGTGTCTCGTAGTCTTGGGCCCGTGCAGGTACTCCACGACGCCCCCCTAGCTCCGCTGACCACCTTCCGGCTGGGCGGTCCCGCGACGCGGCTGGTCACCGCCGGGACCGACGCCGAGGTGATCGCGGCCGTCCGCGAGGCCGACGACAGCGGTACGCCACTGCTGATCATCGGCGGCGGATCGAACCTGGTCATCGGCGACAAGGGATTCGACGGCACCGCCCTGCGCATCGCCACACGCGGTGTCGAACTGCGCGGCACGACGCTGGAGCTGGCGGCCGGCGAGGTGTGGACCGACGCCGTCGCCCGCACGGTCGAGGCCGGGCTCGCCGGGATCGAGTGCCTCGCCGGGATCCCGGGCTCCGCGGGCGCCACGCCGATCCAGAACGTGGGCGCCTACGGCCAGGAGGTCTCCTCCACCATCACCGAGGTGATCGCGTACGACCGGCGGGCCGGCGAGACCGTCACGCTGACGAACGAGGAGTGCGCCTTCTCGTACCGCCACAGCCGGTTCAAGGCCGATCCGGAGCGCTATGTAGTGCTGCGCGTCCGCTTCGAGCTGGAGGACGCGGACGGGCTGTCCGCGCCGGTGAAGTACGCGGAGGCGGCCCGTGCGCTCGGTGTGGAGCCGGGCGACCGGGTGCCGCTGGCCGACGCCCGTGAGACCGTGCTGAAGCTGCGTGCAGGCAAGGGCATGGTCCTCGACCCCGAGGACCATGACACCTGGTCGGCGGGGTCCTTCTTCACCAACCCGATCCTCTCGGACGAGCAGTTCGCCGCGTTCCACGCGCGCGTGCGCGAGCGGCTGGGGGAGGGCGTCGAGCCGCCCGCGTATCCGGCGGGTGAGGGCCGCAGGAAGACCTCGGCGGCCTGGCTGATCGACAAGGCGGGCTTCACCAAGGGCTACGGCACCGGGCCCGCCCGCATCTCCACGAAGCACACGCTCGCCCTCACCAACCGGGGCGGCGCCGCCACCGAGGACCTGCTGGCCCTGGCCCGCGAGGTGGTCGGCGGAGTCCGCGAGGCCTTCGGCATCACCCTGGTCAACGAGCCGGTCACGGTGGGCGTGAGCCTGTAGCGGCACGGGCTCACGCGGATCCTCGGCCCCTGCCCCGGCTCGCCCGCGCCTGGCCGCACCGGCCGGGGCCTTCAGCCCCGTACCGGCTCGGGGGCGGGCGTGCCGCCGCGCCGGTTCGCGCAGGGCCCCGTCTCCCGGGCCCTTGGCCCCGCTGCCGGTTGGCGCGGGCCTTCGGTCCGTACCGGCTCGGGCGTAGGTGTGCAGCCGTACCGGTTCGCGTAAGCCCCGACTCCCGGCCCTGGCCCCGCTGCCGGTCGGCCCGGGCCTTCAGCCCCGTACCGGCTCGGGCGTGGGCGTGCCGCCGTACCGGTTCGCGCAGGGCCCCGTCTCCCCGGCCCCTCTACCGGGTCGTCCGAGCCCTCTCGATCGCACCGGTCCGCGCAGGGCCCCGTCTCCCGGCCCCTTACCGGCTCGCCCGAGCCCTGTCGATCGCGCCGATCCGCGCAAGGCCCCGTCTCCCCGGCCCCTCTACCGGCTCGCCCGAGTCCTGTCGATCAGCCCGTACCGGCTCGGTGGTGTGAGCCCTGGGCCGTGGCCGTCAGTAGGCCACTCCCACCCCCTGCTTCACCGTCCCCTCGTCGCCGATCATCGACAGCATCGCGTGGGCGACGTCCGCGCGAGCCATGAAGCGGCCCTTGCGCGGGAAGCCGCCGACGGTGGTGCGGTAGCGGCCGGTGAGCGGCTTGTCCTGAAGGCGGGGCGGCCGCACGGCCGTCCAGTCGGTGCCGCTGCGGGCCAGCTCGGCCTCCATCTCGCTCAGATCGGCGTAGATGTCCTTGAGGATCGCCGACACCAGGCCCCGTACGCCGCGGTCCAGGGGGCCGTCGCCCTCCGGGGCGGGGCCGACGGGCGCGGCGCTGACCACCAGCAGCCGTCGTGTGCCCTCGGCCTCCATCGCGCGCAGGACCGTACGCGTCAGCCGGGTGGCGTCCCCGGCGTTCTTGCGGCCGCGCGCGCCCAGGCCGGACAGCACGGCGTCCCGGCCCGCGACGGCGGCACGCAGCCGCTGAGGATCGGTCAGGTCGGCGGGGAACACCTCCAGCGCGTCGCCCCTGACGTCCAGCCGGGCCGGATCGCGGACCACGGCCGTGACCTGGTGGCCGGCGCCGAGAGCCTGCCGGACGATCTCCCGGCCGATCCCGCCGGTGGCGCCGAAAACGGTGAGATTCATGACTGCCCCCGTACTCGGGAAGAGGTGGGTGAGTGTTTACTCACCCCATTTCCCTCTAGGGTGGGTAAGTACTCACCCACTCGTCAAGGCCGATCGGAGATCCCATGGAGACGAAGCCGGCGCGTGTCCGCATCCTCGACGCGGCCCATGAGCTGATGCTCACCGTCGGACTCGCCCGCGCCACCACCAAGGAGATCGCCAAGGCGGCCGGCTGCTCCGAAGCGGCCCTCTACAAGTACTTCGACAGCAAGGAGGAGCTGTTCGTCCGGGTGCTCTCCGAGCGTCTGCCCCGGCTCACGCCCCTGCTCGGCGGCCTCGCCGCCGAACCCGGACAGGGCACGCTGCAGGAGAACCTCACCCGCATCGCCCGCCAGGCCGCCCTGTTCTACGAGCAGAGCTTCCCGATCGCCGCCTCCCTCTACGCCGAGACCCAGCTCAAGCGGCGCCACGACGAGGCCCTGCGCAAGATCGGCTCGGGCCCGCACATGCCCATCCAGGGCCTGGACGCCTACCTCCGCGCCGAACAGGCCGCGGGCCGCGTCCGCGCCGGCGCCGACACCTTCGCGGCCGCCTCCCTCCTCCTGGGTGCCTGCGCCCAGCGCGCGTTCGCCTACGACGCCACCGACAGCGGCGAGCGGCCGCCCGTGGACGAGTTCGCCGCCCGGCTCGCCGAGACCCTGCTGGGCGGAATCTCCGTATCGGAGCCCTCCGCGTGACCCGCAGACCGGGTGCATGACGAGCAGCCGCGCAGAGGCGTCCGCATGCGGCTGAGGCTGCGCGAGTTCCGGCCCACGACGGGGCACCGCCGGCACCGTGTCGTCCAGCCCTGGCAGCCCCTGCGGCACACGTCACTGCGCGACCCCGCGCCCCACGGCGTCCTGACCGGCGACCACGACGGGCTGAACCGGCTGGCAGGCCTGTTCTCCTTCGCCGCCCGCTCCCGGCACACGATCGTCCACGTCCCGTTGCGCGACACGACGACCGCGCACCACGGAGGCGTCGGAGAACGGGTCGACCTGGTGCTGGTCCACCACAGCTACGGCCTGCGGCCCAGCCAGTGGCCCGCCCGAGCTGCGCCGCAGGCTCGTGCGGGGCCACCCCCCCTGACGGTCCGCACCGACGAGGCCCGCACCGCGCGGGACGCGGAGGCCTGGGAGCGGCGCCGCCACCGGGCGGACTTCCGGGACGAGCTGCCGCACACGACCCACGCGCGGACGCTCTTCCTCGTCGGCAGCCGTGCCGTCTTCGCCGACACGGCCCTGTCCTGCGCGTACGCGGTGGGCTGGGGCCCCCGGCAGAAAAGGATCGTCAAAGGCGGCTCAGCCCTCCTGGAGTGCGTCCGGGGCCTGAAGGACGAGCCCGGGTCCCGGCACGGCCCGGAGGTGCTGATCTGCTTCCAGGCCTATCCGCCCTACGCCCACATCAGGCGGCCGGGCGAGCCAGCCAGTCGTCCACGCCGGCCAGCAGCCGGGCCCTGACGTCCTCCGGGGCGGCCGAGCCCCGCACCGACTGCCGGGCCAGCTCGGCGAGTTCCGCGTCCGAGAAGTCATGGGCGTGCCGGGCGATCTCGTACTGGGCGGCCAGCCGGGAACCGAACAGCAGCGGATCGTCGGCACCGAGGGCCATCGGGACGCCCGCCTCGAAGAGGGTGCGCAGCGGAACGTCCTCCGGCTTCTCGTACACGCCCAGCGCCACGTTGGAGGCCGGGCACACCTCGCAGGTCACCCCCCGGTCGGCCAGCCGCTTCAGCACCCGCGGATCCTCCGCCGCGCGCACCCCGTGCCCGATCCGGGAGGCGTGCAGGTCGTCCAGGCAGTCCCGCACCGACGCCGGGCCGGTCAGCTCGCCGCCGTGCGGGGCCGACAGCAGTCCGCCCTCGCGCGCGATGTGGAAAGCCCGGTCGAAGTCCCGCGCCATGCCCCGGCGCTCGTCGTTGGACAGCCCGAAGCCGACCACACCCCGGTCCGCGTAGCGCACCGCCAGGCGGGCCAGGGTGCGCGCGTCCAGCGGGTGCTTCATGCGGTTGGCGGCCACCAGGACACGCATGCCGAGGCCGGTCTCCCGGGACGTCGTGTCCACCGCGTCCAGGATGATCTCCAGTGCCGGGATCAGGCCGCCCAGGCGGGGCGCGTACGACGTCGGGTCGACCTGGATCTCCAGCCAGCCCGAGCCGTCCTTCAGGTCCTCCTCGGCGGCCTCGCGGACCAGCCGCTGGATGTCCTCCGGCGTCCGCAGGCAGGAGCGCGCGGCGTCGTACAGCCGCTGGAAACGGAACCAGCCCCGCTCGTCCGTGGCCCGCAGCTTCGGCGGTTCGCCGCTGGTCAGCGCTTCCGTCAGCGCGTCGGGCAGACGCACGCCGTGCTTGTCGGCCAGCTCCAGGACGGTCGTCGGCCGCATCGAGCCGGTGAAGTGCAGGTGCAGATGGGCTTTCGGCAGCTCAGACAGATCACGTACACGCTCCATTCCAGGATCCTGCCGTACGCACCCGTCGTCCCGGTAGCCGTTTCCCCTTTCGTGGTCTTGCTCGCACAAAGGAACGGGCCGCCTCCCCGAAGGGAGACGGCCCGCACGCGCGCGTAAAGCGCAGGAACAGGACCTCAGTCCCGCGCCTCCGCCAGCAGCTTCTGCATCCGGCTCACGCCCTCGACGAGGTCCTCGTCACCGAGCGCGTACGACAGCCGCAGATAGCCCGGGGTGCCGAAGGCCTCGCCCGGGACGACCGCGACCTCGGCCTCCTCCAGGATCAACGCGGCCAGCTCGACGGTGTCCTGCGGGCGCTTGCCGCGGATCTCCTTGCCGAGCAGGGCCTTGACCGAGGGGTAGGCGTAGAAGGCGCCCTCGGGCTCGGGGCAGAACACGCCCTCGATCTCGTTGAGCATCCGCACGATGGTCTTGCGGCGGCGGTCGAAGGCCTCGCGCATCGTCGCCACGGCCTCCAGGTCGCCGGAGACGGCGGCCAGGGCGGCCACCTGGGCCACGTTGGAGACGTTCGAGGTGGCGTGCGACTGCAGGTTCGTCGCGGCCTTGACCACGTCCTTCGGGCCGATGACCCAGCCCACGCGCCAGCCCGTCATGGCGTACGTCTTGGCGACACCGTTGACCACGACGCACTTGTCGCGCAGCTCGGGCAGCAGGGCCGGCAGGGAGACGGACACCGCGTCGCCGTAGACCAGGTGCTCGTAGATCTCGTCGGTCAGCACCCACAGGCCGTGCTCGACGGCCCAGCGGCCGATCGCCTCGGTCTCGGCCTCGGAGTACACCGCGCCGGTCGGGTTGGACGGGGAGACGAAGAGGACGACCTTGGTCTTCTCCGTGCGCGCCGCCTCCAGCTGCTCCACGGTGACGCGGTAGCCGGTGGTCTCGTCGGCCACGACCTCCACCGGGACGCCGCCGGCCAGGCGGATCGACTCCGGGTACGTCGTCCAGTACGGCGCCGGGACGATGACCTCGTCGCCCGGGTCGAGGATCGCGGCGAACGCCTCGTAGATGGCCTGCTTGCCGCCGTTGGTGACCAGGATCTGCGAGACGTCGGGCTCCCAGCCGGAGTCGCGCAGCGTCTTCGCGGCGATCGCGGCCTTCAGCTCGGGCAGGCCGCCGGCCGGGGTGTAGCGGTGGTACTTGGGGTTCTTGCAGGCCTCGACGGCCGCCTCGACGATGTAGTCCGGGGTCGGGAAGTCGGGCTCACCGGCGCCGAAGCCGATCACCGGACGCCCGGCGGCCTTCAGGGCCTTGGCCTTGGCGTCCACGGCGAGGGTGGCGGACTCGGAGATCGCGCCGACTCGGGCGGAGACCCGGCGCTCGGTGGGAGGGGTTGCAGCGCTCATGAAGCCCATCGTTCCAGACCGGAAATACCCCCGGCACACGGGTTTCACAGACTGAACAGCATCGGGTCGAGGCGTGAACAGGGATCCGAATCCGGCCGTCGGCCAGGACGATCTTTGGTCGCACGGCTCCGGAGAGCCACTTTCTGTTCGACGCCGGGCCCCGGACCACGTACACTCTCACCTCGTTGGCCTTCAGCAGCCGCCGCCGCAACCGGTGCACACCGAGCACCCGGTCGGATGCGGTACGTTGGGGGACACACAAAGGGTCGTAGCTCAATTGGTAGAGCACCGGTCTCCAAAACCGGCGGTTGGGGGTTCAAGTCCCTCCGGCCCTGCTACACACACCGCCAGGATGTGTGCGCTTGTACGTACAGCAATGCACCGCCGTGCGGCTCAGAAACCGGGCGCGGCACGGCCACGACCCGGGATCAGGTGAGGACTATGACGGACGCCGTGGGCTCCATCGACACGCCTGATGCCCAGGACGAGGTGCCCGAGTCCAAGAAGAAGGCCCGCAAGGGCGGCAAGCGTGCCAAGAAGGGCCCGCTCAAGCGCCTCGCCATCTTCTACCGCCAGATCATCGCGGAACTCCGCAAGGTCGTCTGGCCGACGCGCAACCAGCTGACGTCGTACACCACCGTGGTGATCTTCTTCGTTGCGATCATGATCGCCCTGGTGACCGTGATTGACTATGGGCTCAACCACGCCGCCAAGTACGTCTTCGGCTGAGCCAAGAGCGAAGGGCGCCGTGGTACCGGCGCCCGTTTTCGCATGTTCCACCCCTATGTATCCAGGAAGAAGCAGCCATCGTGTCTGACCCGAACCTGAACGACGCCATCGAGCCGGACGAGACGGTGGACGACGAGCTCGACATCGTCGAAGGCGCGGATGAGCAGGACGAGTTCGAGGCTGCCGAGGCCGAGTCGGGCGAGCCGGCCGAAGAGGCCGCCCTGCACGTCGAGGACGAGGAAGGCGACGTCGAAGAGGGCGACGCCGAAGAGGGCGACGAGGAAGCCGTCGTCGCGGAGGCAGCCGAGGAGGAGCCGGCCGCGCCGGTCGACCCGATCCAGGCCCTGCGCGAGGAGCTGCGCACCCTGCCCGGCGAGTGGTACGTCATCCACACCTACGCCGGTTACGAGAACCGCGTGAAGACCAACCTGGAGCAGCGCGCCGTCTCGCTGAACGTCGAGGACTACATCTTCCAGGCCGAGGTGCCGCAGGAAGAGGTCGTCCAGATCAAGAACGGCGACCGCAAGACGATCAAGCAGAACAAGCTGCCGGGTTACGTCCTGGTCCGCATGGACCTGACCAACGAGTCCTGGGGCGTCGTCCGCAACACCCCCGGGGTCACCGGCTTCGTCGGCAACGCCTACGACCCGTACCCGCTGACCCTGGACGAGATCGTCAAGATGCTCGCCCCGGAGGCCGAGGAGAAGGCCGCCCGCGAGGCCGCCGAGGCCGAGGGCAAGCCCGCCCCGCAGCGCAAGGTCGAGGTCCAGGTGCTGGACTTCGAGGTCGGCGACTCGGTCACCGTCACCGACGGCCCGTTCGCCACGCTCCAGGCGACCATCAACGAGATCAACCCCGACTCGAAGAAGGTCAAGGGCCTGGTGGAGATCTTCGGCCGCGAGACGCCGGTCGAGCTTTCCTTCGACCAGATCCAGAAGAACTAGTTCTTTCTGGACGTACCGCTTCCGCGCAGGTCAGGCGGGCTGCAGCAGCCCACCTGACCTGCACGGTTTTTGGCCGCGCATCCATACCCGTTATCGTTGTGCGGTATGCCTGCGTCCGGGTGGTCCCCGGATGCCGGCAGGACCCGAATCGAAAGGACCCGGAGAGCTATGCCTCCCAAGAAGAAGAAGGTCACGGGGCTCATCAAGCTCCAGATCCAGGCCGGCGCCGCCAACCCGGCTCCGCCGGTCGGCCCCGCGCTGGGTCAGCACGGCGTCAACATCATGGAGTTCTGCAAGGCCTACAACGCCGCGACCGAGTCGCAGCGCGGTTGGGTCATCCCGGTGGAGATCACGGTCTACGAGGACCGTTCCTTCACCTTCGTCACCAAGACGCCGCCGGCCGCCAAGATGATCCTCAAGGCCGCTGGTGTCGAGAAGGGCTCCGGCGAGCCGCACAAGACCAAGGTCGCCAAGATCACCGAGGCGCAGGTCCGCGAGATCGCCCAGACCAAGATGCCCGACCTCAACGCGAACGACCTGGACGCGGCCGCGAAGATCATCGCCGGCACCGCGCGCTCCATGGGCGTCACGGTCGAGGGCTGAACCCACCCCCAGCAGGCAATGCGGCCGTAGCCGGTCGCACGTGGCAGGGCCCGCTCGGCCCGTACCACGACTCCTTTCAGAACACACAGGAGCAGTTGTGAGCAAGCGCAGCAAGGCTCTCCGCGCTGCGGACGCCAAGATCGACCGGGAGAAGCTGTACGCCCCGCTCGAGGCCGTCCGTCTCGCCAAGGAGACCTCCACGACCAAGTTCGACGGCACCGTCGAGGTCGCCTTCCGCCTGGGTGTCGACCCGCGCAAGGCCGACCAGATGGTCCGTGGCACCGTGAACCTTCCGCACGGCACCGGCAAGACCGCCCGGGTCCTGGTCTTCGCGACCGGTGACCGTGCTGCGGCCGCGGAGGCCGCGGGCGCCGACATCGTCGGCTCCGACGAACTGATCGACGAGGTGGCGAAGGGCCGTCTGGACTTCGACGCCGTCGTCGCCACCCCGGACCTCATGGGCAAGGTCGGCCGCCTCGGCCGCGTCCTCGGCCCGCGTGGTCTGATGCCGAACCCGAAGACCGGCACCGTCACCCCCGACGTGGCCAAGGCCGTCACCGACATCAAGGGCGGCAAGATCGAGTTCCGCGTCGACAAGCACTCGAACCTGCACTTCATCATCGGCAAGGCGTCCTTCGACGACGCCAAGCTGGTGGAGAACTACGGCGCCGCGCTGGAGGAGATCCTCCGTCTGAAGCCGTCCGCCGCCAAGGGTCGCTACATCAAGAAGGCCGCCATCACCACCACGATGGGCCCCGGCATCCCGGTCGACCCGAACCGCACCCGTAACCTCCTCGTCGAGGAGGACCCGGCCGCCGTCTGAGCCTTCCGCTCACCCCGGTAGCCGCGTCGGGTACGCGTCAGCAGAGGGCGGGCCCCGCACTGGAACCTTCCAGGTGCGGGGCCCGTCCTTTCTTTGTGCGACTTTTCGTACGACTGTCAGCGGCCTGGATCACGGTGCAGGCCCAGGACTTAGGGGTGGGACGAGATGAAGAGCACGACCGCGCGCCGGATGGGCCTCTCGATCGCGGTGGTCGCCGCGCTGACGGGCGTGGCCGCCTGCGGCTCCTCGGACGGCGACAAGGGCGGCAAGGCGGCCGGCGGGGGGACGGTGCACCTCAGCCCCATCGCGGCCCTGCGCTCCGCCGAGAAGTCCACCGACAAGGCCGACTCGGCCAAGGTGCGCTCCACCACGGCCATGGGCGACCTGATGGCGATGAAGGCCGACGGAGCCCTCACCTGGGGCAACGGCCTCAAGGGCAACCTCACCATCACGTACACCGGCGGCAAGCTGGCCGAGATGATGAAGAAGGCCGGCACCTCGTCGATGGAGGCCCGGTACCTGCCGGACGCCTACTACGCGCACATGAGTGACGCCTACGCCCAGCAGACGGGCGGCAAGCACTGGCTCAAGTACTCGTACGACGACCTCGCCAAGCTCGGCGGCGCCTCCGGTTCGTACATGAAGGACCAGATCCAGACCGCCACGCCGAACCAGTCCGTGAAGATGCTGCTGGCCTCCGGCGACGTCAAGAAGGTCGGCGAGGAGACCATCTCCGGCGCCCGCACCACGCACTACTCGGGCACGGTGGACGTCGCCGACCTCGCGGGCAAGAGCAGCAACCTCAGCGCCGACCAGCTGACGGCCCTGAAGAAGCAGCTCGACCAGGCCGGGGTGACCACGGACACCGTCGACATCTGGATCAACGAAGAGAACCTGCTGGTCAAGAAGACCGAGAAGGCGGACACCGCCAACGGCACCATGACCAACACCACGTTCTACAGCGACTACGGCGTGAAGGTCGCCGCCGAGGCGCCGCCCGCCTCCGACACCAAGGACTTCGCCGACCTGCTCAAGTCCGGCGGCACCGTGGCCGGCGGCACCACCAGCGGCGCCGGCACCAGCAGCGGCATGGGCACCAGCTCCTGAGCCCAGGGACGCAGAAGGACCGGGGCGGCCCGTACGGCCCGATTTGCTCGACCGCGCCCCGGTCCCGTATTCTCCTACAGAAGCCAAAGACCGCTGGTCGTTGCCGTGCGCTCGTTAGAGGGTGCGGTGGCCGAAGGATCCGCTGAAAAGTGGACGACCCGCGCAGGTGTCAGTGGAAGAACTCCCGGAGTGCGCGCGCCGAGCGCGTGTGCGGCCGGTCGAGTCCGCCCCGTGCGCCTGCGCCGGGGCGTTTCGTTTGCCCAGTCCTCCTTCGGGTCCGCGCGGTCCGAATCACCCGGAAGGAGGCCGAGGCTCTATGGCGAGGCCCGACAAGGCTGCCGCGGTTGCGGAGCTGACGGACAAGTTCCGCAGCTCCAACGCCGCCGTGCTGACCGAGTACCGCGGTCTCACCGTGGCGCAGCTCAAGACGCTGCGCCGGTCGCTCGGTGAGAACGCCCAGTACGCCGTGGTGAAGAACACGCTGACCAAGATTGCGGCCAACGAGGCCGGGATCACGCTGGACGACCAGCTCTTCGCTGGTCCGACGGCCGTCGCCTTCGTCACCGGTGACCCGGTGGAGTCGGCGAAGGGTCTCCGTGACTTCGCCAAGGAAAACCCGAATCTCGTCATCAAGGGCGGTGTCCTTGACGGCAAGGCGCTGACCGCCGACGAGATCAAGAAGCTTGCGGACCTCGAGTCCCGCGAGGTTCTGCTCAGCAAGCTGGCCGGTGCCTTCAAGGCGAAGCAGTCCCAGGCTGCCTCCGTCTTCCAGGCGCTGCCGTCGAAGCTCGTCCGCACCGTGGACGCGCTCCGTGCCAAGCAGGCCGAGCAGGGCGGTGCCGAGTAATTCGGCTCGCTTTCTGATCCTGGCCGCATGACGCGGCGAGGGTCTCAGCGGGCCGACGTACGCCCGCCTCACCCAGTACATCCGGCACCTGCCGATTGAGTGGAAGGACCGCCATCATGGCGAAGCTCACCCAGGACGAGCTGCTTGCCCAGTTCGAGGAGATGACCCTCATCGAGCTCTCCGAGTTCGTGAAGGCCTTCGAGGAGAAGTTCGACGTCACCGCCGCCGCTGCCGCGCCGGTCGTCGTCGCCGGTGGTGCCGCTGGTGCCGGCGCCGCCGAGGCCGAGGAGGAGAAGGACGAGTTCGACGTCATCCTCACCGGCGCCGGCGACAAGAAGATCCAGGTCATCAAGGTCGTGCGTGAGCTGACCTCGCTGGGTCTGAAGGAGGCCAAGGACCTCGTCGACGGCACCCCGAAGCCGGTCCTCGAGAAGGTCAACAAGGAGGCCGCTGACAAGGCCGCCGAGGCCCTCAAGGGCGCCGGTGCCTCCGTCGAGGTCAAGTAAGACCTTCCGGGTTCTTCGAACCCGACTGCGCGCTGACTGCGGCCTCCTAGGGCTGTAACGCGAACGCACCGAAGAGCGATCATCCATCCGGGTGGTCGCTCTTCGGCGTATCGGAGGGCCGTCCACGGTTGCCTTGCACTCGCGACGGCGAGGGGTATGGTGATCTTCGTCGTGTCTCCGGCCAGTCTCGTTTGGACTGAGGGGCCTTGACGAACCGCACGCAGCGCGCAATTCTCAGGACGCGTCGTCACAAGGATCCGAATCCGAGGCATGGATCGGCGACGAAGAGGGCAGTATCAACGTGCGTTGAGGGCAGGCATGCCGAGGGCGTTGACAAGAGCGGTGAGCACAACGAGGGTCTCGAAAAACCCGCGCTGGACATCAGTGTGCCAAGTGGCTACACTGACCCTTTGCGCTGCCTGTTAGCTGTCCCCTGCCCGTCACCAGGGGTCTGCCCTCACTCGAGCACTGATGACAAAAGCTCCCTTGACCTGGGGTTTCTGTCTCTGTGTACGGGAGAGGGGCCGGCACGCGCGTAGTGAGTCCGAGCCCTCGGAAGGACCCCCTCTTGGCCGCCTCGCGCAATGCCTCGACCGCGAATACGAACAACGGCGCCAGCACCGCCCCGCTGCGCATTTCCTTTGCAAAGATCAAGGAGCCTCTCGAGGTTCCGAACCTGCTCGCGCTGCAGACCGAGAGCTTCGACTGGCTGCTCGGCAACACCGCTTGGCAGACTCGGGTCGAGGAGGCTCTGGAGAACGGTCAGGACGTCCCCACCAAGTCCGGTCTGGAGGAGATCTTCGAGGAGATCTCCCCGATCGAGGACTTCTCCGGGTCGATGTCGCTGACGTTCCGGGACCACCGCTTCGAGCCGCCGAAGAACTCGATCGACGAGTGCAAGGAGCGCGACTTCACGTACGCGGCCCCGCTCTTCGTCACCGCCGAGTTCACCAACAACGAGACCGGTGAGATCAAGTCCCAGACGGTCTTCATGGGCGACTTCCCGCTCATGACGAACAAGGGCACCTTCGTCATCAACGGCACCGAGCGTGTCGTGGTGTCTCAGCTGGTCCGTTCCCCCGGTGTCTACTTCGACTCCTCCATCGACAAGACGTCCGACAAGGACATCTTCTCCGCCAAGATCATCCCGTCCCGGGGTGCCTGGCTGGAGATGGAGATCGACAAGCGCGACATGGTCGGCGTCCGCATCGACCGCAAGCGCAAGCAGTCGGTCACCGTCCTCCTGAAGGCGCTCGGCTGGACCACCGAGCAGATCCTCGAGGAGTTCGGCGAGTACGAGTCGATGCGCGCCACCCTGGAGAAGGACCACACCCAGGGCCAGGACGACGCGCTGCTCGACATCTACCGCAAGCTGCGTCCGGGCGAGCCCCCCACGCGTG
The DNA here is from genome assembly GCF_055569615.1 of Streptomyces sp. NPDC031379. Classification (NCBI taxonomy): domain Bacteria; kingdom Bacillati; phylum Actinomycetota; class Actinomycetes; order Kitasatosporales; family Streptomycetaceae; genus Streptomyces; species Streptomyces sp. NPDC031379. The sequence continues at coordinate 111,988 of NZ_JBVIIT010000008.1, read as the reverse complement.
AGGCCGCGCAGACGCTGCTGGAGAACCTCTACTTCAACCCCAAGCGCTACGACCTGGCGAAGGTCGGCCGCTACAAGGTGAACAAGAAGCTCGGTGCGGACGAGCCGCTGGACGCCGGTGTACTCACCACCGACGACGTCATCGCCACCATCAAGTACCTGGTGAAGCTGCACGCCGGTGAGACCGAGACGACCGGCGAGTCCGGCCGCTCGATCATGGTGGAGACCGACGACATCGACCACTTCGGCAACCGCCGCATCCGCAGCGTCGGCGAGCTGATCCAGAACCAGGTCCGTACGGGTCTCGCCCGTATGGAGCGCGTCGTGCGCGAGCGCATGACCACCCAGGACGTCGAGGCGATCACGCCGCAGACCCTGATCAACATCCGGCCGGTCGTCGCCTCCATCAAGGAGTTCTTCGGCACCAGCCAGCTGTCCCAGTTCATGGACCAGAACAACCCGCTGTCGGGGCTGACGCACAAGCGTCGTCTGAACGCCCTCGGCCCGGGTGGTCTCTCCCGTGAGCGGGCCGGCTTCGAGGTCCGTGACGTCCACCCGTCGCACTACGGCCGCATGTGCCCGATCGAGACGCCCGAAGGCCCGAACATCGGTCTGATCGGCTCGCTCGCCTCCTACGGCCGGGTCAACGCGTTCGGTTTCATCGAGACGCCGTACCGCAAGGTCGTCGACGGCCAGGTCTCCGACGAGGTCGACTACCTGACGGCCGACGAGGAGGACCGCTTCGTCATCGCGCAGGCCAACGCCCCGCTGAACGACGAGATGCGGTTCGCCGAGGCCCGCGTGCTGGTCCGCCGTCGTGGCGGCGAGGTCGACTACGTCGGCCCCGAGGACGTGGACTACATGGACGTCTCGCCGCGCCAGATGGTGTCGGTCGCGACCGCCATGATCCCCTTCCTCGAGCACGACGACGCCAACCGTGCCCTCATGGGCGCGAACATGATGCGTCAGGCCGTTCCGCTGATTAAGTCGGAGGCCCCGCTCGTCGGTACCGGCATGGAGTACCGCTCCGCCGCCGACGCCGGCGACGTCGTCAAGGCCGAGAAGGCCGGTGTGGTCCAGGAGGTCTCCGCGGACTACATCACCACCGCCAACGACGACGGCACGTACATCACGTACCGCCTGGCCAAGTTCGCCCGCTCCAACCAGGGCACCTCGGTCAACCAGAAGGTCATCGTCAACGAGGGCGACCGCGTCATCGAGGGCCAGGTCCTCTCCGACGGCCCGGCCACCCAGAACGGCGAGATGGCCCTCGGCAAGAACCTGCTCGTGGCGTTCATGCCGTGGGAGGGTCACAACTACGAGGACGCGATCATCCTGTCGCAGCGCCTCGTGCAGGACGACGTCCTCTCCTCGATCCACATCGAGGAGCACGAGGTCGACGCCCGTGACACCAAGCTCGGCCCCGAGGAGATCACCCGGGACATCCCGAACGTCTCCGAGGAGGTCCTCGCCGACCTCGACGAGCGCGGCATCATCCGTATCGGTGCCGAGGTCATCGCCGGTGACATCCTGGTCGGCAAGGTCACCCCGAAGGGTGAGACCGAGCTGACCCCCGAGGAGCGCCTGCTGCGCGCGATCTTCGGTGAGAAGGCCCGTGAGGTCCGTGACACCTCGCTGAAGGTGCCGCACGGCGAGACCGGCAAGGTCATCGGCGTGCGCGTCTTCGACCGCGAGGAGGGCGACGAGCTTCCCCCCGGTGTGAACCAGCTGGTGCGCGTGTACGTCGCGCAGAAGCGCAAGATCACCGACGGTGACAAGCTCGCCGGCCGTCACGGCAACAAGGGTGTCATCTCGAAGATCCTTCCCATCGAGGACATGCCGTTCCTCGAGGACGGAACTCCGGTCGACATCATCCTCAACCCGCTGGGTGTGCCGTCCCGAATGAACCCGGGACAGGTCCTGGAGATCCACCTCGGCTGGCTCGCCAGCCGCGGCTGGGACGTCTCCGGCCTCGCCGACGAGTGGGCGCAGCGCCTGCAGGCCATCGGTGCCGACCAGGTCGCCCCCGGCACCAACGTCGCCACCCCGGTCTTCGACGGTGCCCGTGAGGACGAGCTGGCGGGTCTGCTGCAGCACACCATCCCGAACCGCGACGGCGAGCGCATGGTGCTCCCGTCCGGCAAGGCGCGGCTGTTCGACGGCCGTAGCGGTGAGCCGTTCCCGGACCCGATCTCGGTCGGCTACATGTACATCCTGAAGCTGCACCACCTGGTCGACGACAAGCTGCACGCCCGCTCGACCGGTCCGTACTCGATGATCACCCAGCAGCCGCTGGGTGGTAAGGCCCAGTTCGGTGGCCAGCGGTTCGGTGAGATGGAGGTGTGGGCCCTCGAGGCCTACGGCGCCGCGTACGCCCTCCAGGAGCTGCTGACCATCAAGTCCGACGACGTCACCGGCCGAGTGAAGGTCTACGAGGCCATCGTCAAGGGCGAGAACATCCCCGAGCCCGGCATCCCCGAGTCCTTCAAGGTGCTCATCAAGGAGATGCAGTCGCTCTGCCTGAACGTGGAGGTGCTGTCCAGCGACGGTATGTCCATCGAGATGCGCGACACCGACGAGGACGTCTTCCGCGCTGCGGAGGAGCTCGGTATCGACCTGTCCCGGCGCGAGCCGAGCAGCGTCGAAGAGGTCTGACGGGAGTCCGGCGGGGCCCTGACCCACAAGGGCCCCGCCGACCCCCAGGCCCCCGTTTCAGACCAAAGACTTTCGACCCTGAGAGGGATTGACGCATAGTGCTCGACGTCAACTTCTTCGACGAGCTCCGGATCGGCCTGGCCACCGCTGACGACATCCGTCAGTGGAGCCACGGCGAGGTCAAGAAGCCCGAGACGATCAACTACCGCACCCTGAAGCCCGAAAAGGACGGACTCTTCTGCGAGAAGATCTTCGGTCCGACCCGGGACTGGGAGTGCTACTGCGGCAAGTACAAGCGTGTCCGCTTCAAGGGCATCATCTGTGAGCGCTGTGGCGTCGAGGTCACGCGCGCCAAGGTGCGCCGTGAGCGGATGGGCCACATCGAGCTGGCCGCGCCCGTCACGCACATCTGGTACTTCAAGGGTGTCCCGAGCCGTCTGGGCTACCTGCTCGACCTGGCTCCCAAGGACCTCGAGAAGGTCATCTACTTCGCGGCGTACATGATCACGTTCGTCGACGAGGAGCGCCGCACCCGCGACCTGCCCTCCCTGGAGGCGCACGTCTCGGTCGAGCGCCAGCAGATCGAGAACCGTCGCGACGCCGACCTGGAGGCCCGCGCCAAGAAGCTCGAGGCCGACCTGGCCGAGCTGGAGGCCGAGGGTGCCAAGGCCGACGTGCGCCGCAAGGTGCGCGAGGGTGCCGAGCGCGAGATGAAGCAGCTGCGCGACCGTGCGCAGCGCGAGATCGACCGCCTCGACGAGGTGTGGAGCCGGTTCAAGAACCTCAAGGTCCAGGACCTCGAGGGCGACGAGCTGCTCTACCGCGAGCTGCGTGACCGCTTCGGCACGTACTTCGACGGCTCGATGGGTGCCGCGGCGCTGCAGAAGCGCCTGGAGTCCTTCGACCTCGAGGAGGAGGCCGAGCGGCTCCGCGAGATCATCCGTACCGGCAAGGGCCAGAAGAAGACCCGTGCGCTCAAGCGCCTGAAGGTCGTCTCCGCGTTCCTGCAGACCAGCAACAGCCCCAAGGGCATGGTGCTCGACTGCGTGCCGGTCATCCCGCCGGACCTGCGTCCGATGGTGCAGCTGGACGGTGGCCGCTTCGCGACCTCCGACCTGAACGACCTGTACCGCCGTGTGATCAACCGCAACAACCGTCTGAAGAGGCTTCTCGACCTCGGCGCGCCCGAGATCATCGTCAACAACGAGAAGCGCATGCTTCAGGAGGCTGTCGACGCCCTCTTCGACAACGGTCGTCGCGGCCGTCCGGTGACCGGTCCCGGTAACCGCCCGCTGAAGTCCCTCAGCGACATGCTGAAGGGTAAGCAGGGTCGATTCCGTCAGAACCTGCTCGGTAAGCGAGTCGACTACTCGGCGCGTTCCGTCATCGTCGTCGGCCCGCAGCTGAAGCTGCACCAGTGCGGTCTGCCCAAGGCCATGGCGCTGGAGCTGTTCAAGCCGTTCGTGATGAAGCGTCTGGTCGACCTGAACCACGCGCAGAACATCAAGAGCGCCAAGCGCATGGTGGAGCGCGGCCGCACGGTCGTGTACGACGTCCTCGAAGAGGTCATCGCCGAGCACCCGGTGCTGCTGAACCGTGCTCCCACCCTGCACCGCCTCGGCATCCAGGCCTTCGAGCCGCAGCTGGTCGAGGGCAAGGCCATCCAGATCCACCCGCTCGTCTGCACCGCGTTCAACGCGGACTTCGACGGTGACCAGATGGCCGTGCACCTGCCGCTGTCCGCGGAGGCGCAGGCCGAGGCCCGCATCCTGATGCTGTCCTCGAACAACATCCTCAAGCCCGCCGACGGCCGTCCGGTGACGATGCCGACCCAGGACATGGTCCTCGGTCTGTTCTTCCTCACCACCGACGGTGAGCTGCGTGACACCAAGGGCGAGGGCCGTGCGTTCGGCTCCACGGCCGAGGCGATCATGGCGTTCGACGCCGGCGAGCTGGCGCTGCAGTCGCCGATCGACATCCGCTTCCCGGTGGGCACCATCCCGCCGCGCGGCTGGACCCCGCCGGCGCGCGAGGAGGGCGAGCCCGAGTGGCAGCAGGGTGACTCGTTCCGCCTGCGCACCACGCTGGGCCGCGCGCTCTTCAACGAGCTGCTGCCCGAGGACTACCCGTTCGTCGACTACTCGGTGGGCAAGAAGCAGCTCTCCGAGATCGTCAACGACCTGGCCGAGCGCTACCCCAAGGTCATCGTGGCGGCGACGCTCGACAACCTGAAGGCGGCCGGCTTCTACTGGGCGACCCGTTCCGGTGTCACCGTGGCCATCTCCGACGTCGTCGTTCCCGAGGCGAAGAAGGAGATCGTCCGCGGGTACGAGGCGCAGGACGAGAAGGTCCAGAAGCAGTACGAGCGCGGTCTGATCACCAAGGAAGAGCGCACTCAGGAACTCATCGCGATCTGGACCAAGGCGACCAACGAGGTCGCCGAGGCGATGAACGAGAACTTCCCCAAGACGAACCCCATCTTCATGATGGTTGACTCGGGTGCCCGAGGAAACATGATGCAGATGCGGCAGATCGCCGGTATGCGTGGTCTGGTGTCGAACGCGAAGAACGAGACCATCCCGCGTCCGATCAAGGCCTCGTTCCGTGAGGGTCTGTCCGTGCTGGAGTACTTCATCTCCACGCACGGTGCCCGTAAGGGTCTGGCGGACACCGCCCTGCGTACCGCCGACTCGGGTTACCTCACCCGTCGTCTGGTCGACGTCTCCCAGGACGTCATCATCCGCGAGGAGGACTGCGGCACCGACCGTGGCCTCAAGCTCAAGATCGCGGAGCGGGGCGCGGACGGCGTGCTGCGCAAGACGGAGGACGTCGAGACGTCCGTGTACGCGCGCTGCCTCGCCGAGGACATCGTGGTCGACGGCCAGGTGCTGGCCCCGGCCGGCACCGACCTGGGCGACGTCCTCATCGAGGAGCTGGTCGGCCGTGGCGTCGAGGAGGTCAAGACCCGCTCGGTCCTGACCTGCGAGTCCGCCGTCGGTACCTGCGCGATGTGCTACGGCCGTTCGCTCGCCACCGGCAAGCTGGTCGACATCGGTGAGGCGGTCGGCATCATCGCCGCCCAGTCCATCGGTGAGCCCGGTACCCAGCTGACGATGCGTACCTTCCACACCGGTGGTGTGGCCGGTGACGACATCACCCAGGGTCTGCCCCGTGTCGTCGAGCTGTTCGAGGCCCGCACCCCGAAGGGTGTCGCCCCGATCTCCGAGGCCTCCGGCCGCGTGCGGATCGAGGAGACCGAGAAGACCAAGAAGATCGTCGTCACCCCGGACGACGGCAGCGACGAGACGGCGTTCCCGATCTCGAAGCGTGCCAAGGTCCTGGTCCGCGAGGGCGACCACGTCGAGGTGGGCCAGCAGCTCACCGTGGGTGCCACCAACCCGCACGACGTGCTGCGCATCCTGGGTCAGCGTGCCGTCCAGGTCCACCTGGTCGGCGAGGTCCAGAAGGTCTACAACTCGCAGGGTGTGTCGATCCACGACAAGCACATCGAGATCATCATCCGGCAGATGCTCCGCCGCGTGACGATCATCGAGTCCGGCGACGCCGAGCTGCTGCCCGGTGAGCTGGTCGAGCGCTCGAAGTTCGAGACCGAGAACCGTCGTGTGGTCCAGGAGGGCGGTCACCCGGCCTCCGGTCGTCCGCAGCTGATGGGTATCACCAAGGCCTCGCTGGCGACGGAGTCCTGGCTGTCGGCCGCCTCCTTCCAGGAGACGACCCGAGTTCTGACGGACGCGGCGATCAACGCCAAGTCCGACAGCCTCATCGGCCTCAAGGAGAACGTCATCATCGGTAAGCTCATCCCGGCCGGTACGGGTCTGTCCCGCTACCGCAACATCCGGGTCGAGCCGACCGAGGAGGCCAAGGCCGCGATGTACTCGGCCGTCGGCTACGACGACATCGACTACTCGCCGTTCGGCACCGGCTCCGGCCAGGCCGTTCCGCTGGAGGACTACGACTACGGTCCGTACAACCAGTAAGCGAGCAGCTTGAACCGAAGGGCGACCACTCCCGCTGGGGGTGGCCGCCCTTCGGCGTCTGCCGGGCCACCAGCGACCTGGACAGCCGTCAGGGGGCCGTGGAGGGGGACGACGGCCGTGCGGGCGCGCGCCGGCCGCAGGGTGCCCTGCGGGGGCGTCGGGGGGCCTGCTGCCGGCTCGCGGGGAGCGGGGAGGCGACGCCCGGCCGAAACGGCCTGTTCGAAGATCGACAACCGTCGATTCGAAGATCACGTAGCGTACAGGGGCTTGACATGGCCCGCAGAGCGAGGCGGGCGGGTCGCATTTGTTTTGACCACAGCGAATGAGGTAGGTACGCTCAGACCTTGTGCCTGGGGTGTGCCCTGGCTCTCGTGCGTGCCTTCGACCGCATGGCGAGCCGTCATCGGCCACCGTAATCTGCGCCCTTTCCGCCTTGCGGCGGGAGTCTGCGGGATTCGACACACCCGACCGCGTGGGTCGGCGAAGTTCCAGGTTAGCTGTACCTATCGGCACACAGAAACCGGAGAAGTAGTGCCTACGATCCAGCAGCTGGTCCGCAAGGGCCGGCAGGACAAGGTCGAGAAGAACAAGACGCCCGCACTCGAGGGTTCCCCTCAGCGTCGTGGCGTCTGCACGCGTGTGTTCACGACCACCCCGAAGAAGCCGAACTCGGCCCTGCGTAAGGTCGCGCGTGTGCGTCTGACCAGCGGCATCGAGGTCACCGCTTACATTCCGGGTGAGGGACACAACCTGCAGGAGCACTCCATCGTGCTCGTGCGCGGCGGCCGTGTGAAGGACCTGCCGGGTGTTCGCTACAAGATCATCCGTGGCTCCCTCGACACCCAGGGTGTCAAGAACCGCAAGCAGGCCCGTTCCCGCTACGGCGCCAAGAAGGAGAAGTAAGAATGCCTCGTAAGGGCCCCGCCCCGAAGCGCCCGGTCATCATCGACCCGGTCTACGGTTCTCCTCTGGTGACCTCCCTCATCAACAAGGTGCTGCTGAACGGCAAGCGCTCCACCGCCGAGCGCATCGTCTACGGCGCCATGGAGGGTCTGCGTGAGAAGACGGGCAACGACCCGATCATCACGCTGAAGCGCGCGCTGGAGAACATCAAGCCGACCCTCGAGGTCAAGTCCCGCCGTGTCGGTGGTGCGACGTACCAGGTTCCGATCGAGGTCAAGCCCGGTCGCGCCAACACGCTCGCGCTGCGCTGGCTGGTCGGTTACTCGCGCGCCCGTCGCGAGAAGACCATGACCGAGCGTCTGCTCAACGAACTCCTCGACGCCTCCAACGGCCTGGGTGCCGCTGTGAAGAAGCGCGAGGACACGCACAAGATGGCCGAGTCCAACAAGGCCTTCGCGCACTACCGCTGGTAGTCGCTACCCACATCGAGACCGAGAGAAGACTGAAGCCTTATGGCTACCACTTCACTTGACCTGGCCAAGGTCCGCAACATCGGGATCATGGCCCACATCGACGCGGGCAAGACGACCACCACCGAGCGGATCCTGTTCTACACCGGTGTGTCTTACAAGATCGGTGAGGTCCACGACGGCGCTGCCACCATGGACTGGATGGAGCAGGAGCAGGAGCGTGGCATCACGATCACCTCTGCTGCCACCACCTGTCACTGGCCGCTGGAGAACGTCGACCACACGATCAACATCATCGACACCCCGGGTCACGTCGACTTCACCGTCGAGGTGGAGCGCTCCCTGCGCGTGCTCGACGGTGCCGTGACGGTGTTCGACGGCGTCGCCGGCGTTGAGCCGCAGTCCGAGACGGTGTGGCGTCAGGCGGACCGCTACGGCGTTCCGCGTATCTGCTTCGTCAACAAGCTCGACCGGACCGGTGCCGAGTTCCACCGCTGCGTCGACATGATCACTGACCGCCTGGGCGCTCAGCCGATCGTCATGCAGCTGCCGATCGGTGCCGAGGCCGACTTCAAGGGCGTCGTCGACCTCGTGACGATGAAGGCCCTGGTCTGGTCCGCCGAGGCCACCAAGGGCGAGATGTACGACACCGTCGACATCCCGGCCACGCACACCGAGGCTGCCGAGGAGTGGCGCGGCAAGCTGCTCGAGGCCGTCGCGGAGAACGACGAAGAGATCATGGAGCTGTACCTGGAGGGCGAAGAGCCTTCCGTGGAGCAGCTGTACGCCGCGATCCGTCGTATCACCATCGCGTCCGGCAAGGGCACCGGCACCACCGTCACCCCGGTGTTCTGCGGCACCGCGTTCAAGAACAAGGGCGTCCAGCCCCTGCTCGACGCGGTCGTGCGCTACCTGCCGTCCCCGGTCGACATCGAGGCCATCGAGGGCCACGACGTCAAGGACGCCGAGGTCGTCGTCAAGCGCAAGCCGTCCGACGAGGAGCCCCTCTCGGCGCTGGCGTTCAAGATCATGAGCGACCCGCACCTCGGCAAGCTCACCTTCGTCCGGGTCTACTCGGGCCGCCTGGAGTCCGGCACCTCGGTGCTGAACTCCGTCAAGGGCAAGAAGGAGCGCATCGGCAAGATCTACCGCATGCACGCCAACAAGCGTGAGGAGATCGAGTCGGTGGGCGCCGGCGACATCGTCGCCGTCATGGGCCTGAAGCAGACCACCACCGGTGAGACGCTGTCCGACGACAAGAACCCGGTGATCCTGGAGTCCATGGACTTCCCGGCCCCGGTCATCCAGGTCGCCATCGAGCCCAAGTCGAAGGGCGACCAGGAGAAGCTCGGCGTCGCGATCCAGCGCCTGGCCGAGGAGGACCCGTCGTTCCAGGTCCACTCGGACGAGGAGACCGGCCAGACCATCATCGGTGGTATGGGCGAGCTGCACCTCGAGGTGCTGGTCGACCGTATGCGCCGTGAGTTCAAGGTCGAGGCCAACGTCGGCAAGCCGCAGGTGGCGTACCGCGAGACGATCCGCAAGGCCGTCGAGCGCGTCGACTACACCCACAAGAAGCAGACCGGTGGTACCGGTCAGTTCGCGAAGGTGCAGATCGGCATCGAGCCGCTCGAGGGTGGCGACACCTCGTACGAGTTCGTGAACAAGGTGACCGGTGGTCGTATCCCGAAGGAGTACATCCCTTCGGTCGACGCCGGTGCGCAGGAGGCCATGCAGTTCGGCATCCTCGCCGGTTACGAGATGACCGGTGTCCGCGTGATCCTGCACGACGGTGCCTACCACGAGGTCGACTCCTCCGAGCTGGCCTTCAAGATCGCCGGTTCGCAGGCCTTCAAGGAGGCCGCGCGCAAGGCCAGCCCCGTGCTGCTCGAGCCGATGATGGCCGTCGAGGTCACCACGCCCGAGGACTACATGGGTGAGGTCATCGGCGACATCAACTCCCGCCGTGGTCAGATCCAGGCCATGGAGGAGCGGGCTGGTGCCCGCGTCGTGAAGGGCCTCGTGCCCCTGTCGGAGATGTTCGGCTACGTCGGCGACCTCCGCAGCAAGACGTCGGGTCGCGCAAGCTACTCGATGCAGTTCGACTCCTACGCCGAGGTTCCGCGGAACGTCGCCGAGGAGATCATCGCGAAGGCCAAGGGCGAGTAACGCACCGCGTTCACACGCCGTAGGCTTGACTCCGGAGCCTCGAGGGGCAAACGTCCGCAATCGTGAGCGTTTGCCCCGGGTTCCGGGCCTTTACAGCAAAGATCACCTGGCGCCGATGAAGTAAGGCGTACAGAACCACTCCACAGGAGGACCCCAGTGGCGAAGGCGAAGTTCGAGCGGACTAAGCCGCACGTCAACATCGGCACCATCGGTCACATCGACCACGGTAAGACGACCCTCACGGCCGCCATTACCAAGGTGCTGCACGACGCGTACCCGGACCTGAACGAGGCCACCCCGTTCGACAACATCGACAAGGCGCCCGAAGAGCGTCAGCGCGGTATCACCATCTCCATCGCGCACGTCGAGTACCAGACCGAGGCGCGTCACTACGCCCACGTCGACTGCCCGGGTCACGCGGACTACATCAAGAACATGATCACCGGTGCCGCGCAGATGGACGGCGCGATCCTGGTGGTCGCCGCCACCGACGGCCCGATGCCGCAGACCAAGGAGCACGTGCTCCTGGCCCGCCAGGTCGGCGTTCCGTACATCGTCGTCGCCCTGAACAAGGCCGACATGGTGGACGACGAGGAGATCCTGGAGCTCGTCGAGCTCGAGGTCCGTGAGCTCCTCACCGAGTACGAGTTCCCCGGCGACGACGTTCCGGTCGTCCAGGTCTCCGCGCTCAAGGCCCTCGAGGGCGAGCAGCAGTGGGTGGACTCCGTCCTCAACCTGATGAAGGCCGTCGACGAGTCGATCCCGCAGCCGGAGCGCGACGTCGACAAGCCGTTCCTCATGCCGATCGAGGACGTCTTCACGATCACCGGTCGTGGCACCGTCGTCACCGGTCGTATCGAGCGCGGTATCCTCAAGGTCAACGAGACCGTGGACATCATCGGCATCAAGACCGAGAAGACCACCACCACGGTCACCGGCATCGAGATGTTCCGCAAGCTGCTCGACGAGGGCCAGGCCGGTGAGAACGTCGGTCTGCTCCTCCGTGGCATCAAGCGCGAGGACGTCGAGCGCGGCCAGGTCATCATCAAGCCGGGCTCGGTCACCCCGCACACCGAGTTCGAGGCGCAGGCCTACATCCTGTCCAAGGACGAGGGTGGCCGCCACACGCCGTTCTTCAACAACTACCGTCCGCAGTTCTACTTCCGTACGACGGACGTGACCGGCGTCGTGACCCTCCCCGAGGGCACCGAGATGGTCATGCCGGGCGACAACACCGAGATGACGGTGTCGCTCATCCAGCCCGTCGCCATGGAAGAGGGCCTGAAGTTCGCCATCCGTGAGGGTGGCCGCACCGTGGGCGCCGGCCAGGTCACCAAGATCGTCAAGTAAGTTCGCTTGCTTGCGGGTCACCAGCTGACCTGAAGGTCTCAGACCTGGGAGAGGCCCGTACGACTTCGGTCGTACGGGCCTCTTCTGCTGTTCCCGGGTTCTTCCGGGGTCTTCCAGGGTCTTCCGGGGCCGCTCACTGCAGGGAGCGCAGGGGCGGATGGGCGTACGACGCCTCGCACACGTACAGCTGCATGCCGTACCCCCGGCCGAAGTCGAGTCCGGTCTCCAGGGCCGGGCCGAGGAAGTGGAGGCCGGTGTAACCGGCGTCCTCCAGCGGGCGCCAGCTCCCGCTGCCGCCGTCCCACTCGGCGCCGTCGAAGGTGAGCAGGGGCCGCACGGCCGAGCCGCACTCGGTACAGGCCATGGGATACGGGTCGGAGAAGCTCCAGGGCGCGTGCCCGCCGAGCTTGGTGCCGGGTGCCACGGCGAGGTCGTACTGGTAGCAGACGCGCTCGTCCTCCAGCCCCTCCTCCCAGGCCTCGATCCGGTCCGCCAGTTCCTCGGGCAGCTCGTGCGGGGCCGGTACTCGGTGACGGTTTCCGGGTGCAGCAGGCAGGGCTCGGGCAGGTAGTCGTCGTTACCGATCACCGCGGGCCGCGGGGGTGTGCCGAGCGGCGTGCCGATGCCGGCGGAGTCCCGCCAGCGCAGCTCGACGCGGGGCAGATGGTCCGGGGCGTGGTCGCACGGGCACCACAGCACCTGGAGCAGATCGGTGCCCTCGGGGCGGGGCAGCGCCGGCAGGTCGGCCGCGTGGATCTGCAGCGCCGGCACCATCGGCACCGGCCCGTCCTGGGGTATGCGCACCGCCTTCCGGCCCCGGTCGACCACGGCTTCCTCCTCCTCGGTGAGCAGGTCGGCACCCTCCGGGCGAGGCCGGGCCCACGCCTCGCGCAGCACCCGCCGGCTCTGCCGTACGTCGTCGGGGTCCAGACCCCGGTGCCAGGGACCGGCATGCTCCGGGCAGACCGGCCAGGCCTCCTCGGCCGGCCAGAGCAGCGGGCCGCCGAGGGAACTGTGTGCCGCGGTCGGCGCGCCGGCTCGTGGATGCAGCCGTACGGCGGACCGGGCGAGCGGGGCCAGCTCGGGGAAGACGGCGGTGATGTCGAGGGGGCGCGGCGGTGTCGTGCGGGTCATGGCCGGAGGCTACTGGCCGCCCCTGACACCGGCCGGCCGCCCCGACACCGGCTTCGTGCGGCGCGGGCCGAGGGCCGTGGCCCGCGGGGTCGCGGCCCGAAACTATTCGGCGCGTACGACCCGTTCCCCCCACCGCTCCCTCCCTCCACTATTTGTCATGCCGCTGAGCAAATAGGAGCTGGAGGGGTGACGTATGTCGTCTGTGCACGTCAGCCGCAGGACGGTACTGGGCGGGGCAGTCCTGGCCACCGGGCTGGCCGCGGGGGCTTCGGGGACCGCGTCCGCCGCCGGGGAGGGGCTCCGGGTGACGGAGCCGGGGGCGTACATCTCCTTCACGGGCGGGGCGTTCTCCCTGGTCGGGGCGCCCGTGGTGGTCAGCTCCGAGGACCATCCCGGTGTCGTGCGGGTCGCGGGTGACCTGCGCGACGACCTCGCCCGGGTGACGGGCGTGCGCCCCGGCTCCACGATCGGCCGCCTCCCGGTGCTGCTCGGCACGATCGGCCGCAGTCCGCTGATCGACGGCCTGGTGCGTTCCGGGAAGCTCGACGCCACGGGCGTGCGCGGGGAGTGGGAGACCTCGCTGCAGACGGTCGTGGAGCACCCGATGCCGGGGGTGGAGCGGGCCTTCGTCATCGCGGGCAGCGATCCGCGGGGCACGATCTTCGGGGCGTACGACGTCTCGTACGGCATCGGGGTCTCGCCCTGGCACTGGTGGGACGACGTGCCGCCGGTGCGGCGCGAGGCGGTGTGGGTGCGGCCGGGCCGGTTCAGCCAGGGCGCGCCGGCGGTGAAGTACCGGGGCATCTTCGTCAACGACGAGAACCCGGCCCTCGGGACCTGGGCGCCGGCGTACTTCGGCCCGGGGAAGGCCCCGGGGTATCCCGGCGGCTTCACCGCGGACTTCTACGCGAAGGTCTTCGAGGTCCTGCTGCGGCTGAAGGGGAACTACCTGTGGCCGGCGGTCTGGGGGCGGGCCTTCGCGGAGGACGACCCGGACAACCACCGGCGGGCCGCGGAGTACGGCATCGTCATGGGCACATCCCACGAGGCGCCGATGATGCGGGGCATCGAGGAGTGGAACCGGCACGCCGGCTCCGGCCACGACCCCTACGGGGGCACCGGCGAGTGGTCGTACCGCCGCAACGCGGAGGCGATCAGGAAGTACTGGCGTGAGGGCATCCAGCGGATGGTGGACCAGGGCTTCGAGGGGGTCGTGACGCTCGGTATGCGCGGCAACGGCGACACCGGTCTCCCCGACGGCGACGGCATCGAGCTGATGCAGGAGATCATCACGGATCAGCGCCGGATCATCGAGGAGGTGACGGGACGGCCCGCGGCGCAGACACCGCAGGTGTGGACGCTGTACAAGGAGGTGCAGCGGTACTGGGACCGGGGCCTGCGCGCACCGGACGACGTCACGGTGGTCCTCACGGACGACAACTGGGGCAACATCCGCAAGCATCCCGACGGTTCCCGGAGCGGCGGCTTCGGCCTCTACTACCACTTCGACTACGTCGGCGCCGGCCGCAACTACAAGTGGGTCGACACCGCCAACCTCCGCAACGTCTGGGACCAGCTCCACCAGGCGCACGCGTACGGCAACCACGGGCTGTGGGTGGCGAACGTGGGCGACCTGAAGGGCAACGAACTCCCCACGGAGTTCTTCCTCGGCTACGCCTGGAACCCCTCGAGATGGCCGCTCGAACGGCTCGGCGACTGGGAGGAGCGCTACGCCCGCCAGAACTTCGGCGAGGCCGCGGCCAGGGACGTCGCGGACGTGCTGGCGGCCTACGGCCGCCTCCAGGCACGCCGCAAACCCGAGTTGCTGAACCGCCGGATCACCCTGTCCGGCGGCCAGGTGGTCAACGACGACCAGCGGTCCCCCTACTACTTCGCGCACCGCGAGCTGGAGCGGGTGACAGGGGAGTGGCGGCGGCTGGGGCGGCGGGCGGAACGGATCGCCCGCCGGCTGCCCGCGGAACGGCAGGACGCGTGGTTCGAGCTGGTCGGCTACGAGGTGACGGCGACCGCGAACCTCTACGCCCTGCGCGAGGCCGAGTTCACCAACCTCCTCTACGCCCGGCAGGGCCGCGCGGCGACGAACGACCGCGCGGCCGCCGCGGAGGCCGCCCTGGCACGGGACCTCGCCCTGACGGACCGGTTCAACTCCTCGGTGGCCGGCGGCAAATGGCGGGGATTCCAGACCCAGCCGCACATCGACTACGGGGACGTCGACCGCTACGGCCCCGACGCGGGCTGGCAGCAGCCGGAGAAGGACAACGTGGCGCTGCCCGACGTGCTCTTCCCGGCGGTGCGCCGGATCGACCTGCCGGCGGCCGCGGAGCTGGGGGTGTCGGTCGACGGTGCGGAGGACGCGGGGGAGTGGTGGCCGGGGGGCGCGACGGGTGAGGCGTCGCTGCCGCCCTTCAGCCCGCACCAGACCCGCCCCCAGCAGTACGTGGAGATCTTCAACCGGGGCCGCACCCCCTTCGACTACGAGGTGGAGACCTCGGTGCCGTGGCTCCTGGTGGACCGGCCGCGGGGGCGGGTGGGGCAGCAGGTCCGGGTGGAGGTCGGGGTGGACTGGTCCCGGGCGCCGGCGGGCCGCTCGGAGGGGGCGCTGACGGTGACCGGGGCGGGGGCGTCGGTGCGGGTCGGGTGCGTGGCGCAGAAGCCGTCACGGAGGGGACTGCGCGGGTTCGTCGAGGCCGGCGGGTACCTGGCGATCGACGCGGAGCACTACGACCGCGCGGTGGGAGAGTGGCGGCGACTGGACGGTATCGGCCGGACGGGCGCGGGAATGACCCCGTGGCCGGTCACCTCACCCCGCCGGACGCCCGGCGGACCGTCGTCCCCTCGGCTGGAGTACGAGGTGAGTCTGCTGACGGGGCCGGGTGAGGTGACGGTGTGGGCGTACCTGTCCCCCCGCAATCCGGCACTGCCGACCGGGGGTCTGCGTTACGCGGTGTCCTTCGACGACGCCGACCCCCAGTCGGTGGACATCACCGCGGGCGCCGACGACGGGCTCCTGAACGCGATCTGGGCGAGGAACACCTCGGACAACATCAACGCGACGGCGACGCGGCACACCCTGCGGAAGGCCGGCGTCCACCGGCTGACGTTCTGGATGGTGGATCCGACGGTCGTGCTGCAACGGCTCCTGATCGACACGGGGGGTCTGCCGGCGCTGTACCTGGGCCCGCTGGAGAGCCGGCGGCTGTAGCGGGCGGGCGCGGCGAGGAGGCCGGGGGTTCTGCGGGCCAACGTCAACCGCGCCCCATCGGCGAGCCATGGACGGTTAAAGAAAGGCCAGGAGGGAGGGGGTCAACTGCCCTTGTTCTGCTCGGCGTTGTTAGCGTGACGCGGGCACGCCAGAGACGCACACGGGGGTTGCATCATGGCAGGAAGTGGCGGTGAACAGGCCGTAGGGATGCGGCTGAACCAGTACCCGGCGGACCCGGGCGGCGGCGGGTCCAGCGGCGGAGGCGGGCCGGACCTCGCCTCCTCGCCCGCCGAGAAACGCGCCGCGGCGAACTCGATCGAGCAGAACATCGAACCCGGCACCAAGAAGGCCGGTGACGCCGCCGACGAGCAGACGAACGCGGTGGTGAAGGCGTTCGACGCGAAGGACGGGCACGGCTGGGTCACGTCCGCCGCCGTCGGCAAGGCGCTCAAGACCTGGGGCGAGCAGGTCCAGACCCTGATGACCCGGCTGTCGTCGGAGAAGGCGTCCCTGCGCGGCACGAACACCGTGCTGTCGGGAACGGACCTCGGCGTCGCGTCCGGCGTCCGCACCTCGTCCGCGCTCGACGGGTACTGAGCCGGCGCCCGACCGCCGCCGGAACACCATCGCTTCACTCAACGGGGAACCATGCCGAGCTACCACGAGATCCTGGCCACCGACCTGTCCACGCTCGGCACGGCCGCCGAGCACTGGGACGCCGTGGCCGAGGGCTTCCACACGCAGGAGACCACCTACCGGCGCGACGTGCACGGGATCTCGCTCGCGCCGACCTGGCAGGGCCTGAGCGCGAGCGCCGCCAACGCGCGGTTCGACATCACGCTGAAGGAGTTCCAGAAGGCCCAGACGGAGGCGAAGGCGATCGCCTCGCTCTTCCGGGACGCGCACACGCAGTTCGTGGACCTGCGCAAGAGGCTGGAGTCGGCCCGCGACGACGCCGTGGCCAAGGGCATGAAGGTCTCGGACCAGGGCGTGGTCTCGTACGACACCGGCAAGCTCAGCCAGGGGGACCGTCAGGCGCTGGCCCACGACCCCGACTACCAGCAGAGCGTCCGTACGGCCGTCGCCTCCTGGCAGGCCCGGATCGACCAGTGCGTGAAGGACGTCGACGACGCCGACAAGGGCGTCGAGATCGCCTTCCACGCCGTGGTGGTCGACTCCGACACCGCCGACGGCACGTTCGGCGGGTTCAACGGCAAGGCGCAGGGCGACATCGAGAAGTACGAGGCGGACGAGGCCAAGGACATCGCCACCCGCGTCAACTCCGGCAAGGCGACCGCGAGCGACTACAAGGAACTGCAGCGGCTCTTCCACGACAACTCCGGCGACAAGGCCTTCAGCCAGACCCTGCTGGACGACCTCGGCGCCCGGGGCACGCTGCAGCTCTCCAACAGCCTCGACAGCCTCGCCCACTACGACGACAAGAAGCACGGCGGGCAGTACCTGGACATCCAGAAGGGCCTCGCCGGCACGCTGGCGACCGCGACCCAGGACCCGCACTCGTCCTTCTACAAGGACTTCCGCGCGGACATGCGCAAGGCGGGAACCGAGCAGTTCAAGGTCGACGGCCTCAGCCCCCTCCCGGACGAGAAGGTCCGCGGCTACCAGAGCCTCGTCACGCTGATGCAGCAGGGGAACGGCTACTCCGGCCCGTTCCTCGAGGACACCGCGGACGACATCCGGCACGCGGAGGAGTCGTACACGGCCAAGGGCAACACCCAGTCCATCTGGGCCCTGCGGGACACGTTCAGCGGCGAGGACCGCGGCTGGTTCGCCAACGACCCGCTGGACGGCGTGCTCGGCATCATGTCCCACGACCCGAAGACCAGCACCGCGTACCTGGACCCGGCCCACAACGACAACCTGCAGTACCTGCTCCACGGACGGGACTGGGACACGGTCGTCGACCACTTCGCGACCCCGCCGGGCGGCACGACGACCGGCATGCCCGTCATGGCGGAGGACGGCGACGTCCGCACGGGCTTCGGCGCGGCCCTGGAGGCGGCGACGACCGGGGAGGCGCCGGGTTCCTACCACGCGGCCACCCCCCACACCGAATCACAGGCCCGCATCCTGCAGCACACCATCGACACCCTGAACACGTCGGACCAGGCGCAGAAACTGCCCAAGAACCTGACGGTCCCGCTGGCGCACATCCTGACGTCGTACACGCCCGACACCCACGAGATCAACGCGCAGTCGGACTCCCGCTACGAGATCTCCCCCGGCACCGCGGGGTCGGTCTGGAGCGACAAGGACGGGGCGCACGTCACCGTCGCACGGGACTACCTCACCAAGGTGATGCGGGGCGTCGCCGACGATCCCGCGGCCTTCGGGCACCTCTACGGGGCCGAGCAACGCCATGCGCACGACATACTCGAGGGGCTGCCGCAGGACGCCGGGAAGACCCAGATCGGCAACCGCATCAGCGACTGCTCCCGGGCCATGGGCGCCTACGACGGGGTCCGCGCCGACATCATCTTCGACGAGCGGTTCGACAAGACCCAGTGGGCCGCCGACTTCAACCACGGCATCAGCAGCTCGCTCAGCACGGCCCTGATGTTCAATCCGGTGTCCGACCTCGGCCCGGTCGGGGACGTCGCCACGAGGACCGTCGACCTGTGGACGTACGAGTCCAACAAGGAGCACACCGCCGAGGCGAACCTCAAGGCCACGGACGACAACGTGAAGCTCTACGCGGCCGGACAGCACGACGTGGAGAACATGGTCCGGATGTGGGGGCACAGCCGCGGTCATGACATCAACAGCGACTGGACGAAGCAGTGGGTGCACACCGGCCAGGGCGACTACGACTACGGCCGTGACCGGGCGCTCGACGTCCTCCGAGCCGACCGGTGACGCCGGGGCGGACCACCGCCCACGACAGGAAGAGCACGATGAAGTTCTTTGCAAGCCGACGACGGCGCCTGGCCGGCTGGTCAGCGGGCGGGCTCCTGCTGACGCTGGCGATCGTGGCCCAGGTGCTCTACAGCACGGGCTACTACGCCTCCTGGCGGGACCAGCGTTCCCTGGACTCGGCTTGCGACGGCACTCTGGCCCAGGGAGGACTCGGCGACGCCCTGAACTCCTCGCACGTGCGGGCCAGGGCCGATCACGACCCGGACTACCCGATCGCCTGCCTGGTCAACAGGCCCGACACCGGCCGGCACGGTGGTGCGCTGCAGATCAGGCTCCGCTGGAGCGATCGGTCGGCCCCGTCCGAGGCCCTCGCGCCGTTCGGCAGGAACTCCGAGGGGATCAAGGGGCAGGCGGCGCCGCTCGGCAACGGCTGGCCGGGCATCGTCCGCTACGACGGGAGCGCGCAGGTGGTGGTCGCGCTCGACTGCCGGGACGACAGGAACAGGGCCCTGCTCGCGTACGGCGACCTGATCGAGTGGCCGCGGGACGCCGAGGAGAGCGGTCCCGTCCTCACCGGACTGGGCCGGGTGACCACCGAGACGGCGCTGAAGGCGTCGGCGAAGCTCGGGTGCCGGGCCGAGGGAGGCAGGCAGCTCACCCGGGTGTCCCTCCCGTCCACGGGCGGGAAGGCGGACCCCCGGCCACTCGCACGGGCCCAGGGCTCCTGCGTCGCGCTGCGGGGGCTCGCCGGCCGGGCGTCCGGCGCCGGTACGCCCGAATTCGTCGCCTACCCCACGGACGCCGACGCGCCGCAGGTCAACTGCTACCTCTTCACCCGGGCCGGAAAGCCGGGCTACGGCCTGTACGCGTACTACGGCGCAGTGGCCAAGGACTTCCGGGCGGCCGGGCTCCCCGGCCGCGACGACGACTACGCCCTGGCCACTGCCAGGTGCCCGGGGTCGGCCCAGGAAGCGGTGTTCGTGCTCTACCACCTCTACGACCGGGACACCGACAGCTACCCGGTCCCGCACTACTCCCCGTCCTTCGCCGCATCCGCGCTGACGGCGTTCGCCGCCCACGAGGCGAAGCAGCGTGGCTGCACTGACGTGCGCATGGCATCCCGGTCGTGAGGTGCCGGCCGTCCTCCGGGCGCCCCGGTTTGACCTACGTCACCTTCGGGGTAATCTCTTCGGCTCGATTGGCCAGGCCCCTGCCCCATATGGCAGACTAGCGGGGTTGCTCGGTCGAGTGTTGATGCTGCGCGCCTCCCGCCGGGAGGACCGGAAGCGAGTCCCACAGTACTCGTCGCCCTAACTGCCTGATGGCAGCACTGGGGCGGACGTACGGGAATCTTCCGGGAAGTGTCAGCGCGGCACCGACCAGGCACCCGGTGGGCCTTCCGCCCTCGGCTTGCGGTTCCGGAAGGGCCGTGTGCATTCCCCGCAGGGATGTTCGAACAAGGGGCATCTGTGTCAGCGGGAGCGCGACACGCCCGACCGCGTGGGTCGGAGAAGGAAAGGCGGAACCACCGGGTTCCGGAGCGTAAGAGAGACAGGACTACTGAGTAGCCATGGCGGGACAGAAGATCCGCATCCGGCTCAAGGCCTACGACCACGAGGTCATCGACTCCTCGGCGAAGAAGATCGTCGAGACGGTGACCCGCACTGGTGCGTCGGTCGCGGGCCCGGTGCCGCTGCCCACTGAGAAGAACGTGTACTGCGTCATCAAGTCGCCGCACAAGTACAAGGACTCGCGCGAGCACTTCGAGATGCGCACGCACAAGCGCCTGATCGACATTCTCGACCCCACCCCCAAGACCGTTGACTCTCTGATGCGACTCGACCTCCCGGCCGGTGTCGACATCGAGATCAAGCTCTGAGGGTCGGTGAGCTGAGAATGGCTAAGCAGATCAAGGGCATCCTGGGCGAGAAGCTCGGCATGACGCAGGTGTGGGACGAGAACAACCGTGTTGTTCCGGTCACCGTCGTCAAGGCCGGCCCCAACGTCGTCACCCAGGTCCGTACGAACGATGTCGACGGCTACGAGTCCGTCCAGATCGCTTTCGGCGAGATCGACCCGCGCAAGGTGAACAAGCCCCTCAAGGGCCACTTCGCCAAGGCCGACGTCACTCCCCGCCGCCACCTCGTCGAGATCCGTACCGCTGACGCCAGCGAGTACACCCTCGGCCAGGAGATCACCGCCGAGGTGTTCGAGGCCGGCATCAAGGTCGACGTGACCGGCAAGAGCAAGGGCAAGGGCTTCGCCGGTGTCATGAAGCGTCACAACTTCAAGGGCCTCGGCGCCGGACACGGCACCCAGCGCAAGCACCGCTCGCCCGGTTCCATCGGTGGCTGCGCCACCCCGGGTCGCGTGTTCAAGGGCCTCCGCATGGCGGGTCGCATGGGCAACGAGCGGGTCACCACCCAGAACCTGACCGTCCACGCCGTTGACGCGGAGAAGGGTCTGCTGCTCATCAAGGGCGCGGTTCCCGGTCCGAACGGCGGCCTCGTCCTGGTCCGCACCGCGGCCAAGGGGGCCTGAGGTAACCGATGAGCACTGTTGACATCCTTTCGCCGGCGGGCGAGAAGGCCGGTTCCGTCGAGCTCCCCGCGGAGATCTTCGACGTCGAGAAGATCAGCATCCCGCTGATCCACCAGGTCGTCGTCGCGCAGCTGGCTGCTGCCCGCCAGGGCACGCACAAGACCAAGACCCGTGGCGAGGTCCGTGGTGGTGGCCGCAAGCCGTACCGCCAGAAGGGCACCGGTCGCGCCCGTCAGGGTTCGACGCGTGCGCCGCAGTTCGCCGGTGGTGGCGTCGTGCACGGTCCCGTGCCGCGTGACTACTCGCAGCGGACCCCGAAGAAGATGAAGGCCGCGGCCCTGCGCCACGCCCTCACCGACCGGGCGCGTCACAACCGCATCCACGTCGTCTCCGGCGTGGTCGAGGGTGCGAACCCGTCCACCAAGGCCGCCAAGAGCCTGTTCGGCAAGATCTCGGAGCGCAAGAACCTGCTCCTGGTCGTCGAGCGCGCCGACGAGGCCGCGTGGCTGTCCGCCCGCAACCTGCCCCAGGTCCACATCCTGGAGCCGGGCCAGCTGAACACGTACGACGTTCTCGTCTCGGACGACGTGGTCTTCACCCAGGCCGCTTTCGAGTCCTTCGTGTCCGGCCCGAAGGCCAATGACACCGAAGGGAGCGAGGCCTGATGGCTACGCGTCACCCGAGCATCGCCTCGAAGGCCGCCAAGGCCGCCAAGGCCGCGCGCGTCGCCAAGGCGCGTCGCCACGCCACCGAGGGCAAGAACACCGTCGAGACCCCGCTGAGCAAGTCGTACACGGACCCCCGTGACGTGCTGCTCAAGCCGGTCGTCTCGGAGAAGAGCTACGCGCTCCTCGACGAGAACAAGTACACGTTCATCGTCGACCCGAACGCCAACAAGACCCAGATCAAGCAGGCCGTCCAGGCGGTCTTCTCGGTCAAGGTCACCGGGGTCAACACGATCAACCGCCAGGGCAAGCGCAAGCGCACCAAGACCGGCTTCGGTCAGCGTGCCGGCAGCAAGCGCGCGATCGTGACCCTCGCCGAGGGCGACCGTATCGACATCTTCGGCGGTCCGACCGCCTAAGGGCGGTCCGGATCGTCCGATATCGGACGAGGACTGAGAAATGGGAATCCGCAAGTACAAGCCGACTACGCCGGGCCGTCGTGGCGCCAGCGTCGCCGACTTCGTCGAGGTCACGCGGTCCACGCCGGAGAAGTCGCTGGTCCGCCCCCTGCACAGCAAGGGCGGCCGTAACAACGCCGGTCGTGTGACCGTTCGCCACCAGGGTGGCGGACACAAGCGCGCCTACCGTGTGATCGACTTCCGTCGTCACGACAAGGACGGCGTGCCGGCGAAGGTCGCGCACATCGAGTACGACCCCAACCGCACCGCGCGCATCGCGCTGCTGCACTACGCCGACGGCGAGAAGCGCTACATCCTCGCCCCGCGCAACCTGCAGCAGGGTGACCGCGTCGAGAACGGTCCCGGGGCCGACATCAAGCCGGGCAACAACCTGGCCCTCCGCAACATCCCGGTCGGTACCACGATCCACGCGATCGAGCTCCGTCCCGGTGGCGGTGCCAAGTTCGCCCGCTCCGCCGGTGCCTCCGTGCAGCTGCTCGCGAAGGAGGGCTCGATGGCCCACCTCCGCATGCCGTCCGGTGAGATCCGCCTGGTCGACGTCCGCTGCCGCGCCACCATCGGTGAGGTCGGCAACGCCGAGCAGAGCAACATCAACTGGGGTAAGGCCGGCCGTAAGCGGTGGCTGGGCGTTCGCCCGACCGTCCGTGGTGTCGTCATGAACCCGGTCGACCACCCGCACGGTGGTGGTGAGGGCCGGACCTCCGGTGGTCGCCACCCTGTGTCCCCGTGGGGCAAGAAGGAAGGCCGTACTCGTTCGCCCAAGAAGGCGTCGAACAAGTACATCGTCCGCCGCCGCAAGACGAACAAGAAGCGCTAAGGACGGGTTGAGATGCCTCGTAGCCTGAAGAAGGGGCCCTTCGTCGACGACCACCTGATCAAGAAGGTGGACGCCCAGAACGAAGCCGGCACCAAGAACGTCATCAAGACCTGGTCCCGCCGCTCGATGATCGTCCCGGCCATGCTGGGCCACACGCTCGCGGTGCACAACGGCAAGACCCACATCCCGGTGTTCGTCACCGAGTCGATGGTCGGTCACAAGCTCGGCGAGTTCTCGCCGACGCGCACCTTCCGGGGTCACGTCAAGGACGACCGGAAGTCGAAGCGCCGCTAACCGCGGATCGCATTCAGACACGTAAGTAACTGAGAGGGACAACCATGGAAGCCAGGGCCCAGGCGCGGTACATCCGCGTTACGCCCATGAAGGCCCGCCGCGTGGTGGACCTTATCCGTGGCATGGACGCCACGGAGGCTCAGGCGGTCCTGCGATTCGCTCCGCAGGCCGCCTCCGTGCCCGTCGGCAAGGTGCTCGACAGCGCCATCGCCAACGCCGCGCACAACTACGACCACACCGACGCCGACAGCCTCTTCATCTCCGAGGCGTACGTCGACGAGGGCCCGACCCTGAAGCGGTTCCGGCCGCGCGCCCAGGGCCGTGCCTACCGGATCCGCAAGCGGACCAGCCACATCACCGTGGTCGTCAGCAGCAAGGAAGGAACCCGGTAATGGGCCAGAAGGTTAACCCGCATGGGTTCCGGCTCGGTGTCACCACGGACTTCAAGTCCCGGTGGTACGCCGACAAGCTGTACAAGGACTACGTCAAGGAAGACGTCGCCATCCGTCGGATGATGACGTCCGGCATGGAGCGCGCCGGTATCTCGAAGGTTGAGATCGAGCGCACCCGTGACCGCGTGCGTGTGGACATCCACACCGCTCGTCCGGGCATCGTCATCGGCCGCCGTGGCGCCGAGGCCGACCGCATCCGCGGCGACCTCGAGAAGCTCACGGGCAAGCAGGTCCAGCTGAACATCCTCGAGGTCAAGAACCCCGAGACCGACGCTCAGCTGGTTGCCCAGGCCGTTGCCGAGCAGCTCTCCTCCCGCGTCTCCTTCCGCCGCGCCATGCGTAAGAGCATGCAGTCGGCGATGAAGGCCGGCGCCAAGGGCATCAAGATCCAGTGCGGCGGCCGCCTCGGCGGCGCCGAGATGTCCCGCTCGGAGTTCTACCGCGAGGGCCGTGTGCCCCTGCACACGCTCCGTGCGAACGTGGACTACGGCTTCTTCGAGGCCAAGACGACCTTCGGCCGCATCGGTGTGAAGGTCTGGATCTACAAGGGCGACGTCAAGAACATCGCCGAGGTCCGCGCCGAGAACGCTGCGGCCCGTGCGGGTAACCGCCCGGCCCGTGGTGGTGCCGACCGCCCGGCCCGTGGTGGCCGTGGTGGCGAGCGGCGCGGTCGCAAGCCGCAGCAGGCTGCCGGCGCCGAGGCCCCCAAGGCCGAGGCTCCCGCGTCCGCTCCGGCTGAGAGCACCGGAACGGAGGCCTGACCGAAATGCTGATCCCCCGTAGGGTCAAGCACCGCAAGCAGCACCACCCGAAGCGCAGCGGCGCTGCCAAGGGTGGCACGACGGTTGCGTTCGGCGAGTACGGCATCCAGGCGCTCACCCCGGCGTACGTGACGAACCGTCAGATCGAGGCCGCTCGTATCGCCATGACGCGTCACATCAAGCGTGGTGGCAAGGTCTGGATCAACATCTACCCGGACCGTCCCCTCACCAAGAAGCCTGCCGAGACCCGCATGGGTTCCGGTAAGGGTTCTCCGGAGTGGTGGATCGCCAACGTCAAGCCCGGACGCGTGATGTTCGAGCTGTCGTACCCCAACGAGAAGATCGCCCGTGAGGCCCTGACTCGCGCAGCCCACAAGCTGCCGATGAAGTGCCGGATCGTCAAGCGCGAGGCAGGTGAAGCGTGATGTCGGCCGGTACCAAGGCGTCCGAGCTGCGCGAGCTGGGCAACGAGGAGCTTCTGGGGAAGCTCCGCGAGGCCAAGGAAGAGCTGTTCAACCTCCGCTTCCAGGCGGCGACTGGTCAGCTTGAGAACCATGGCCGTCTGAAGGCGGTCCGCAAGGACATCGCGCGGATCTACACCCTGATGCGCGAGCGTGAGCTGGGCATCGAAACGGTGGAGAACGCCTGATGAGCGAGAACAACGTGACTGAGAACACCGAGGCGCGCGGCTTCCGCAAGACCCGCGAGGGTCTCGTCGTCAGCGACAAGATGGACAAGACCGTCGTCGTCGCCGTCGAGGACCGCGTCAAGCACGCGCTGTACGGCAAGGTCATCCGCCGTACGAACAAGCTCAAGGCGCACGACGAGCAGAACGCTGCGGGTGTCGGCGACCGTGTCCTCCTCATGGAGACCCGGCCGCTGTCCGCGACGAAGCGCTGGCGCGTCGTCGAGATCCTCGAGAAGGCCAAGTAATTTCCTGCGGGGCTAACCTCGCAGGTCAGTTCCGCCAGGCTCGGCCGGGGTTCCGTGAAGGAACCCCGGCCGGGAACCGGCAGACAAACAGGAGATAGACGTGATCCAGCAGGAGTCGCGACTGCGCGTCGCCGACAACACTGGTGCGAAGGAGATCCTTTGCATCCGTGTGCTCGGTGGCTCCGGTCGCCGCTACGCGGGCATCGGTGACGTCATCGTCGCCACCGTCAAGGACGCGATCCCCGGTGGCAACGTGAAGAAGGGTGACGTCGTCAAGGCGGTCATCGTTCGCACCGTCAAGGAGCGCCGCCGTCCGGACGGCTCGTACATCCGCTTCGACGAGAACGCCGCCGTCATTCTGAAGAACGACGGCGACCCTCGCGGCACCCGTATCTTCGGCCCGGTCGGCCGTGAGCTGCGCGAGAAGAAGTTCATGAAGATCATCTCGCTCGCGCCGGAGGTGCTGTAAGCATGAAGATCAAGAAGGGCGACCTGGTCCAGGTCATCACCGGCAAGGACAAGGGCAAGCAGGGCAAGGTCATTGCCGCTTACCCGCGCGAAGAGCGTGTCCTGGTCGAGGGTGTCAACCGGGTCAAGAAGCACACCAAGGCCGGCCCGACCGCCAGCGGTTCCCAGGCCGGCGGCATCGTGACCACCGAAGCCCCGATCCA
Organism: Streptomyces sp. NPDC031379; assembly: GCF_055569615.1. NCBI lineage: Bacteria > Bacillati > Actinomycetota > Actinomycetes > Kitasatosporales > Streptomycetaceae > Streptomyces > Streptomyces sp. NPDC031379. Next base: position 85,597 of record NZ_JBVIIT010000008.1, on the reverse strand, counting down.
CGTGAGCAACGTTCAGCTCGTCGTGGAGAAGGACGGCAACAAGGTCGTCACGCGTGTCGGTTACCGCTTCGACGACGAAGGCAACAAGATCCGCGTTGCCAAGCGGACGGGTGAGGACATCTGATGGCTACCACCACCACTCCGCGTCTGAAGCAGAAGTACCGCGAGGAGATCGCGGGCAAGCTGCGTGACGAGTTCAAGTACGAGAACGTCATGCAGGTTCCCGGCCTCGTCAAGATCGTGGTCAACATGGGTGTGGGCGACGCCGCCCGCGACTCCAAGCTGATCGAGGGCGCCATCCGCGACCTCACGACGATCACCGGTCAGAAGCCGGCCGTCACCAAGGCCCGCAAGTCCATCGCGCAGTTCAAGCTGCGTGAGGGCCAGCCGATCGGTGCTCACGTCACGCTTCGTGGCGACCGCATGTGGGAGTTCCTGGACCGCACCCTGTCGCTCGCGCTGCCGCGCATCCGCGACTTCCGCGGCCTGTCCCCCAAGCAGTTCGACGGCCGTGGCAACTACACCTTCGGTCTCACGGAGCAGGTCATGTTCCACGAGATCGACCAGGACAAGATCGACCGCACCCGGGGTATGGACATCACCGTGGTGACCACGGCGACCAACGACGCTGAGGGCCGTGCGCTCCTTCGTCACCTCGGCTTCCCGTTCAAGGAGGCGTGAGCGAGATGGCGAAGAAGGCTCTGATTGCCAAGGCTGCTCGTAAGCCCAAGTTCGGTGTGCGTGGCTACACCCGCTGCCAGCGCTGCGGCCGCCCGCACTCCGTGTACCGCAAGTTCGGCCTCTGCCGCGTGTGCCTTCGTGAGATGGCTCACCGTGGCGAGCTGCCGGGCGTGACCAAGAGCTCCTGGTAGTCCCGGCTTTTAGGGATTCCGGAAGCTCTCGGTAAGCATCTGGGTCGGCAGAGGCCCTTCTCCGCATGCCGTAGGCTTGTGGGGTTGGGCGTCTGCCATGCCCGTACGACTTACTACGCCGTAGGTCCACCGCGCCGCACCCGTCCCGTCTCGGATCGGGGAGAGGGATGGCGCACCAGGAAACCCCGGCGAGAGAGGCCGAAGGCCAATTCATGACCATGACTGATCCGATCGCAGACATGCTTACGCGTCTGCGTAACGCGAACTCGGCATACCACGACTCCGTGACGATGCCGGCGTCGAAGATCAAGTCGCACATCGCGGAGATCCTCCAGCAGGAGGGCTTCATCACGGGCTGGAAGGTCGAGGACGCCGAGGTCGGCAAGAACCTCGTTCTCGAGCTGAAGTTCGGCCCGAACCGTGAGCGCTCCATCGCGGGCATCAAGCGGATCTCCAAGCCCGGTCTCCGGGTGTACGCGAAGTCCACCAACCTGCCCAAGGTGCTCGGCGGCCTCGGCGTGGCGATCATCTCCACGTCCCACGGGCTCCTCACCGACAAGCAGGCCGGCAAGAAGGGCGTAGGCGGAGAAGTTCTCGCCTACGTCTGGTAACGGAAGGGAACGGAGGAAACAGCTATGTCGCGTATTGGCAAGCTCCCCATCACGGTTCCCGCCGGCGTGGACGTCACCATCGACGGCCGTACGGTCGCGGTCAAGGGACCCAAGGGCACCCTGACGCACACCGTCGTCGCGCCGATCGACATCGTCAAGGCTGAGGACGGCACCCTCCAGGTGACCCGTCCCAACGACGAGCGTCAGAACAAGGCCCTGCACGGCCTGTCCCGCACGCTGGTGGCGAACATGATCACCGGCGTGACCCAGGGTTACGTGAAGAAGCTCGAGATCAGCGGTGTCGGTTACCGCGTGACGGCCAAGGGTTCGAACCTCGAGTTCGCGCTCGGCTACAGCCACCCGATCGTCGTCGAGGCGCCCGAGGGAATCACCTTCAAGGTGGAGACCCCGACCCGCTTCCAGGTCGAGGGCATCGACAAGCAGAAGGTCGGCGAGGTTGCGGCCAACATCCGCAAGCTGCGCAAGCCCGACCCGTACAAGGCCAAGGGCGTCAAGTACGAGGGCGAAGTCATCCGCCGCAAGGTCGGAAAGGCGGGTAAGTAAGCCATGGCATACGGGCAGAAGATCCTCAAGGGCGACGCCTACAAGCGCGCCGCGATCAAGCGCCGTCACATCCGGATCCGCAAGCGGATCGCCGGTACGGCGGAGCGTCCCCGTCTGGTCGTGACCCGCTCCAACCGCCACATCGTGGCGCAGGTGATCGACGACCTCAAGGGCCACACCCTGGCGTCCGCGTCCACCCTGGACGCGTCCGTCCGCGGTGGCGAGGGCGACAAGTCCTCGCAGGCCAAGCAGGTCGGCGCCCTGGTCGCCGAGCGCGCCAAGGCCGCCGGTGTCGAGGCTGTCGTGTTCGACCGTGGTGGCAACCAGTACGCCGGGCGCATCGCCGCCCTGGCGGACGCCGCCCGCGAAGCCGGGCTCAAGTTCTGAGCCTGCCGTAGCTAGCGGAAACAGAGAGAGGTAATTCCAATGGCTGGACCCCAGCGCCGCGGTGGCGGTGCCGGTGGCGGCGAGCGGCGGGACCGGAAGGGCCGTGACGGCGGCGCTGCTGCCGCCGAGAAGACCGCGTACGTTGAGCGCGTTGTCGCGATCAACCGCGTCGCCAAGGTTGTGAAGGGTGGTCGTCGCTTCAGCTTCACCGCGCTGGTCGTGGTGGGCGACGGTGACGGCACCGTGGGTGTCGGTTACGGCAAGGCCAAGGAGGTGCCGGCCGCCATCGCCAAGGGTGTTGAGGAGGCCAAGAAGCACTTCTTCAAGGTCCCCCGTATCCAGGGCACCATCCCGCACCCGATCCAGGGTGAGAAGGCTGCCGGCGTCGTGCTGCTCAAGCCCGCGTCCCCCGGTACCGGTGTTATCGCCGGTGGTCCGGTGCGTGCCGTGCTCGAGTGCGCCGGTATCCACGACATCCTGTCGAAGTCGCTCGGCTCCGACAACGCGATCAACATCGTGCACGCGACCGTGGAGGCCCTGAAGGGTCTGCAGCGTCCCGAGGAGGTCGCGGCCCGCCGTGGTCTGCCGCTCGAGGACGTCGCCCCCGCGGCCCTGCTGCGTGCGCGTGCCGGGGCGGGTGCGTGATGGCTCAGCTCAAGATCACGCAGGTCAAGTCCTACATCGGCAGCAAGCAGAACCACCGCGACACCCTGCGCTCCCTTGGTCTCAAGGGCATCAACACGCAGGTCGTCAAGGAGGACCGCCCCGAGTTCCGCGGCATGGTGCACACCGTCCGCCACCTCGTGACGGTCGAGGAGGTCGACTGATCATGGCGGAGCAGAACCCGCTCAAGATCCACAACCTCCGTCCCGCCCCGGGCGCCAAGACCGCCAAGACCCGTGTCGGTCGTGGTGAGGCGTCGAAGGGTAAGACGGCCGGTCGTGGTACCAAGGGTACGAAGGCCCGTTACCAGGTTCCGGAGCGCTTCGAGGGTGGCCAGATGCCGCTCCACATGCGCCTCCCGAAGCTGAAGGGCTTCAAGAACCCGTTCAAGACCGAGTTCCAGGTCGTGAACCTCGACAAGCTGGCCGCGCTCTACCCCGAGGGTGGCGAGGTCACGGTCGAGGGTCTGGTGGCCAAGGGTGCCGTTCGCAAGAACAGCCTCGTCAAGGTCCTCGGCCAGGGCGAGATCTCCGTGGCGCTGCAGGTGACGGTCGACGCCGTCTCCGGCTCCGCCAAGGAGAAGATCACCGCCGCCGGCGGTACGGTCACCGAGCTGGTCTGAGTCCCTCAGGCGCCTCGATGACGTGAGCGATCCCGACCGGGGATACCCCACAAATGGGGTATCCCCGGTCGGTCGTTCCTAGGGCGGTGCTCTCGCCGGTAAGGTGGCCTGCACTGCCCACTTTCACTGGGTGCTTCCCATGGGGCACCCTGAGCGGCAGTTGACCGTTACCTATTCGTCGAACCTCAAGACCGTCACCCTTGACGCAGTTGCGCGGGGGTCGCAGGAGGCACCGTGCTCACCGCGTTCGCCCGGGCGTTCAGGACGCCCGACCTGCGCAAGAAGCTGCTCTTCACGCTGGGCATCATCGTGGTCTACCGGGTCGGTACCCACATCCCGATCCCCGGCGTCAACTACAAGGCCGTCCAGACCTGTGTGAACGAGGCACAGGGCAACCAGGGCCTGTTCGGCCTCGTGAACATGTTCAGCGGTGGTGCGCTGCTGCAGATCACGGTCTTCGCGCTCGGCATCATGCCGTACATCACGGCCAGCATCATCCTTCAGCTGCTGACCGTGGTCATCCCTCGCCTGGAAGCCCTGAAGAAGGAAGGCCAGGCAGGCACGGCGAAGATCACGCAGTACACCCGCTACCTGACCGTGGCGCTCGCCATCCTTCAGGGCACCGGCCTGGTCGCCACCGCCCGCAGCGGCGCGCTGTTCAACGGATGCTCGGTCGCCACGAGCATCGTCCCGGACCAGGCGATCTTCACCACGATCACCATGGTCATCTGCATGACCGCCGGTACGGCCGTCGTGATGTGGCTCGGTGAGCTGATCACCGACCGCGGCATCGGCAACGGCATGTCGATCCTGATGTTCATCTCGATCGCCGCCACGTTCCCGTCCGCGCTGTGGGCCATCAAGAAGCAGGGCACCCTGGCCGGCGGCTGGATCGAGTTCAGCACCGTGATCCTGGTCGGCCTGGTCATGGTCGGGCTCGTCGTCTTCGTCGAGCAGGCCCAGCGCCGCATCCCGGTGCAGTACGCGAAGCGCATGATCGGCCGTCGCTCCTACGGCGGTACGTCCACGTACATCCCGCTCAAGGTGAACCAGGCAGGTGTGATTCCTGTCATCTTCGCCTCGTCGCTGCTCTACATTCCGGCGTTGATCGCGCAGTTCGCCGGGGGCAAGTCGGGCTGGAAGACCTGGGTCGAGCAGAACCTGACCAAGGGCGACCACCCGATTTACATCACTATGTACTTCTTGCTCATCGTTTTCTTCGCGTTCTTCTACGTGGCGATCTCCTTCAACCCCGAGGAAGTCGCCGACAACATGAAGAAGTATGGTGGCTTCATCCCGGGCATCCGGGCTGGCCGACCGACCGCTGAGTACCTCAGCTACGTGCTCAACCGGATCACCTGGCCGGGTTCGCTGTATCTGGGTCTGATCGCTCTCGTACCGACAATGGCGTTGGTCGGCTTCAATGCAAGCCAGAACTTCCCCTTCGGCGGGACCAGCATCCTGATCATCGTGGGTGTGGGTCTTGAGACGGTGAAGCAGATCGAGAGCCAGCTCCAGCAGCGCAATTACGAAGGGTTCCTCCGCTGATGCGTATCGTCCTCGTCGGTCCGCCGGGTGCCGGTAAGGGAACGCAGGCCGTCCGGCTCGCAGAGAAGCTGGCCGTTCCGCACATCTCCACGGGCGACCTGTTCCGCGCCAACATCAGCCAGCAGACCGAGCTGGGCAAGCTCGCGAAGTCCTACATGGACGCGGGCAATCTCGTGCCCGACGAGGTCACCATCGCGATGGCCAAGGACCGCATGGAGCAGCCGGACGCCCAGGGCGGGTTCCTGCTGGACGGCTTCCCGCGCAACGTCTCGCAGGCGGAGGCGCTGGACCAGCTGCTGCAGACCGAGGGCATCACGCTGGACGCCGTCCTGGACCTGGAGGTCCCCGAGGCCGAGGTCGTCAAGCGGATCGCCGGCCGGCGCATCTGCCGCAACGACTCCTCGCACGTCTTCCACGTGACGTACAGCCGGCCGAAGCAGGAGGGCGTCTGCGACGTCTGCGGCGGCGAGCTGTACCAGCGCGACGACGACTCCGAGGACACGGTCCGCAAGCGGCTGGAGGTCTACCACACGCAGACCGAGCCGATCATCGACTACTACAAGGCGCAGGGCCTGGTCGTGACGATCTCCTCCCTGGGTCCGGTGGACGAGATCACGCAGCGGGCGCTGGAGGCGCTGAAGCGCGAGAAGGCCGACAAGTAGATCGCGGTTCTTCCGGCCGCGGTGCCCTTCTCCGGACCTGGTCCGGGGGACTCCCAGGGCGCCGCGGCCGTACTGTTGTACAGGTAACCCAGCCGACGAGAGCGACGGAGAGCGTAGGCCCCCATGGTGCAGATCAAGACCCCCGAGCAGATCGCCAAGATGCGTGCGGCGGGCCTGGTCGTAGCCGCCATCCACGCGGCCACGCGTGAAGCCGCCGTTCCCGGCGCCTCCACCAGGGATCTGGACGAGGTCGCCCGCAAGGTCCTCGCCGAGCACGGTGCCAAGTCGAACTTCCTGGGTTACGGCGGCTTCCCGGCGACGATCTGCACCTCGGTCAACGACGTGGTCGTCCACGGCATCCCTTCGGAGGACGTCGTCCTCAAGGACGGCGACATCATCTCCATCGACTGCGGCGCGATCGTCGACGGCTGGCACGGTGACGCCGCCTACACGGCCTTCGTGGGCTCCGGTCACGCTCCGGAGCTGGTAGAGCTGTCCCGAGTCACGGAAGAGTCCATGTGGGCCGGTATCGCGGCCATGAAGCAGGGCAACCGGCTCGTCGACATCTCCCGGGCCGTCGAGACGTACATCCGCCGCCAGCCGAAGCCCGGCGGCGGCCGTTACGGCATCATCGAGGACTACGGCGGCCACGGCATCGGCACCGAGATGCACATGGACCCGCACCTGCTGAACTACGTCGACCGCCGTCGCGGCAAGGGCCCCAAGCTGGTCCCCGGCTTCTGCCTCGCGATCGAGCCGATGGTCTCCCTCGGCACCCCGAAGACCGAGGTCCTCCAGGACGACTGGACGGTCATCACCACGGACGGCACCTGGTCCTCCCACTGGGAGCACTCGGTCGCCCTCACGGAGCAGGGCCCCCTGGTCCTGACGGCCCCGGACGGCGGCAGGGCGAAGCTCGCCGAGTACGGGGTGACCGCGGCGCCCGACCCCCTGGCCTGACGACGGCGCGCCCCTGCGACCGCCGGCCGGAGGCCGGCGCAGCCGCTCGAAGCCTGTGAGGCGCTCCAGGCGCCGAGCCCGCGAGAGCGGCGTCTAGGATTGTCCGACTGGACGGTCATCACCACGGACGGCACCTGGTCCTCCCACTGGGAGCACTCGGTCGCCCTCACGGAGCAGGGCCCCCTGGTCCTGACGGCCCC
>NZ_JBVIIT010000008.1:0-78411 GCF_055569615.1 Streptomyces sp. NPDC031379 | reverse complement strand
CCCGGACGGCGGCAGGGCGAAGCTCGCCGAGTACGGGGTGACCGCGGCGCCCGACCCCCTGGCATAGGGATCACCGGCGTGGGGCAGGCTTACTCGATTCGCCTTTCCGGGTGCGCCGACGTAGACTGACTCGTCGGCTCTCGTGCACCCGCATGTCTTCATGCGCTCGCTTCTTGTCCCTCGTGGGCAGGTCAGAGAGTCGATCAAGGTAGTCGATTCGAAGGGCGAAGCGTGGCCAAGAAGCAAGGTGCCATCGAGATCGAGGGCACTGTCGTCGAGTCTCTGCCGAACGCCATGTTCAAGGTCGAGCTCCAGAACGGCCACCAGGTCCTGGCACACATCAGCGGCAAGATGCGTATGCACTACATCCGCATCCTCCCTGACGACCGGGTCGTGGTGGAGTTGTCTCCGTACGACCTGACGCGTGGCCGGATCGTCTACCGGTACAAGTAGATCTTGCCCGCGCCCCGGGCCTCCCGGAGCGATGGCACTGACCCGGAGAACCTCACCCAATGAAGGTCAAGCCGAGCGTCAAGAAGATCTGCGACAAGTGCAGGGTGATCCGCCGTCACGGTCGGGTCATGGTCATCTGCGAGAACCCGCGCCACAAGCAGCGCCAGGGCTGACGCACGACCGATCCCTCTGCATCCATCGCAGAGATTCGCGCGACGCAAGCTGAATATGTTCATACGCAGGACCCGAGCCCTCCAGCTCGACACCCCCGGTTCGGAGGCCGGGGACCCGGTTCGTACCTGGTACGGCGGCCGGGAACCGGTTCTGCGGAAGACCTCCGAAGATTCACCAGGAGCCATTGAATGGCACGCGTTTCCGGTGTTGACATCCCGCGCGACAAGCGCGTGGAGGTCGCCCTCACCTACGTGTTCGGCATCGGCCGGACCCTCTCCCAGCTGACGCTGGCCGAGACCGGTATCGACCCGAACACTCGCGTCCGTGACCTGAGCGAAGAGCAGCTGGTCGCGATCCGCGAGTACGTCGACAACAACATCAAGACCGAGGGTGACCTCCGTCGCGAGATCCAGGCCGACATCCGCCGCAAGGTCGAGATCGGCTGCTACCAGGGTCTCCGTCACCGTCGCGGTCTGCCCGTCCGCGGTCAGCGCACCAGCACCAACGCCCGTACCCGCAAGGGCCCGCGTCGCGCCATCGCCGGCAAGAAGAAGCCGGGCAAGAAGTAGTCCGCAGCGGACACCTGTCCACGGTCTTCGCTGTAGGACCGACCACCTCCCGTAGGAGTTAGTAGATGCCCCCCAAGGGACGTCAGGGCGCTGCCAAGAAGGTGCGCCGCAAGGAAAAGAAGAACGTCGCTCACGGCCACGCGCACATCAAGAGCACGTTCAACAACACGATCGTCTCGATCACGGACCCGTCCGGCAACGTGATCTCCTGGGCCTCCGCCGGCCACGTCGGCTTCAAGGGCTCCCGGAAGTCCACGCCGTTCGCCGCGCAGATGGCTGCCGAGTCGGCCGCCCGCCGCGCCCAGGAGCACGGCATGCGCAAGGTCGACGTGTTCGTCAAGGGCCCGGGTTCCGGTCGTGAGACCGCGATCCGCTCCCTGCAGGCCACGGGCCTCGAGGTCGGCTCCATCCAGGACGTCACCCCGACCCCGCACAACGGCTGCCGTCCGCCGAAGCGCCGCCGCGTCTGACGCCTGGCTGCTTCGTTCGGCTTCGGGATTCGGGCGGTACGGCTCCTTCGGGTCGTGCCGCCCGTACCCTTGCAGTACCCGCGCTTTCTCGGGCGCGGTTTCCGTCGGGCGTCAAATAGCGGGCGTCCACGAATGAAGGATCTGATCCACACATGCTGATCGCTCAGCGTCCCTCGTTGACCGAAGAGGTCGTCGACGAGTTCCGCTCCCGGTTCGTGATCGAGCCGCTGGAGCCGGGCTTCGGTTACACCCTCGGCAACTCCCTCCGCCGTACCCTCCTGTCCTCTATCCCGGGTGCCGCTGTCACCAGCATCCGCATCGACGGCGTCCTGCACGAGTTCACCACCGTGCCGGGTGTCAAGGAGGACGTCACCGACCTGATCCTCAACATCAAGCAGCTGGTCGTCTCCTCGGAGCACGACGAGCCGGTCGTGATGTACCTGCGCAAGCAGGGTCCGGGTCTGGTCACCGCCGCCGACATCGCGCCCCCGGCCGGTGTCGAGGTGCACAACCCCGACCTGGTCCTCGCCACGCTCAACGGCAAGGGCAAGCTGGAGATGGAGCTGACCGTCGAGCGCGGTCGCGGTTACGTCTCCGCCGTGCAGAACAAGCAGGTGGGCCAGGAGATCGGCCGTATCCCGGTCGACTCCATCTACAGCCCCGTGCTGAAGGTCACGTACAAGGTCGAGGCCACGCGTGTCGAGCAGCGCACCGACTTCGACAAGCTGATCGTCGACGTCGAGACCAAGCAGGCCATGCGTCCGCGTGACGCCATGGCATCGGCCGGTAAGACCCTGGTCGAGCTGTTCGGTCTGGCCCGCGAGCTCAACATCGACGCCGAGGGCATCGACATGGGCCCGTCCCCGACGGACGCCGCCCTCGCCGCTGATCTGGCGCTGCCGATCGAGGAGCTGGAGCTCACCGTTCGGTCGTACAACTGCCTCAAGCGTGAGGGCATCCACTCCGTGGGTGAACTCGTCGCGCGCTCCGAGGCCGACCTCCTCGACATTCGTAACTTCGGTGCGAAGTCGATCGACGAGGTCAAGGCGAAGCTGGCCGGCATGGGCCTGGCGCTCAAGGACAGCCCGCCCGGATTCGACCCGACCGCCGCCGCGGACGCCTTCGGCGCCGACGACGACGCGGACGCCGGGTTCGTCGAGACCGAGCAGTACTGAGTCCGGGCCGTCCGGCCCGTACTCGGGTGCGGGTGCGCTGTGCCTGATCGCACAGTTCCCCGCGCCCCTTCCGGGGCGCCCCTTCGGGGACGCCCCGGATCTCCGACGGGCAACCGCCCGCTCGGATACTGACCCCGGTACCTGACACGGCCGGGGCAGACACACAGGAGAAGAACTATGCCGAAGCCCACCAAGGGTGCCCGTCTGGGCGGCAGCGCCGCGCACGAGAAGCTGCTCCTCGCGAACCTCGCGAAGAGCCTCTTCGAGCACGGCCGTATCACCACCACCGAGGCGAAGGCCCGCCGCCTGCGCCCGTACGCCGAGCGTCTGGTCACCAAGGCGAAGAAGGGCGACCTTCACAACCGCCGCCAGGTGCTTCAGGTCATCACGGACAAGAGCATCGTCCACACGCTCTTCACCGAGATCGGCCCGCGGTACGAGAACCGTCCCGGTGGCTACACCCGCATCACCAAGATCGGTAACCGCCGTGGCGACAACGCGCCCATGGCCGTCATCGAGCTGGTCGAGGCGCTGACGGTGCAGCAGAAGGCCGTGGGTGAGGCCGAGGCCGCCACCAAGCGTGCGGTCAAGGAGGCCGACGAGGTCAAGGCCGAGGAGACCCAGGTCGAGGCGACCGAGGCTCCGGCCGAGGAGTCCAAGGACGCCTGAGGCTCTGCCTGACGCTGGAAGCGGGCTCGCCCTTCGGGGCGGGCCCGCTTTCACGCTTTCCACAACGCTCTGCCCGGGGAGGAGTCGGAGCTTGAGAGGATCTGTTTGTGAGTGAAGTACAGCCCGGATTCGTCCGCATCCGCCTCGACCTCTCCTACGACGGCACCGACTTCCACGGCTGGGCCAAGCAGGCCGGCGGCAAGCGGACCGTGCAGGGGGAGATCGAGGACGCCCTGCGTACGGTGACGCGGTCGAAGGAGACGTACGAGCTGACGGTGGCCGGGCGGACGGACGCCGGGGTGCACGCGCGCGGCCAGGTGGCGCATGTCGATCTGCCGGCCGAGCTGTGGGTGGAGCACCGGGAGAAGCTGCTGAAGCGGCTGGCCGGGCGGCTGTCGAAGGACGTGCGGATCTGGCGGCTCACCGAGGCCCCGGCGGGATTCAACGCCCGGTTCTCGGCGATCTGGCGCCGGTACGCGTACCGGGTGACGGACAACCCCGGGGGCGTCGACCCGCTCCTGCGGGGACATGTGCTCTGGCACGACTGGCCCCTGGACGTCGACGCCATGAACGAGGCCGCGCGGGAGCTGGTCGGCGAGCACGACTTCGCCGCGTACTGCAAGAAGCGGGAGGGCGCGACCACGATCCGCACACTGCAGGAGCTGAGCCTCGTGCGGGGCGCGGACGGCGTCGTCACGGCGACGGTCCGGGCGGACGCGTTCTGTCACAACATGGTGCGCTCGCTGATCGGCGCGCTGCTGTTCGTCGGGGACGGCCACCGGGGGCCTCAGTGGCCCGGGAAGGTGCTGGCCGCCGGCGTGCGGGACTCCGCGGTGCATGTCGTACGGCCGCACGGGCTGACCCTGGAAGAGGTCGGCTACCCCGCCGACGAGCTGCTGGCCGCGCGCAACAAGGAGGCGCGGAACAAGCGCTCGCTGCCGTCGGCGGGGTGCTGCTGAGCTACTGGTTCGCTGCCGCGGAGGCCTGGGCCTGGCCGCGGCGGTGGATCTGGTTGAAGGCGAACTGACCCAGGTCGTCACCGGTGCTGAAGACCTTGGTGTCCTTCGTGGTGACGTTCTTGCCGTTGGTGAAGCCGCTGATCGTGAAGTAGGCGTAGCGGCCGTAGGAGTTCGTGGTGGTGCGGCAGACCGCGGCGTCGCAGAAGTTCTTGATCCCCTTGCCGGGCAGGGAGTTCACCAGGTTCTTCTTGCCGGTCGCCTGGGCCTTGACCTTCGTGGCCTGGGCCTCGGTGTCGAAGACCGCGACACCGACCGTGACGGCGATGCCGTCGTTGACGTAGCTCGCACGGATCAGGCGGGTGCAGCCGTTGGCCGTGAGGACCTTCGGCAGGTTGCCGCCGGCGGCGGAGGCGCAGGCCTTGGTGTCGGCCGTGGCGCCCTTCTTGTAGACCGTGTCGCCCATGGTCAGCCGGGTGCCCGGGAAGAGGGTGTCCGGGCTGAGCGGGGCCGTGTCCTTCTTGGCGCTGGATATGAAGTCCTTCGGATCCAGCGGTGGCGGGGCGCTGGTGGGTGCGAAGGACGGCGTCGCGGAGCCCGAGGCGGGCAGCGAGGCGCTGGCGGGCAGGTTGGTGGGACCGCCCTGCGGGTCGTCGCCGCCGTTCGCGGAGACCACGGCCATCGCGACGGCGGTGCCTATCGCGACCGTGGCGAGCGCGCCGCCGCCGATGAACAGCAGTCTGCGGCGCTTGTTCCGCGTCTCCGAGGCCTCCGCCAGCGCGGCCCAGTCCGGAGTCCCGTCGTCGCCGCCGCTGCTCCACGGCTGCTGGGAATTAGGTTTCCAGGGATCCCACTGAGACTGGGGTCCCCCCTGCCCGTAACTCATGGGGCGCATCTTAGACGGGGTCCGAGGGATGCTGGAGCGCGTCCGTCGGCATGCCTTTTTTGTCCGTCGGCATGCCTCGTTTTGACCCGTCCGGGGGCGCACAGGTAACCTGCTTCTTCGTTGTGTATTGGCTTGCTCATTCTCACGGGACGGGCCCTTACACCGGTCCACCGGGCCGATGACCAGCGACCAGCACGCGGTTTGCGTCACCGCAACGCGGTCGAGGCTGTCGTGATCGTTTCGGTGACCTGTTCAGGACCATTCACTCGAAGCGAAGGCTACGAACCGTGCGTACGTACAGCCCCAAGCCCGGCGATGTGACGCGCCAGTGGCACGTCATCGACGCTCAGGACGTTGTCCTGGGCCGTCTCGCCACCACCGCAGCGACCCTTCTCCGGGGCAAGCACAAGCCGATCTACGCGCCGCACGTCGACGCTGGTGACTTCGTCATCATCATCAACGCCGACAAGGTGCACCTGTCCGGCAACAAGCGGACCCAGAAGATGGCGTACCGCCACTCCGGCTACCCGGGTGGTCTGCGCTCCGTCCGCTACGACGAGCTGCTCGACAAGAACCCCGAGAAGGCCATCGAGAAGGCCGTCAAGGGCATGCTTCCGAAGAACTCCCTGGGCCGTCAGATGCTCTCGAAGCTGAAGGTCTACAAGGGTGACCAGCACCCGCACGCTGCCCAGCAGCCGGTGCCGTTCGAGATCACCCAGGTCGCGCAGTAAGTCCGGCCACCCCCTAAGACTGAACAGAATCTGAGGAGAATCGTGGCCGAGACCACTGCCGAGCAGCCGCTCGAAGAGCTTGACATCGACAGCTACACCACGGAGTCGGACGTCCCCGTCGAGGGCGAGTACACCTCCGAGTCCCTCGCGTCCCGCTTCGGTGAGCCCCAGCCGGCCGCCGGCCTGGGCCGCCGCAAGAACGCCATCGCCCGCGTCCGGATCGTCCCGGGCACCGGCAAGTGGAAGATCAACGGTCGCACCCTCGAGGACTACTTCCCGAACAAGGTGCACCAGCAGGAAGTCAACGAGCCCTTCAAGGTGCTCGAGCTGGAAGGCCGTTACGACGTCATCGCCCGCATCGCGGGTGGCGGTGTCTCCGGTCAGGCCGGTGCGCTCCGTCTCGGTGTCGCCCGTGCGCTGAACGAGGCCGACGTCGACAACAACCGCGGCCCGCTGAAGAAGGCCGGCTTCCTCAAGCGCGACGACCGTGCGGTCGAGCGCAAGAAGGCCGGTCTCAAGAAGGCCCGCAAGGCCCCGCAGTACAGCAAGCGCTAATCAGCAGCTGCCTGCTCGTACTCCGAACGCCCCGGCGGCACGCCACATGTGCCGTCGGGGCGTTCGTTTATCCCAGCCAAGGGCGTATAACGACACAAGACGCTCAAAGGCTTATGTGATCGGATGTTACGGCGCCTGCCATCATTCCCGGCAGCACGCTTCCTCTGGAGGACAAGTGGGACGACTCTTCGGCACGGACGGCGTGCGCGGTGTCGCCAACGCGGATCTGACGGCCGAGATGGCGCTCGGTCTCTCCGTCGCGGCGGCGCATGTGCTGGCCGAGGCGGGCACCTTCGAGGGCCACAGGCCGACGGCGGTGGTCGGACGGGACCCGCGCGCGTCCGGGGAGTTCCTGGAGGCGGCCGTGGTCGCGGGTCTGGCCAGCGCGGGCGTGGACGTGCTCACGGTCGGTGTGCTGCCGACGCCGGCGGTCGCGCACCTGACCGGCGCGCTCGGCGCCGACCTGGGTGTGATGCTCTCCGCCAGCCACAACGCCATGCCGGACAACGGCATCAAGTTCTTCGCCCGCGGCGGCCACAAACTCGCCGACGAGCTGGAGGACCGGATCGAGGCGGTCTACGAGTCGCACCGGCACGGTGAGCCCTGGGAGCGGCCGACGGGCGCCGGAGTCGGCCGGGTGCGGCCGTACGACGAGGGCTTCGAGCAGTACGTCGCCCACCTGCTGTCGGTGCTGCCCAACCGGCTCGACGGACTGAAGATCGTCCTGGACGAAGCGCACGGCGCGGCCTCGGGGGTCTCGCCGGAGGCGTTCTCCCGGGCGGGCGCCGAGGTCGTCACCATCGGTGCCGAGCCGACCGGGCTCAACATCAACGACGACTGCGGCTCGACCCACTTGGACAAGCTGAAGGCCGCCGTCGTCGAGCACGGTGCGCACTTCGGCGTCGCGCACGACGGGGACGCCGACCGGTGCCTGGCCGTGGACCACACCGGCGAGGAGATCGACGGCGACCAGATCCTCTCCGTGCTCGCGCTGGCGATGCGGGAGCACTCCGCGCTGCGCGCCGACACGGTGGTCGCCACGGTCATGTCCAACCTGGGCTTCAAGCTGGCGATGGAGCGTGCGGGCATCCGGCTGGTGCAGACCGCCGTCGGTGACCGGTACGTGCTGGAGGAGATGAAGGAGCACGGCTACGCCCTGGGCGGCGAGCAGTCCGGGCACGTGATCATCCTCGACCACGCGACGACCGGTGACGGCACGCTGACCGGGCTGCTGCTGGCCGCCCGGGTCGCGGAGACCGGCCGTAGCCTCCGGGAGCTGGCCTCCGTGATGGAGCGGCTGCCGCAGGTGCTGATCAATGTGCCGGACGTGGACAAGTCGCGGGTGCGTACGTCGGCCGACCTGGCCACTGCGGTCTGCGAGGCCGAGCGGGAGCTGGGGGAGACGGGCCGGGTGCTGCTGCGCCCGTCCGGTACGGAGCCGCTGGTGCGGGTCATGGTCGAGGCGGCCGACATCGATCAGGCGCGGTCGGTCGCCGGGCGGCTGGCCGACGCCGTGAAGTCGGCGTTGGGATAGGGCTTCCACGGGTTCGGGGCGCGGGGGACCGCGCGTTGCGGGCGACGGCTTTCGTCGTGGCCTGCCGCGCGGTTCCCCGCGCCCCTTTCCGGGAGCGCTACAGCTTGCGGAGACGCAGGCGCTGCACCTTGTGGTCCGGGCCCTTGCGGAGGATGAGGGTGGCGCGGCCGCGGGTGGGGGCGATGTTCTCGACCAGGTTGGGCTTGTTGATCGTCCGCCACAGGGTGCGGGCGTAGTCGAGGGCCTCCTCCTCGGAGACCTGGGTGTACTTGCGGAAGTACGAATTGGGGTTCTGGAAGGCCGTGTGGCGCAGCTTCTTGAACCGGTTGAGGTACCAGCGCTCGATGTCCTCGGCGCTCGCGTCGACGTACACGCTGAAGTCGAAGTAGTCGGCGAGACCGACCCGGGTGCGGCCGTCCTTGCCGGGCAGGGCGGGCTGGAGGACGTTCAGGCCCTCGACGATCAGGATGTCCGGGCGGCGGACGGTGAGCCGCTGGTCCGGGACGATGTCGTAGATCAGGTGGGAGTAGACGGGCGCCGTCACCTCGTCCTTGCCGGCCTTGATGCCGGCGACGAAGCGGGTGAGGGCCCGGCGGTCGTAGGACTCGGGGAATCCTTTCCGCGACATCAGGCCGCGGGCCTCCAGCTCCTTGGTGGGGAGCAGGAAGCCGTCCGTCGTGACCAGCTCCACGCGCGGGTGTTCGGGCCAGCGGGAGAGCAGGGCCTGCAGCAGGCGGGCCACGGTGGACTTGCCCACGGCCACCGAACCGGCGACCCCTATGACGAACGGGGTACCGGACTGGGAGCCCTTTTCACCGAGGAAGGTGTTCAGGGCCCCTCTCAGACCGTCCGTGGCGCCGACGTAGAGATTGAGGAGCCGGGACAGCGGGAGGTAGATGTCCCGCACCTCGTCCAGGTCGATGACGTCGCCGAGGCCGCGGAGCTTCTCCACCTCCTCGGCGGTGAGCGGCAGCGGCGTCTTGTCGCGCAGCGCGCTCCACTCGGCACGGGTGAGGTCGACGTAGGGAGTCGCCTCCGGCTTGTGCCGGTTGGCGCTCCGGGGCATCGAGGAGACCGGTGAGATCACAGTCCATTGTTAACGGAGTTTGAACGGGACGGCGGGTGGGGTCCGTCACGCCTCGGGTCCGGCGCCCTCACTCCGGTCGCACCAGCCTCCCCAGCCGCTCGGTGACGTACTCCTCGTGGTAGCCGAGGCGGGCGCCGAGGGCCTGGTGACGGGCGTACTGACCGTGCGTCACCGGCACATCGTGGGCGCCCAGCATCTGCAACAGGAGGCGGTAGCCCAGGTCAGGGTCCACGGAGGCCACCGTCGCCCGGAGCAGGTCCGTGATGTCGCCGGCTGCGCGGTCCAGGAGGGGGCCGGTCTCCCGGATCTCGCACAGCACCTGGTCCGAGAGGTCGGTCCGGGGCGCCGGCGGGGCCGGCGTGTACCCGGGGGCGACCTGCGCCAGACGCTCGGCGCACACCTCGGCGACCTCCCGCAGCCACTCCCGGCCGTCCAGGTCGAAATCGTCCACGCGGCGAGGCCCGACGGCGGCGATCCGCCACAGGACGACCTCCGCGTCGTCCGGGTCGTCCGCCCGCCGCCGCCGGGCCGAGGCCGTCTGCCACAGGGCGGTGACCGCCGCGTCGGACAGCGGTGAGTCCAGCAGGCGCCGGACGTCCTGGAGGAGGACGGCGGCCTGGGTGCCGGGGGCGAGGCCGGGGTCGTGGTGTGTGAGCGCGGAGACGTGGCCGCGCGGTGTGCGCGTGCCCTCGTACCGCCAGGCGTCGTGCTCCCCGTGGAACATCGCGGCGAGGAACGGCAGCCCGAACGCGGACGCGAAGTTCCGCAGGCCGGCGTCCAGGGGCGGCCAGCGGACCCGAAGGCCCTCGAAGACGGCGGCTCCGGGAAACGCGAGCCGGTCGCCGATGCGCAGCAGCCGGTCGTACCGCTCCTTGTCCACGGGTACGGCGGACGCCTTGAGGACGCGCAGCAGCAGCCGGAGGCCGAGATCCGCGTCGACGTCGCCGGTGATCCGCAGGAGCGCGGGGACGACCTGCGGGGGCACGACGGCGGCCAGTGCGGGAGCGGCGGACCGTATCTCGGAGCGGACCGTCGCGCGCAGCTCCTCCTCCGGCACCACGGGGCGTGTCTCGTCCAGGCACTCCCGCTCCGCCTCGGTCCGGGCCGGCGCGTAGGCCGGGCACGCCTCGGCCAGCAGGCGCAGCCAGGCGCGCGGGGCGATGCCGTGGCCGCAGGGGTCGAAGCGCCGCGCGGTGGCGGCGGACCACAGGGCGCGGAGCGCGTCGTCGGACAACGGGAAGTCCAGCAGGAGGCGTACGTCGGTGCCGAGCCGGTAGTCCTCGCCGTCGGTGGCGGCCCGCGCGGCGGACGCCAGTACGGACGGCGGGTCGGGCCGCGGTCCGGTGCCGGAACCCACACCGCCGGCGAGCCCGCTCAGCCCGAAGTCGTCCTCGAAATCGACGTAGTACACCGCACGGTGCCGCTCGCTCATCCGGACTCCCCCCGACCCGGCCCTCGCCGAGCGCCATTTGACCACGGGGGCCTTCGTACGACGGTGGGAATTTCCGATTTCGGGCAGGCGGAGGCCTGTTCGGGAGGTTCCCGAGCCGTAGGCTGCCGCTCATGTGCGGAATCGTGGGATACGTAGGGCCGCAGTCGGCGCTCGATGTCGTGATGGCCGGGCTCAAGCGGCTGGAGTACCGGGGGTACGACTCGGCGGGTGTCGCCGTGCTCGCGGACGGCGGACTGGCCGCCGCCAAGAAGGCCGGGAAGCTGGTCAACCTGGAGAAGGAGCTGGTCGAACGGCCGCTGCCGACGGGTTCGACGGGCATCGGGCACACGCGCTGGGCCACGCACGGCGGCCCCACGGACGCGAACGCGCACCCGCATCTGGACAACGCGGGCCGGGTCGCCGTGGTCCACAACGGCATCATCGAGAACTTCGCGGTGCTGCGGGCGGAGTTGGCCGAGCGGGGCCATGAGCTGACCTCCGAGACGGACACGGAGGTGGTCGCCCACCTGCTGGCCGAGGAGTTCTCGGCGACCGCCGACCTGGCGGAGGCGATGCGGCTGGTGTGCCGGCGGCTGGAGGGCGCGTTCACGCTGGTCGCGGCGCACGCCGACGATCCGGACGTGGTCGTCGGCGCGCGGCGGAACTCCCCGCTCGTGGTGGGCCTCGGAGAGGGCGAGGCGTTCCTCGCCTCCGACGTCGCCGCCTTCATCGCGCACACGCGCTCCGCGGTCGAGCTGGGCCAGGACCAGGTGGTGGAGCTGCGCCGCGACGGTGTCACGGTGACCGGCTTCGACGGCCGCCCGGCCGAGGTCCGTTCCTACCACGTGGACTGGGACGCCTCCGCCGCGGAGAAGGGGGGCTATGACTACTTCATGCTCAAGGAGATCGCCGAGCAGCCGAAGGCGGTCGCCGACACGCTGCTCGGGCGCATCGACCCGTCCGGCTCGCTGACCCTGGACGAGGTCCGCATCAGTCCCTCGGAGCTGCGCGAGGTCGACAAGGTCG
Organism: Streptomyces sp. NPDC031379; assembly: GCF_055569615.1. Classification (NCBI taxonomy): domain Bacteria; kingdom Bacillati; phylum Actinomycetota; class Actinomycetes; order Kitasatosporales; family Streptomycetaceae; genus Streptomyces; species Streptomyces sp. NPDC031379. The sequence continues at coordinate 66,694 of NZ_JBVIIT010000008.1, read as the reverse complement.
TCATCGTCGCCTGCGGTACGGCCTTCCACGCCGGTCTGATCGCCAAGTACGCCATCGAGCACTGGACGCGCATCCCGTGCGAGGTGGAGCTGGCGAGCGAGTTCCGCTACCGGGACCCGATCCTGGACGGGCGCTCCCTCGTCATCGCCATCTCCCAGTCCGGCGAGACCATGGACACCCTGATGGCCCTCCGGCACGCGCGCGAGCAGGGCTCCAAGGTGCTGGCGATCTGCAACACCAACGGTTCGACGATCCCGCGCGAGTCGGACGCGGTGCTGTACACGCACGCCGGCCCCGAGGTCGCCGTCGCCTCCACGAAGGCGTTCCTGACCCAGCTGGTGGCCTGCTACCTGGTGGCCCTGTACCTGGGCCAGGTGCGGGGCACCAAGTGGGGCGACGAGATCCAGGCCGTCATCAGGGACCTGTCCCGGATCTCGGAGGAGGTCGAGCGGGTCCTGGAGACGATGGAGCCGGTACGGGCCCTGGCCCGCACCCTGGCCACCAAGGACACCGTGCTGTTCCTGGGCCGGCACGTGGGCTACCCGGTCGCCCTCGAAGGCGCCCTGAAGCTCAAGGAACTGGCCTACATGCACGCCGAGGGCTTCGCGGCGGGCGAGCTGAAGCACGGGCCGATCGCGCTGATCGAGGAGGACCTGCCGGTGGTGGTGGTCGTGCCGTCGCCGCGTGGCCGGTCCGTCCTGTACGACAAGATCGTCTCCAACATCCAGGAGATCCGGGCGCGCGGGGCGCGGACGATCGTCATCGCGGAGGAGGGGGACGAGGCGGTGGTCCCGTACGCCGACCATCTGATCCGCATCCCCGCCACGCCGACGCTGCTGCAGCCGCTGGTGGCCACGGTGCCGCTGCAGGTCTTCGCCTGCGAACTGGCCACCGCCCGGGGCAACGAGGTGGACCAGCCGCGCAACCTGGCGAAGTCCGTGACGGTGGAGTGAGGCCGGCGCCGGGCACCGCTCAGCGGGCGGTGCTCGACTCCCAACTGCCCAGCAGGGCGAGGCGTTCCGCGGTCTCCGAGCCCGGCTCCGGCGTGTACACCACGATGGTCTGCTCCGGGTCCGCGGGGACCGTCAGGGTCTCGTACGGCAGGGTCAGCAGGCCGGCCACCGGGTGCCGTACCTTCTTCACGCCGTACGCGCACTCCTTGACCTCGTGGTCCGCCCACAGTCGGCGGAAGTCCTCGCTCTTCAGCGACAGTTCGCCCACCAGCGCGCACAGGTCGGTGTCGTCGGCGTACCGGCCCGCGTTCAGGCGCAGGTGGGCCACCGTCTGGGCGGCCACCGCGGCCCAGTCGGGGTAGAGGTCCCGGCCCGCCGGGTCGAGGAAGACCTGCCGGGGGACGTTCCGCTCGGCCGGCGCCATGCGGCTGAAGCCGTTCACCGCGTCGCCGAGCGCGTTCCACGCCAGGACGTCCATGCGGCGGCCCAGGACGAACGCCGGGCTGCGCTCCATGCCGTCCAGCAGTATCCGGATGCCGGGGCGGACGCGGGCCGCGGGCGCCTGCCGCCCGCGGGTCCGGCGGGGCGGACGGGCGACCGTCCGCAGGTAGGCGTGCTCGGTCTCGTCCAGCCGCAGGACCCGCGCGACGGCGTCCAGGACGGCGTCGCTCACGCTCGCTCCGCGGCCCTGCTCCAGCCGGATGTAGTAGTCCACGCTCACCCCGGCGAGCTGGGCGACCTCCTCGCGGCGCAGGCCCGGCACGCGGCGCCGCCCGTGCGAGGGCAGCCCCACCTCCTCGGGCTGGATGCGAGCGCGGCGCGAGCGCAGGAAGTCGCCCACCTCTCCTTCCCGCCATTCCCCGTTCATGCCCCCGATCGTAGGGCAGCCGCGGCGCGCCAGCCTGGTACTGGCAGACCCAGGAAAAGCGCATCCCTGGGTACGGCCGCCGGACGCGGCGAGGCTGGGACAGCCGCCGGGGAGACGCCCCGGCGGGGCACGAACCAGGGGGAACACCCATGTCGTACGAGAACCTGTCCGGCCGTGTCGCCGTCGTCACCGGGGCCGCCAGCGGCATCGGCGAGGCCCTCGCCCTGCACCTCGCCGCGGAGGGCGCCCGCGTGGCGCTGTTCGCCCGGCGTGCGGACCGGCTGGAGGCCGTGGTGGCGAAGATCCGGGCCGAGGGCGGTCAGGCGCTCGCCGTGGCGGCCGACGTCACCGACGACGCGTCCGTCGAGGCCGCCCGGGATCTGGTCCACGAGACGTTCGGGGCCGTCGACCTCGTCGTCAACAACGCCGGTGTCATGCAGCCGAACCCGATCGACGAGGGGCGGCTCGACGAATGGCAGCGGATGCTCGACACCAACGTCGCCGGGGTGCTGCGCGTCATCCGTGCCTTCACCGCCGACCTGGTGGCCGCCGGCGCCGAGGGCCGCACCGCCGACCTGGTGAACGTCTCCTCCATCGGCGCCCACGTCCCCTTCCCCAACTACGCGGTGTACGGGGCGACCAAGGCGGCCGTCACCTATCTGTCGCAGTCCCTGCGCACCGAGTTCGGGCCGCGCGACGTGCGGGTCACCAACATCGAGCCGGGGCTGACCGAGACCGAGCTGAAGACGCACGTCGACAGCGCCGAACTGGCCGGGCAGCTGGACGGCATGTTCGAGGCGATCGGAGCGCTCGCGGCGGCGGAGGTCGCGGATGTCGTCGCCTACGCCGTCAGCCGGCCCCGGCACGTCAACCTCCGCCAGATCATGGTGCTGCCGACCCGGCAGGCCTGAACGCCTGCGGGGCGGACGGTCCGCTCAGCGGTCCTGGGCGGACCGGTCCCCGCGCCGGCCGGCGAGGAGTTCCGGGTTGAGCCGTACGGCCTGGACCGCGTTGACGCCGACGATGCCGACCCAGGCGGCCACCATCCCGGACAACCCGGCGAGGGCTCCGGCGATCGCGGACAGCGGGATCGCGAGGACCAGTGTGATCAGGGCGAAGCCGTACCGCTCGGCCCAGGAGTCGGCCGGTTTCGGGCGCCGGGACCCGCGGGCCGCCACCATCTGCTGCTCGGCCAGGTGCCGCCGCACCCGGCGGTCCACCACGTCGTCGATCCGCTGCTCGACCTTCTCCAGGAAGGAGTCCGCCAGCGCGGAGTCGTACTCCTCGCCCAGCTCCCTGCGTGCCCGTACGGTGGCGTCCAGGTCCTTCCTCAGGTCCAGGTCCTTCCTGAGGCCGACCTCGCCCGGGTCCGATGCGTTCATGCCGTCCACCCTAGGGAGCGGCCGTCCTGGTCCGCACTGGGGTTAGCCCCCTGTTCCGGCCGGGAGCCGGCCTCCCGAACCGGATCATGAGATGTCCCTTGCCCGGCTGCATAACGTCATGCAGAGTTCTTGGTGTCTGAATAGGTTGTCGATGCTCCGGCATGGATCCGAGGTGACCGATGACCGCGAGCAAGCAGGATGCCCGGGACCGAGGGGAGTTTGGGTGTGATGCCGTCTCGCATCATGGACGCGCCGGGGTCCGTGCGGTCCGCCACGGTCGTCCTCGACGGGGCCCGGCTCGGCGTCGAGGACGTCGTACGGCTCGCCGACGCGGCCGCCCTCCCGGTCCCGGAGGCCGATGCGATGCGGCGGGCGGAGGCGTCGTGGAACGCCGCCCGGCAGATCGCGGCCACCGGACGCGTCTACGGCCGTTCCACCGGCGTGGGCGCCAACCGGAACGAGGACGTGCCCACCGAGGCCGCCGCCGGACACGGACTGCGCCTGCTGCGCAGCCACGCCGGCGCCATAGGCGGGGAAGTCCCGGCCCGGCAGGTGCGCGCGATGCTCGCCGTCCGGGCCAACCAGGTGCTCGCCGGGGGTGCCGGACTGCGCCCCGGCGTGGTCACCGCCCTGTGCGAGGCCCTGGCGGCGGGCACCCACCCGGTCGTCAACGAGTTCGGCTCCGTCGGCACCGGCGACATCGCCGCGCTCGCCCAGGTCGGACTCGCGCTGGCCGGGGAACACCCGTGGCGGGGGACCGGCGCCCCCGAGCCGCAGCCCCTCGACAACAACGACGCCCTCGCTCTGATCAGCAGCAATGCCCTCACCCTCGGCCAGTCCGCACTGGCGCTGCACGAACTGCGCGGGCTGATCGGCGCCACCCAGGTCGTCGCGGCGCTGTCCCTGCTCGCCGTCGACGGCTCCCACGAGGCGTACGCCGCGCCCGTGCACCTGGCCCGCCCGCACCGGGGGAGCACCGAGGTGGCCCGGCGGATGCGGGAGCTGATCGGTGCCGCGGACCGGCCGACGCCACCACTGGGCCGGATCCAGGACCCGTACGGCTTCCGCTGCCTGCCCCAGATCCACGGCCCCGCGCACGACGCGGCCGACGCCCTGGAGCAGGTCCTGACCGTGGAGATCAACGCGGCGGCCGAGAACCCGCTCATCGCGCCGGAGGACCTGGCCGCCTACCACCACGGCGGTTTCTACCAGGCCCAGACCGCCCTCGCCCTGGACCACTTCCGGCTGGCGGTGACCCAGGTGGCCCGGCTGTCGACGTCCCGCCTGTCCACGCTCAACGAACCCGCCTACACCCGCCTGCGCCCCTTCCTCGCCGACCACGAGCCGGCCTCCTCCGGCGTGATGATCCTGGAGTACGCGGCCGGAGCGGCCCTCGGCGATCTGCGGGCCTTCTCGGCCCCCGCCTCGCTCGGCCACGCTGTACTCTCCCGGGGCGTCGAGGAACAGGCGAGTTTCGCCTCGCTCGCCGCGCGGCAGACCCTGCGCGCGTGCGGTGCGTACCGTCTGGTGGTCGGCTGTGAGCTGGTCGCCGCCGTCCGGGCGCTGCGCCAGCGCGATCTGCGGCCCGACCCGGGGCTGCCGGCCGGACGGGCGTTCGCGCTCGCCGATCCGGTTCTCGACGCCGACCCGGCCGACCGGCCGCTCACGGACGACGTGACGGCGGCGGCCGCACTGCTCGACCGGTTCACGGACATCTGGAGGGGGAGCACGTCATGAGCGTGGACAGGAGTACCGGTGCGGCGTCCGGCGGGCCGTCCGCCGGGCCGTCCGGGGTGACGGACAGTCCGGCCGGCCGGCTGCAGGCGCTCTTCGAGGGCCACCGGCTCACGCCGACCCAGCGCCGCATCGCGCACAGCATGGTGCGGCGGGCCGCCGACGTGCCCTTCCTGTCCAGCGTGGAGCTGGCCGAGCTGGCGGGCGTCAGCCAGCCGTCTGTGACCCGGTTCGCGGTCGCGCTCGGCTTCGACGGCTACCCGGCCCTGCGCAAGCACCTGCGCGAGGTCGTGCCCGCGGAACCGGCCGCCGAGACGGGCGCGTACAACGAGTACCAGCAGGCCGTCGAGGCCGAGATCGAGAACCTCAGGCACCTCGCCGAACTGCTCGCCGACCCCCGCCCGGTGCAGAAGGCCGGCCGGATCCTCGCCGCCTCCCGCCCGCTGCCGGTGCTCGGGCTGCGCGCCGCCGCCTCACAGGCGTACGGCTTCGCGTACTTCGCCGCCAAGGTCCACCCGGACGTCCGGCTGCTCAACGAGGGCGGCACGATGATCCAGGACCGCATCGACGCGGCCGTGCGCGCGGGCGCCACGGCCCTGCTGTGCTTCGCGCTGCCCCGGCACCCGCGCGAGGTCGTCGACACCCTCGCCTACGCCAAGGAGGCCGGCCTGACCGTCGTCACGGTCGCCGACTCCGCCTTCGCGCCGGTCGCCAGGCACTCCGACCTGCTGCTGCCCGCCGCCGTCGGCACCGGGCTCGCCTTCGACACCGCGTGCGCGCCGATGCTGCTGGGCCGGGTGCTGCTGGAGGCGCTCTGCGACGACCTGCCGGACGCCCAGGCCAGGCTGGAGGAGTTCGACGCGCACGCGGCCGCCCGGGGGCTGTTCGTGGAGTGACCTGCCGCGCTCTCAGATTCGTCTCACGTTGCGCCGCTAGCTTCTGCACGAGACACAGGCGCTTCGGAGAGACGTGACACGGGAGGCTGACGTGGCGCGCGGAGGACAGGGGCTGGCTCGGGTGGCCGTCGTCGTACGGGCGGGGGCCGCGCCGATGTGGTGGCTCGGGGTGTTCGCTGCGGGGATCGGTGTGCTGGTGCCGGGGGTGACCGGGCGCCGGATCGGGGTGATGGCCGGGGCCGTGCTGTTCCTCGTCGGCGCGGCCGCCGTGGCGCTGGCGCGCCGGGGCCGGTACGCCGCCCTCGCCCGCGGGGCGGCCCGCGCGGGCAAGTACGACGTGCTGCAGGACCGGGCGGTGACGATGCGCAACTGGCGCCGGGGGCACCGCTGGTGGTTGCTGTCGGCGTTCCTGGCCGCGCTCGGCGGCTCCCTCGCGGTGCCCGCGGCCGGCGGCATGCTGCTCGCCGGGATCGGCACCGGGCTCCGGCTGAAGGCCGCCTGGCTCGGCCGGCGCGAGCGGGCCGGGGAGACGCTGCTGTGGGTGCGTGTCGACTGGCTCGACAAGCGTGGTGGGCGCCCGGCGGGCAAGGCCGTCAAGGGCCTGCGGGGTACGGGCGTCGCGGCCGGCGACGCGGCCCCGGGCGGGGCCCGCCGCCGTACCGAGGCACTGGTCTGACTAGACCTCCAGATCCTCCTCGATCTTCCTCAGCTGGTGCCGGGCCATCGCCAGGTTGGCCCGGCTCGCGTCGAGGACCAGGTAGAGGAACAGGCCGTTGCCGCCGCGGCTGCTGAGCAGGCGGATCAGGTGGTACTGGTCCGACAGGGTGATCAGGATGTCCTCGATGCCGGCCTTGAGGCCCAGCATCTCCATCGTGCGCATCTTGGCGCGGATCACGTCGGTGTTGCCGGCGGCGGCCACGTTCAGGTCGAAGCTCTTGCTGCCGCCCATGGTGCCCAGCGCCATCCCGCTGGTGTAGTCGACGAGCGCGACGCCGGTGGCGCCCTCGATCGAGGTGAGGGCTTCCTTCAGTGCGGTCTCGGTGTTGGCCATGGTGGTCCTCTCAGCTGTCGGTTGCGGTGCGCGCTTCGGCGCTCGTGGTGCGGGTCGTACGGGTTCGGGTCGGGGGTGTGGTGCTGACGGCTCCCAGTGGCCGGCCGGCCGGGCGGGCGGCGCGGGCGGCGGCCTCGGCGGCGTCCAGCAGTTCCCCGAGGCGCGCGCCGGACCGGCGGCCCTCCAGGTGGAGCCGGCCGACGTTGACCCGGTCCTGGGCGAGCAGGGTCAGTACGGCGGTGCGGCCGGCCGCGTAGGTGGCGACGTAGCCGCGCTCGCCGCGCACCAGCAGCTCGCGGAAGCCGCCGTGTCCGGTGGCGTCGGAGACCCGTACGGCGACGCCGAGCGCGGCGGCGGTGAGCGCCGACAGGCCCTCCGGGTCGACCCCGGGGGTGTCGTGGGCGACGACGAGACCGTCGACGCCGGCCGCGAGGGCGCCGGTGAGCTGGGGTACCCGGCTGCGCAGCCGGTGCAGCTCGTCCAGGACGGTCTGCCGGTCCTCCTCGGACACCATCAGCTCTCTCCTCTCGGCGGGGCGGTGCCGTTCAAAGCGCCTCCAGCGCATCCCTGAGCCTCTTCAGCAGCGCGATGTCGGGGTCGGTGACCGGGGGTGGGGGCGGCGGGGCCGGTTCCGCGGGCACCGGTGTCCACGGGGTGACGTGGCCGGCCGCCGCGAGCCGGCGCACGTCGACGAGCGTGTGGAAGGCCTGCCGGCCCAGGTTCCGGGCGATCTCGACGGCCGTGCGGACACCGTCCACGCGGTCCAGGACCGCCCGCTGCCGGTGCGTGACCGGCGCGGCCGTCACCGGGTCCGCGCGGATCAGCGGGGCACTGTCGGCGGCCGGGTCGGGCCACAGCCGGTGCAGCAGCAGGCGCCGGCGCAGTGTCTCGCGTTCCAGCGCGACGACCGGGACCGAGGGCAGCGGGCCGATCCGGGGCGTGTTGTCGTAGCGGAACCGGCCCGGGGCGCTGCTCTGCGCCAGCGCGAAGTACCCGGCGTCGTACAGCGCGTCCAGGTGGCACAGCTCCAGCGCGCCCGCGGGCAGCAGACCGCTGTCCAGCAGGAGTTCGGCCGCCTTCAGCGGACCCGCGGTCTCGGCGGCCGCCCGCTGCCAGGCGGCGGTCGCGAGGGTGCCGTGGGCCGTGAGGAGCACGTCGAGACCGGGGGCGAGGGGGCTCTCGGCGTGCACCACCCGGCCCTCGGCGAGGTACAGGGTGCCGTGCTCGCGGAGCAGGACCCCGGTGGCCCGCTCCTCGGCGAGCCGGGTCAGCATCGGGGACAGGGCGCGGCCTGCCGCCTTGTCCCGCACCGGCAGGGGCGGCGGGGGTGTCCGGACCATGGTCATCCCAGCACCAGCCGGGCGGCCATCTCGCCGAGCCGGATGCGGGCGAGGGCGAGGTTGCCCTCCTCGCGGCCGAGCCACAGGTGCAGGAACAGGCTGCTGTCGAAGGACGTGTCCAGGAACCGCAGCAGGTGGTAGCTGTCGCGGTTGCTGACGATCACGTCCTCGATGGGCGGGTGCTCGTCCCCGTGGGACGCGAAGGCACCGTGCTCGGCTGCCATCCGGGCCAGTTCGGCGGCCTCGGCGGCGGTCGTCTCGTGATCGCCGCCAGGGGCCTCCCCGACCGTGCCGAGCGCCAGTCCGCTCGTCCAGTCCACCAGTGCGGCTCCCCGGGCACCCGGTAACCGCATCGCTTCCAGCAGGCACTCGTCGATTCCGGGCACCGTGGCTCCCCTCCCGCCTGGGACTCCGGCTGAGTGACAGCGACACTACGCAACGTGTGTGCGGGAGGTGAGGCCTTTGGCATTTTCCGGTGGAACATGCAGCCGGCGTACTAGAGTGGGTCAACTGACGTGTGTTTCAGGCCGGTTGATCCATTTGTTCGAGCGGAGCCGGGGGTGCGTCAACGGCTCCCGGGTGCGCGCAGGGTGGTGAGCGCCGACGCGTGCGCCCCGCCGGACTCCGTCACCACCTCGGCGATCGTCTGCGGTTCCCGTACGGTCGCGAAGGCGATGCCGCCCGAGCCGTCCGGCGCGAAGCCGTAGATGCCGGGGCGGACCAGGGAGTTGTAGGCGTAGTGGTGGGCGAAGCCGTACGCGCCCGTGTCGAGCGCCGCCGCGTGGTCACCCTGCTCCAGCAGGGGCAGCGAGCGGCCCTCGGCCAGCAGGTCGCCCGAGAAGCAGGCCGGTCCGGCCACGTCCTGCACCACCCGAGGCCCCGCCTTGGGGCGCCCCTTGGCGTCGTACGCGGCGATCCTCAGGGGCCACGTCCCCGGTACGTACACCGTCCGCGTCGCCACCTGCACACCCGCGTGCGTCACCGCGATCCGCCGCCCGCCCGCGCTCTTGGCGTACTCCACCCGGGCCACCAGCGTCCCGTGCTTGGCCAGCAGCGACCGCCCGAACTCGGTCACCAGCCCGTACCGCCCGGCGAACAGTCCCGGCACCTCCTCGGCCAGCAGCCGCGCGAACTGCGCGTACGACGGTGTCGCGTCCTCGGAGGCGAAGTTCACCGGCAGTCCGCCGCCGATGTCGAGCGTGTCGATCTGGTGGCGCCCGGCGCGCGCGTTGATCTCCTCCGCGAGCGCGTACGTCTCCGCCACCCCCCGCGCCATCAGCGACAGCGGGATGCCCTGCGAGCCGGTGTGCGCGTGCAGCCGGGTCAGCCACGGCCGGTCCAGGTACGTCCGTACGACCCACTCGCGCGCCCCCTCGTCGCGCAGTGCCACCCCGAACTTCGACGTCTCCGTCGCCGTGGAGGTCGCCCCGATCGTGCCGCCGCCGACCTGCGGATTGATCCGGATGCCGAGCGGCGACCGGCTGGGCGCGGACCGTACCAGGGCGTCCAGCCGGTCCAGCTCCTGCGGATTGTCGGCGTTCACGGCGATGCCGAGCGCCAGTGCCTCGCGCAGCTCCGCCGGCGTCTTGGCGGGCGAGTCCAGCACCGTCCGGGCGGGCGGCACCCCGGCCGCCCGGGCCAGCGCCAGTTCCCCGGGGCTCGCCACCTCCGCGCCGATGCCCGCCTCGCGCAGCAGCCGCAGCACCGGCACCAGCGGGGTCGCCTTCACCGCGAAGGCGTGCAGGACCGGCGTCCCGGGCGCCGTGACCGCGTCGAACGCCGCGCGCAGGGCCGCCGCCGACTCCCGGATGCCGGTGACGTCGAGCAGGCCCACCACGGCCGCGTCCGGCCCCAGCAGCCCCTGCTCGACCGCCGCGCGTACCGCCTCGTCCCGCCGTCCGGCGCGCCGGCGGGCCTCGGTCTCGATGTCGTGCTCGCGCTCGTGCTCCACGGCTTCCCCGTCCTGTCGCGGTGACCGGTGCTTCCAGCCAAACACCCCTCGCACGCGGACGGCGCCGCCCGGATCTATTGACTAGCTCTATTCAGGGAGACAGGATGTGAATAGACATAGCAACAGGAGGAGGCAGACGATGTCGGGACCCCGCCCCGTACGAGCACCGCGCGGCACGGAACTGAGCACCCTGGGATGGCAGCAGGAAGCCGCCCTGCGGATGCTGCAGAACAACCTCGACCCCGAGGTCGCCGAGCACCCCGACAAGCTCGTCGTCTACGGCGGCACCGGCAAGGCCGCCCGCGACTGGCGCTCCTTCGACGCGATGGTCCGCACGCTGCGCACCCTCAAGCAGGACGAGACCATGCTGGTCCAGTCCGGCCGCCCGGTCGGCGTGATGCAGACCCACGAGTGGGCCCCGCGCGTCCTCATCGCCAACTCCAACCTCGTCGGCGACTGGGCCAACTGGGAGGAGTTCCGCCGTCTGGAGGCCCTCGGCCTGACCATGTACGGCCAGATGACCGCCGGCTCCTGGATCTACATCGGCACCCAGGGCATCCTCCAGGGCACCTACGAGACCTTCGCCGCCGTCGCCGCGAAGAAGTTCGACGGCACCCTGGCCGGCACGATCACCCTCACCGCCGGCCTCGGCGGCATGGGCGGCGCCCAGCCCCTCGCCGTCACCATGAACGACGGCGTCGCCATCTGCATCGACTGCGACCCGCGCGCCATCGAGCGCCGCATCGAGCACCGGTACCTGGACGTCAGGGCCGACAACCTCGACCACGCGCTCCAGCTGGCCACCGAGGCCCGCGACCAGCGCAAGCCGCTGTCCATCGGCGTCCTCGGCAACGCGGCCGAGCTGGTCCCGCAGCTGCTCGCGATGAACGCGCCGATCGACATCGTCACCGACCAGACCTCCGCCCACGACCCGCTGGCCTACCTCCCCGTCGGCATCGCCTTCGAGGACATGGCCGACGCCGCCGCCAAGGACCCGGCCGGCTTCACCACGCGTGCGCGCGAGTCCATGGCGAAGCACGTGGAGGCCATGGTCGGCTTCATGGACGCCGGCGCCGAGGTCTTCGACTACGGCAACTCCATCCGCGGCGAGGCCCAGCTGGCCGGGTACGACCGCGCGTTCGCCTTCCCCGGCTTCGTCCCCGCGTACATCCGTCCCCTCTTCTGCGAGGGCAAGGGCCCCTTCCGCTGGGCCGCCCTGTCCGGCGACCCCGCCGACATCGCCAAGACCGACAAGGCGATCCTCGACCTCTTCCCGGAGAACGAGTCCCTGGCCCGCTGGATCAAGATGGCCGGCGAGCGCGTCCACTTCCAGGGCCTGCCCGCGCGGATCTGCTGGCTCGGCTACGGCGAGCGCGACAAGGCCGGCGAGCGTTTCAACGACATGGTCGCCTCCGGAGAGCTGGCGGCCCCGCTGGCCATCGGCCGCGACCACCTCGACTGCGGCTCCGTCGCCTCCCCCTACCGGGAGACCGAGGCCATGCTCGACGGCTCCGACGCGATCGCCGACTGGCCGCTGCTGAACGCCATGGTCAACGTGGCCTCGGGCGCGTCCTGGGTGTCCCTCCACCACGGCGGCGGTGTGGGTATGGGACGGTCCATCCACGCCGGGCAGGTGACGGTGGCCGACGGCACGAAGCTCGGCGGCGAGAAGATCCGGCGCGTGCTCACCAACGACCCCGGCATGGGCGTCATCCGGCACGTGGACGCCGGGTACGACATCGCGGAGTCGGTGGCCGGGGAGCGGGGCGTGCGGGTGCCCATGCGCGAGGGTGACCAGGCGTGAGCTTCCACAGCATGTGGGCGGAGCTGCTGCCGATCGGCCGCAGCTCCGCCTCCGGCGGCTACCGGCGCCACGCCTGGACGGGCGCCGACGCCGACTGCCGGGCCTGGTTCAGGGAGCAGGCCGAGGCACGCGGACTGTCGTACGAGGTCGACCGGAACGGGAACCAGTGGGCCTGGCTCGGGGACCCGGCCGCCGGGGACGCCGTCGTCACCGGGTCGCATCTGGACTCGGTGCCCGACGGCGGCGCCTTCGACGGGCCCCTCGGGGTCGTGTCCTCCTTCGCCGCCCTGGACGAACTGCGCGGGAGGGGAGCGCGGTTCGCCAAGCCCCTGGCCATCGTCAACTTCGGTGACGAGGAGGGTGCCCGGTTCGGGCTCGCCTGTGTCGGCTCCCGGCTCACCGCGGGGCAGCTGACCGTCGAGCAGGCCCACCGGCTCACCGACGGCGAGGGGATCACGCTGCCGCAGGCCATGGCGGCCGCCGGATACGACCCCGACGCCATCGGGCCCGACCCCGAGCGGCTGGGCCGGATCGGCGCCTTCGTGGAGCTGCACGTCGAGCAGGGCCGCGCGCTGGACCTGTCCGGCGACCGCGTCGGCATCGCGTCCGCCATCTGGCCGCACGGCCGCTGGCGGTTCGACTTCCGGGGCGAGGCCAACCACGCCGGCACCACCCGGCTGGGCGACCGCCGCGACCCGATGCTGTCGTACGCCGAAACCGTCCTCGCCGCCCGCCGCGAGGCCGAACTCGCCGGTGCCGTCGCCACCTTCGGCAAGATCGCCGTCGAGCCCAACGGGGTCAACGCGATCCCCTCGCTGGTGCGCGGCTGGCTCGACTCCCGCGCCGCCGACCAGGAGACCCTGGACACGGTGGTCGGCGGCATCGAGAAGGCGGCCCGGGAGTACGCGGACGCCCACGGCCTCGACCTGGACGTCGTCCGGGAGTCCTTTACTCCGGTCGTGGAGTTCGACCACGCCCTGCGCGACGAACTCGGCCGCATCCTGGGCAAGGACACCGGTCTGACGGTGCCCGTCCTCGGGACCGGCGCCGGACACGACGCCGGAATCCTCTCCGGGAGCATCCCGACCGCCATGCTGTTCGTACGCAACCCCACCGGCGTCTCGCACTCCCCGGCCGAGTTCGCGGCCGAGGACGACTGCGTGGCCGGGGTGAGCGCGCTCGCCGACGTACTGGAAGGGCTGGCCTGCAGGTGACGACGCGGACCTACTGGTTGGAGCACGCCTGGCTCGGCACGAACGTCGAGCCGGGGGTGACGGTGCAGGTCGCGGACGGGCGGATCGAAGCCGTCCGCACGGACGTGCCCACCCCGCCGCCCGGTGCCGAGATCCTGCGCGGGCTCACCCTCCCCGGCCTGGCGAACGCCCACAGCCACGCCTTCCACCGGGCGCTGCGCGGCACCGTCCAGGTCGGCTCCGGGACCTTCTGGACCTGGCGCGAGGTGATGTACTCCGTCGCCGATCACCTGACCCCGGAGACCTACCACGCCCTCGCCCGCGCGGTGTACGCCGAGATGGCGCTGGCCGGCGTCACCTGCGTCGGTGAGTTCCACTACGTGCACCACGCACCCGGCGGCACCCCCTACGCCGACCCCAACGCGATGGGCGAGGCGCTGATCGCGGCCGCCGCCGAGGCCGGCATCCGGATCACCCTCCTCGACACCTGTTACCTCTCCTCCGGCTTCGGCGAGGCACCCGACCCCCATCAGCTGCGGTTCTCCGACGGCAGCGCACAGGCCTGGGCCGAACGCTGTGCGGTTCTCAAGGAACGGGACCACGCACGGATCGGCGCGGCGATCCACTCCGTACGGGCCGTGCCCGCGCGGCAGCTGGCGACCGTGGCGGAATGGGCCGAGGAGCGGCGGGCCCCGCTGCACGTGCACCTGTCGGAGCAGACCGCGGAGAACGACGCGTGCCTCGCCGCGCACGGCTGCACGCCCACCCGGCTCCTCGCCGACCACGGCGTCCTCGGGCCGCGCACCACCGGTGTGCACAACACCCACCTCACCGACGAGGACATCGCCCTGCTCGGCGGGTCGGGCACCGGCACCTGCATGTGCCCGACGACCGAGCGCGACCTGGCCGACGGGATCGGTCCGGCCGTCGCCCTGCAACGGGCGGGCTCCCCGCTCTCCCTCGGCTCCGACAGCCACGCCGTCATCGACCTGCTCGAAGAGGCGCGTGCCATGGAGCTGAACGAGCGGCTGCGCACCCGCACCCGGGGCCACTGGACGGCCCCGGCCCTGCTGCGCGCGGCTTCGGCGGACGGTCACGCGGCCCTGGGCTGGGAGGACGCGGGCACCCTGGAACCGGGGGCGCTCGCCGACTTCACGACCGTCGCCCTCGACTCCGTCAGGACAGCGGGACCGGTGCCGCGACTGGGTGCCGAGACCGCCGTATTCGCCGCCTCCGCCGCGGACGTACGGCACACGATCGTCGGCGGCCGGCAGGTCGTGCGGGACGGGGCGCACACGCTCGTGCCGGACGTGCCCGCCGCGCTGGCGGACGCGATCGAAGCACTGCGCGGCTGAAGCCCGCCGACCCCCACCCGGCCACCTCTGAGGACACCATGAGCAGCAGCACGGTCATCACCAACATCGCCACGCTGGTCACCAACGACCCCTCCCTCGGTGACGGTTCCCCCCTCGGCCTGATCCAGGACGCGGCCGTCGTCATCGACGGCGACCGCGTCGCGTGGACCGGTGAATCCAGCAAAGCACCCGCCACCGACAACCGGATCGACGCGGGCGGCCGGGCGGTGCTGCCCGGCTTCGTGGACTCCCACTCGCACCTGGTGTTCGCCGGCGACCGCACCCAGGAGTTCAACGCCCGCATGTCCGGCCGCTCCTACACGGCGGGCGGCATCCGCACCACGGTCGCGGCCACCCGCGCCGCGACCGACGCGGAACTGGAGGCCAACCTCACCCACTACCTGGCGGAGGCCCTCCGCCAGGGCACCACCACCCTCGAGACCAAGTCGGGCTACGGCCTCACCGTCGAGGACGAGTCCCGCGCCCTGCGCATCGCCGCCGAGCACACCGACGAGGTGACCTACCTCGGCGCCCACATCGTCTCCCCGGACTACGCCGACGACCCGGCGGCCTATGTCGCCCTGGTCACCGGCGAGATGCTGGACGCCTGCGCGCCGCACGCCCGCTGGATCGACGTGTTCTGCGAGAAGGGCGCCTTCGACGGCGACCAGGCCCGCGCGATCCTCACCGCCGGCAAGGCGAGGGGCCTGCATCCGCGCGTCCACGCCAACCAACTCTCCTACGGCCCCGGCGTCCAGCTGGCCGTCGAGCTGGACGCCGCCAGCGCCGACCACTGCACGCACCTCACGGACGCGGACGTCGACGCCCTCGCGCACAGCGACACGGTCGCCACCCTGCTGCCCGGCGCCGAGTTCTCCACCCGTGCCGAGTGGCCGGACGCGCGCCGGCTGCTGGACGCGGGCGTCACGGTCGCCCTGTCCACGGACTGCAATCCGGGCTCGTCCTTCACCTCCTCCGTGCCCTTCTGCATCGCCCTGGCGGTCCGCGACATGCGGATGACCCCCGACGAGGCGGTCTGGTCGGCCACGGCGGGCGGCGCGGCGGCCCTGCGCCGCACGGACGTCGGCCGCCTCACCCCCGGCGCCCGGGCCGACCTGACCGTCCTGGACGCCCCCAGCCATGTCCACCTGGCCTACCGGCCGGGCGTACCGCTGGTCAGCGGGGTGTGGCGCGGCGGCGTACGCATGGTCTGAGCGGGCGTCGGACCAGCTGTCCGCGCCGTACGGCTGGGGTGGCCGGGCGACGACTGTCCACGGCGGAAGTCAGGGGCCTTCTCAGGACGTCGCCGCCCCCTCGGGAACGGCCGCTCCGTCCGCCACCGCCGCCTTCCGCGCGACGGTGTCCCGCCCGCGGTCCGCCACCGACCGCCCCCAGGCCGTACCGGCGAGCACCAGCAGCGCGCCGAACAGGCCCGGCCATCCCGGCCGGTCGCCGCCCACGGCGATGCCCACCGCCGCCGCCCACACCGGCTCCGTGCCGAGCAGCAGGCTCACCCGGGACGGAGAGGTGCGGCGGACCGCCCACATCTGCACGAAGAACGCGAACAGCGTGCAGAAGGCGGACAGGTACAGCAGCCCCAGCCAGTCCCCGGAGCCGAAGCCGGCCGCGGCCGCCCACGGCGAGGCACCGGTGCCCGGCACCGCCGCCAGCACGGCGAACACGACGACCGCCCC
This sequence comes from Streptomyces sp. NPDC031379, assembly GCF_055569615.1. Taxonomy (NCBI): domain Bacteria; kingdom Bacillati; phylum Actinomycetota; class Actinomycetes; order Kitasatosporales; family Streptomycetaceae; genus Streptomyces; species Streptomyces sp. NPDC031379. Next base: position 50,473 of record NZ_JBVIIT010000008.1, on the reverse strand, counting down.
GCCCAGCTGGACCGTGGTCAGGGACAGCGCGTCCGCGTCGCGCACCGACTCCATGCGGGACATGGCGAGGACGTGCACCGTACGGGCGACGGCGGCCGCCAGCATCAGCAGATCGCCCACGGTCGGGGCGCTGAACCCGGCGCCCTGGGTGAGCAGCGCCACGCCGAGCACCGAGAGACCGGCGGCCGCCATGAAGGATCCGGGCAGCCGGGTGCCGCGCACCCGGCTCTCGGCCAGCGGTGTGAACACCATGGTCAGGCTGACGATCAGCCCGGCGTTCGTCGCCGAGGTGTGCACCACGCCGTACGTCTCCAGCAGGAAGATCCCGGCGAGGATCAGCCCCAGCAGCCCGGCGCCGCGTATCTGGACGGCGTTCAGTGCCCGCAGCCGCCGCCATCCCGCTGCGACCAGCACCGGCAGTGCCACGGCGAACCGCAGCACCAGCACGGCCGTCACGGTCCCTGCCGTGGTGACGCCCTTGGCGGCCAGATAGCTGGAGCCCCACACCACCGCGACCAGCAGGACGGGCAGATCGGCCGACCGGCCGACGCGGGCCGCGGTGACGCTCATGGGCACTCCTCGGGAGGCGGTCGTCGCCCGGCAGCAGGTCAGCGGGCTCGGACAGCGTAAGCGTGGGCCGGCGGCCGCCCGAGGCGACGGGCGGCCCCTGACGACCGGTCACCAGCCCCGCGCCGCGCGGTTCACGCCGCCTGCCCGGCCCGCCACCGCTGCACGGACCCTCCGCTCAAGGGCTCCAGCACCACCCCGTCGCCGCCGTCCGGTGTCACCGCCGTCTCGATGGCGATCGCCGGCCGGATCGTTCCGTCGGGGTCGACGGTGAAGCGGAGGTTGTCGCCGTTGCGGCCGTGGACCGAGTCGCAGGTCCAGATGCCCACGCCCCGGTCGACGGAGCCCCGGCTGTCGAGGCAGAAGGAGTCGTCGGCCGCCGAGCGGAGCACCCCCAGGTAGGGGTCGACGCGCCAGCGCTGGTCGGCGGAGGAGTCGCAGGGGGCGGTCACGACGTCGTTGCCCTGGTACAGATCGCCGTCGCGGATGTCCAGGCAGCGGCCCGTGGCGAGGTTCACCACGGGGGCGTAGGAGGTGCCCGGAGGCGCGGGCGGGGGTGTCGGCGCGGGCTTCTTCCGGGGCGGCGGGGGTGTGGACGGGCGGGGGGAGGAGGCGGTGGGGGACGGCGGCCGGGACGTGGCCGAGGGGGACGGGGAAGGGGAGGGGGACGCCGAGGCGGACGGGGTGAGGGAGACCGTGGCCGTCACGGTCACCGGGGGAGGCGTGGGTGTCGCCGCCGTCCGCTGCTGGCCGGAGCGGTGGCCCGGGGCGAGCAGGAACACCAGGAGCGGGGCCAGGGCCACGCCCAGGGCCGCCGAGGCCAGCAGGACGCGGCGCCGGGGCGGCCAACTCGCCTGCGCGGAGGGGACGGCATCGGTCACCGGTGGCTCCGCCGCGCGGATGTACGCCGTTCCGCTCCACGGCAGCAGCCCCTCCGCCAGCGTCTGCCGCGGGGTGTCCCGCAGGGCCCGCAGGTCCTCGAAGGCGGCCGTGCAGTGCGGGCAGCGGGCCATGTGGGCGTCCAGGTCGGCGCTGTGACGCGGTCCGTCCGGCCGTACCGCCTCCTCGATCAGCCGGCGGAAGTCGGCGCAGCGCGGGTCGTCCGAGGCGGCCAGCCGGTGTCTGAGGCAGGCCTGGCCCAGGGCCTTGAGGGCCCCCGGTGTGCCGTAGGCCACGTCCGTGCGGCTCAGCCCGAGGAAGGCCGCGGTGCGTTCCGGCGGCTCCTCCTCCAGGACGCCGTACCAGATCAGCCCCTGGGTGCGGGCCGGCAGCGACTCGAACGCCGGCAGCAGCGGCGGGGTCGGGCCGTCGGACAGGCCGGCCGTGTTCAGCACCAGCAGCAGGCCCGGGTCGACGCCCGCGGAGCGCTCGTCGCGCGCCCAGCCGGCCGCCGTCTGGGCGGTGAGCAGCAGCAGCCGGTGGCCCAGGGGGAGGGCCGGCTCGACGCCGCGGGCCGTCTCGCGGGCCGCGGTGGTGAAGGCCTCCGCCGCCAGCCGGCGGGCCGCGGATTCGCTCGTCGCGCACAACCGGGCGTAGGCCAGGACCGCCGGGTGGTGCCGCCGGCGCAGCTCCTGCAGCGCGGGGTACGCCGTCGGCGTGGGGGAGCGCAGCAGTGCGGTCAACCGTGCCTCCGGCGCGCCCTCGTGGTCCCCGCCCGCCTCGGCCCGGTCCCCCTGAGCCATCGTCCAGCCTCCTCGCGACAGCGCGGCCGCGCCCGTGCGGCCCCGGTCCGGCGTACCAGCCGGTAGGGGGCCCCATAGTGGTGGAGGGTGCGGGTCGGGGAAAGAGGTTTCCGGCGGTAACCGCATAACGGTTGGGACGGTGGGTACCGGCCAGCCGGAGGGGTGGGACGCGGGACGGACGCGCCGAAGCGGTCCGGCGTTGACGGCCGGACCGCTTCCGGGGCTTCGGCGGCTCGGGGCGGACCCGGAGGTCACTCCTCCAGGGTGAGTCCCTTGCGCAGCCGCACCAGTGTCCGCCCCAGCAGCCGGGACACGTGCATCTGGGAGATGCCGAGTTCCTCGCCGATCTCCGACTGGGTCATGTTCGCGACGAACCGCAGGGAGAGGATCTTCCGGTCCCGGGAGGGGAGTTCGGCGATCAGGGGCTTGAGCGACTCGATGTACTCGATGCCCTCGAGCCCGTGGTCCTCGTACCCGATGCGGTCCGCGAGAGCGCCCTCGGTCTCGTCCTCCTCGGGCTGGGCGTCCAGCGACGAGGCGGTGTAGGCGTTCGAGGCGGCCATGCCCTCGACGACCTCGTCGTTGGAGATGCCGAGCCGCTCGGCGAGTTCCGTGACCGTGGGGGCGCGGTCCAGCTTCTGCGCCAGCTCGTCGCCCGCCTTGGCGAGGTCGAGCCGCAGCTCCTGAAGGCGGCGCGGGACGCGCACGGACCACGAGGTGTCACGGAAGAAGCGCTTGATCTCGCCGATGATGGTCGGCATCGCGAAAGTGGGGAACTCCACACCGCGGCAGAGTTCGAAGCGGTCGATCGCCTTGATCAGGCCGATGGTGCCGACCTGGATGATGTCCTCCATCGGCTCGCTGCGGGAGCGGAAGCGGGAGGCGGCGAACTTGACGAGCGCGAGGTTCAGCTCGACGAGGGTGTTGCGGACGTACGAGTACTCGTACGTCCCTTCCTCCAGCGACTCCAGCCGCTCGAAGAGGGTCTTGGACAGGGCCCGCGCGTCGACCGGGCCGATCTCGTCGTACGGGGGGATCTCCGGGAGTCCCTCGAGGAGGTCGAGGGGGTCGATGGGATGATCCAGTTGTTCCGGTGGGGGTGTCGACGTCGCGAGCGGGGTATGCGATGCGTCGAGCCGGGGTGACATGGGTGTCCTCCATCGTTCGCGGCATATGGCTGCCGAAGCCAGTACGTGCACTGCGGTGTGCGGCGCCTCCGAAGCCGGCGTGTAGGGGTGTGTGTCCTTACTAGCCCTACCCGCTTCACCGAGCGAGTCGCAAGTGCGTTCTGTTGCGGTATGTCCGTTTGTGTGCGGTTGTTCGGGTGTCGGAGTGCGCATGGAAGGCGTAATGTTCGAGGGCATCAGCAGCCACGACCTCGGGAGAGAGACGGCATGGACCACGGGACGGTCGGCAGCGCACAGTCGGGCCGGCTTCTGGTGGAGGTGCGGGAAGAGGGCTCCAGCGCCGTTGTGACACCGGCGGGTGAGCTGGACCACCACACCGCCGATCTTCTACGTGAGCCCCTCGACGACCTTCTGGCCAAGGGCTTCTCACGGCTCGTGGTGGACTGCTCGCGCCTGGAGTTCTGCGACTCCACGGGGCTGAACGTCCTGCTCGGGGCGCGCTTGAAGGCGGAGGCCGCCGGCGGCGGGGTCCATCTGGCGGGCATGCTGCCAGTGGTCGCTCGCGTGTTCGAAATCACCGGGGCCGAGGCGGTCTTCACCGTCCATGACTCCGTGGAGGCGGCCCTGGCCGACGGCGCCGACTGAGCCGGTGTCCCTCGCCCTTCCGCGTTCCGGCCGCTCCCGGCGTTGCGTGTGTCACGCCGAATACGGGGGTGTTTCGCCGGATCCGTCGGGCAGGAGAGGGCAGGAGAAGGCAGGAGACATCCTGCCGACCGCCCGCCGTCGGACCGTCCCGGGACCGGTGCACGACCTGGATGGCGACCTGGACGGGACGCATGTGCGACGCACGGTCGAGCAATCGACCCCGCGCGGACGGCGGGCGGACGACGTACGGACCGGCCGGCATCGAACGGTGCCGGACTTATGAATCGTGAACTGGTGAATCGGTGAGGTGAAGCGCTGATGAGCACCACCCGGCCTTACTCGCCGGGCGACCGCGGCCCGGAGCCCAGCGGCGCTTCCGGGGCGTCCGAGGGGGAGGCGCCGGCCGTCGGCGCAGCCACGGGGGCAGCCGCGCCGTCCGCGCCGTCCGGCGGCACTCCGGGGGCGCGCGGCCGGCAGATCCGCAGACTCGGCCTGGAAGGCGAGAGCGGGGTCGTCCCGCTCGCCCGCGACTTCACCCGCCAGGCGCTGTACGCGTGGGGCTGGCTGCCCGCCGCCACCGCCGATCAGCGGGCCGCCGCCGAGGACGTGCTGCTCGTCGTGTCCGAACTGGTCACCAACGCCTGCCTGCACGCCGAGGGCCCCGACGAACTCGTTCTCGCCTGCGACAACAAGGTGATCCGGCTGGAGGTCTCCGACCGCGGCACCGGCCAGCCGGCCCCGCGCACCCCGCACCGCGCCGGCCGCCCCGGCGGCCACGGCATGTTCATCGTGCAGCGGCTGTGCCTGGACTGGGGCGTCGTCCGCGCCCCCGGCCGCCCCGGCAAGACGGTGTGGGCGGAACTGGGCGCTCCGGCGTAGTCCACCGACGGCGAAGCGGGGTGCTTCCGCGTAGCGGAGCGGTCTCGCGTAGCCGAGCGGTCCCGTGTGGCCGGAGCGGTGGCGTGGCCGAGTAGTCCTGCGTGGTCGTGCGCTCCTGAGGGGGCGGGTGGTGGCCCGGCCCCACGTTCCTGTCGCCGTGGTGTGGCCGAGTGATTCCGCGTGGCGGAGCGGTGGCGTGGCCGAGTGATTCCGCGTGGTCGGGCGGTGGCGTGACCGGGGGTTCTCGTGCGGTCCCGTGGTCGGGCGGTGGGGCTGTGGGCCCCCCGCGTGAGTGGGCGTCCGGGGCGGGAAGGGGCGGATTCGGCCTCGGTCGTCGGTGTCCCCAGCCTGTGGACGGTCCCGGCCGGCTGCCGGAGCCGCCCGGCGTCCCTCGGCCGCATCCCGGGTCCCCGTCTCCACTCGGGCACCTCGGCGCGCACGCCGGATCGCCACAACTCCGGCGTGTGCTGCGTCTTCCTTCCTCACGACCCCAGGCGTACCTTGACGGCCGAATCTGATGTGCCGTCAGGTAATCCGCCGTGAAAGAAACCTGGATGAATGGGGTGGACCGATCGTGTCGTACCCGAAGCGAACCGCCGCGCTCGCGTCCGCCGCGGCCCTGGCCGGCTCGGTGGTGCTGCTGACCGCACCGGCCGCCCATGCCGACGTCGTCGACGTCGACTACCGCTGTCAGACGCCGATCGGCGTCAAGAGCGCCGTCTCGCCCATCGACATCAAGGGCGTCCGGAGCGGTGGCGGTTACAGGATCACCATGTCCTGGCAGAAGGGTGTCTCCTCCAGCCCGGTGGAACTGGGCAAGGGGGCGATGACCCCGAGCGCCACCATCAGACTGGGCGGCGCGGACAGCGGCACGCTCGCGGTCAGCGGTCCGGCCAACGCGGCCGCCATCCCGGCCGACACCCCCATCAAGATCAGCGACTTGAGCGGCACCTACACGCCGAAGAAGACCGGCAAGGTCACCTTCACGGCGGCCACCCTCACCATCAAGGCGCTCGGTACGACGACGACGTGCACACCGACCAACGGTCCCAAGCCGTCCCTGACCCTGGACGTGACGGCGGCCGGGGGCTCGTCCTCCTCGGCCTCAGGTGGTTCCTCCTCGTCCACGGGCGGTTCCTCGCTCCCGCAGACCGGACCCGAGGACTCGGCCGTCGCCCTCGGCACGCTCGGCGGCACGGTCCTGCTCGCCGGGGCGGCGGGCGCGCTGTGGCTGACCCGGCGCGTCCCGCCCGCCCGCCGCTGAGACCCCGGCCCAGGACCACCCGGGAAGCCACGACCGCCCTCCGGCCCCCGATCTCCCCCGGCCCACGACCGCTGGAGCCGCCCATGTCGTCCGCCAGCCGTGTTCCGCTCCGCCGCCGGCGCCTGTCCCCATCCTCCGCCGTGTCCGTGCCCCTGTGCCTGAGCGCCCTGATCGTTCTCCTGGGCGGGGCACCCCGGGCCGGTGCCGCCGGAGGCTGGTCCCTCGCGCCCTCGGGCGGCGCCCGCCCGGCCCTCTACGCCGAGGGCCCGCCCGGCACGGTCCTGCGGGACACGGTGTCCGTCACCAACCCCGGGCGGACGCCGGTCCGCGTACGGCTGTCCGGCACCGGTGTCCGGGTCGCCTTCGCCGACGAGGACCTGCGCGTCCCCGCCCGCACCCGCGCCGACGTGCCGTTCACGGTGACCGTTCCGTCCGGGGCCGATCCCGGCGACCGCTCCGGCGCGATCGTCGCGCGCGGTGCCGACGGCCGCACGGCGACCGTGCGGCTGCGGCTGCGCGTCGCCGGCCCGGCGCTCGCCGCGCTGACCGTCGAGCACCTGTCCGTCCACCCGGACCGGCTCACCTACGAGCTGGTCAACCGCGGTACCACCGTCCTCGTGCCGAGGCTCGCGGTGCGCGCGGACGGAGTCCTCGGCCGGGTGCTGGACCGTCCCGCGCGCGTCCTCCCCGTCCGGCTGCGCCCGGGCGCCCGGCTGAAGCTCACCGAGCCCTGGCCGGACCGGCCCGCGTTGGACGCCGTCGACGTGCGGCTGACGGTCACCGCACCGGGCGGAGCGCACGACACGGCGACCGCGTCCGCGCGGTTCGTGCCGTGGGGCGTGCCGGCGGGCATGGCCGGCGCGGTGGCCATGGGGGCGGGCACCGTGATCGTCGTACGACGGCGGGGGAGCCGTACGGCGGACGCCGGCCCGGCGGACGCCGCCCGCGCAGGCTCCGCCGCGGGCGCGTCCCCTCGTTCGAGCGCGGAGTCGACGGAAGGGGCGGTGAAGTGAGCGGCATCCTGCGGATCCTGCGGCTGCCCGTGGCGGCGGCAGGGGTGCTCGCGCTGCTGCTGGCGGCCCTCGCGGGCCCGGTGGCCGCCGCGGACGGGCCGGTCGTGAAACTGTCGGCGAAGCAGGCCGGGACCGGCGGTTCGGTCACCGTCGGCGGCACCGGATGGCGGCCGCGCACCCTGCTGATGATGCTGGTCTGCGGGCGGGCCACGCCGTCCCGGGGCGTCGTCGGCGGCACCAACTCCTGCGCCAACGGCGACGGCCGGGCCGTGACGACCGACTCCCGGGGCGCCTTCAGCCGCACCCTCCCCGTCGCCGAACCGCCCGTGCCCTGCCCCTGCGTGGTGCACGTGGCCACCGTCACCGGCGCCAAGGCCGAGGCGGACGCCGTCCTCCAGGTCGCCGGGCATCCCGTCGCCCCGCTCCCCGCCGAGCGCTCCGGCGGCCGGCTGGCGGTGCTGTCCGACACCCGGCTGACCGGCTCCAGCGGCTTCCTCACCTGGTTCGGGGCCCCGCCCGGCCGGACCCTCGTCCTCACCGTCGGCAACACCGGCACGAGCCCGGTCAGGGACCCGGTCTTCCAGGTCGGCACCGCGCACGGCGTCTTCGCCCCGCAGTGGGACGACCGGCAGTGGCACGGCACCCTCGCGCCCGGAAAGAAGGCGCAGATCAAGCTGCCGGTCGAGCTGTCGGCCGGGGCGCACGGCGACTACACCGTGTCCCTGAAGTACGACGGCCGGGTCCTCGCCGAGCAGCCGTGGGGCGTGGGCCGCCCGTGGGGCGTGACGCTGTTCTGGCTGCTGCTCTGCCTGGTCGTACCCGTCGCCCTGTTCCGCATCGGCATGGCCGTGGTGGACCGGGTGCGGCCGCGCCTCCCGGGCGGGACGAGCCGTCCCCGCCCGGCCGGGGCCCGTCCGGGCGGGGTGAGCCGTCCGCGGCTGCCCCGGCCCGCCCCGCGGCTGCCCCGCTCCCGGACCCGGCAACCCACGCCCCCCACGACCCCGACCCTGCCGTGGTTCGACCCGGACTCCGCTCCGGGCGGCCCGGCCGGCCGGCTCTCCGCACCGCACGACGACAGCCCGACGAGTCCTACGACTCCCACCTGAAGGGACCCACGTGAGCATGCGAAGGAGAGGCACACCGGCCGGAGCGCACCGGCTGACCGCGGCGGGCGCCGCGCTGGCGCTGAGCGGTGCGGGCGTCCTGCTGGGCCTGGCCGCGGTGCCCGCGCAGGCGGCGCAGGTGTCGTTCGCCACCCACTGCGTGCCGCCCGCGGGCATCGATCCCGTCGACGGTACGACGCAGGTCGAGATCACCGCGCCCGCCACGGCGAAGGTCGGCGACACGGTGGACGTCGTGTGGAAGTTCGTCCAGGCCGCCTCCAAGAACCCCGACATCATCGACCTGCCCGCGAACTCGGTCCAGCCCTCCGGCGTCCTGAAGGCGGCCGGCGCACAGACCGCCGACCTCGCGATGCAGGGACCGCGGGAGAACCCCGCGATCCCCAAGGGCGGCGCCATGGTGCTCTCCGACATGAAGGGCACCCTGAAGCTGACCGCCGCCGGCGAGGTGACGCTGACGCCGGACGCGTACACCGTCAACGCGATGTCCACCGACACCAAGTGCACGCCGAAGGAGACCGTGCAGAAGGCGGCGACGATCCAGGTGACGGCGGGCGGCGGTACATCCACCGCGACGCCCACCGGGCCGGCGACGCCGACCGGCTCGGCGACTCCGACGCACACCCCCACCGCCACGGCGACGGGCGGCACCGGCCAGACCGACTTCACCGGCAAGGAGGTGCAGATCCCCTACGCCTGCAAGACCCCGATCGGGGACAAGAACGCGACCTCGCCGGTGCAGATCGACGCCAGGAAGAACGGGGGGAGCTACGACCTCACCGTGAAGTTCAAGAAGTCGGTCATGGACAGCCCCGCCGACATCCCCAAGGACTCCGTGAAACCGTCCATGGAGGTGGTGCTGGGCGGCTCCGACAAGGGCACGGTGCATGTGGAGGGCCCGGCGAACGCGGCTCCCATCAAGTCGGGCGACCCGATCGAGATCCCCGACCTCACCGGCACCTACAAGCCCGGCGCGAGCGGCAGCTCGACCCTGTCCCCGGGCGTCCTGACGGTCAAGGCGCTCGGTACGACCACGACGTGCACGCCGACGAAGACGGCGGTCTCCCTCACCCTGGACACCACCCAGCAGCCGGGCGGTGCCTCGGGCGGCACCTCGACCTCCGGCGGATCGTCGTCGGCCGGATCGTCCGGCGGTAGCGACAGCGCAAGCGGCAGCGGTTCGGGCGGCCTAGCCGAGACCGGCGCGAGCGACCACGGCGGGCTCAAGGCCCTGGGACTGGTGGCGGGCACGGCGATCCTGCTGGGCGGCGCGGTGTTCACGTTCCTGCCGGGTCGGCGGACGCGGTAGCTGCGCGCGCACACGAAGAGGGCCACCGCGTCCGATGACGCGGTGGCCCTCCCGGAGCCTGGGGTCAGGTCAGTGGACGTCGCCCATCAGCGACTTCACGTTGCGGCGGTACATGTAGACCGCGACACCCGCGACGGCGGCGAGGACCGCCTCCACCAGGACCGCGCCGGACCCGCTGAGGTCGACGCCGGCGATGGCCGGGTTGGACAGCAGGCTGGTGACGGAGTCGCCCGCGGTGACCGCGAGGAACCAGACACCCATCATCTGGCTGGCGTACTTGGCCGGAGCCATCTTCGTGGTCACCGACAGGCCGACCGGCGACAGGCACAGCTCGCCCACCGTCTGGATCAGGTAGATGCCCACCAGCCACATCGGGCTGACCTTCGTGCCGTCGGACGCCATGCCCAGCGGCAGCAGGAAGAAGAAGAACGAGACGCCGATGAAGAACAGGGCGGCGGCGAACTTCGCGACCGTGCTCGGCTCCTTGCCCTTGCGGGCCAGCCACAGCCAGATCCAGGCGAAGACCGGAGCCAGCGCCATGATGAAGACCGGGTTCAGCGACTGGTACCAGGAGGACGGGAAGTCGAGGCCGAACAGCGAACCGGCGGCCTTGTTCTCGCCGAAGGCCTGGACGGTGGAACCGCCCTGGTCGTAGATCATCCAGAAGACGGCGGCGGCCACGAAGAACCAGATGTAGCCCGTCATCTTGGACTGCTCGACGGCCGACAGGTCCTTGTCGCGCTTGATGCGCAGCAGCACGCCGGCCGGGATGATCAGACCGATCACGGTCAGCGGGATCATCGCCCAGTTCAGGGTGAAGTGGCCGGTGAAGCCGACGATGCCGTAGAAGACGGCGGCGACGGCCAGCCAGGTCAGGCCCTTGCGCAGCCAGACGGCGCGCTCCTCGGCCGCCAGCGGCTTCGGGACGACGCTGCTCTGCGGGCTCAGGTTGCGGGTGCCGAGCAGGAACGCGGCGAGACCGATGGCCATGCCGACCGCGGCGAGGCCGAAGCCGAGGTGCCAGTTGACCTCCTGGCCGACCGTGCCGATGATCAGCGGCGCGAAGAAGGCACCCATGTTGATGCCCATGTAGAAGATCGTGAAGCCACCGTCACGGCGCGGGTCGTCCGGACCGTTGTAGAGGTGGCCGACCATGGTGGAGATGTTGGCCTTCAGCAGGCCGGAGCCGAGCGCCACCAGCCCCAGGCCGGCGAAGAAGGGCGCCTGTCCGCCGGGCAGCGCCAGCACCAGGTGACCGGCCATGATCGTGACAGCCGCGATGGCGACGGTCTTGCGGGGACCCCAGACACGGTCACCCAGCCAGCCGCCGGGCATGGCGAGCAGGTACACCATCGACAGGTACACCGAGTAGATCGCCGTGGTGGTGGCCAGGTCCATGCCCAGGCCGCCGCCCATGCTGCCCTTCTTGGCGTCGGGGCCGCCGGAGAGCAGGTACACGACGAGCAGGGCCCTCATGCCGTAGAAGCTGAAGCGCTCCCACATCTCGGTCATGAAGAGAGTGGCCAGTCCGCGGGGGTGGCCGAAGAAGGTCTTCTCGGAACCGGGGGTGCCCGGGCGGACCGAGTCCTTCGTCAGGCTGGACGCCATGGTCGTTCCTTGCTGATCGGGACGCGCGGTGGAGCGTTGCGCGCCCGGTGGGGGTGTCGGCCGGCACCGGCAGGGTCGGTCGTCCACCCCCACGCCCAGGGGGAGTCCGCTCCGGATCGCGCAGCGGTGGACGGCGACCACCGGGATCCACGCCCGGGACGCGTCACTGCGTCCGGAGCCCGGCCAGAGGTCATTCCTTTCAAGGCTGGTCTGGACCAGCCCGCACACAAAGAAGACCTTCAGCGTCAAGTGCTCGCCAAAGGTCCCCGGTGTACTACAGGCGTTCAGGTCACCATACGGCAGGACAGTGCCGGATATGGAAGGACTTGAGACGCGGATCACAGGTGTCGGGGGAACCGTGGGACCCGTTTCGAAGGTCCTTCCTACGATCGCATCCCCAGGTCAATGGTTCGTACCAGCAGGTCGCGAAGGTAAGAATCCCTGGAACCGATCACACCCCAGCACTCCGCGCGGGCGGTCTACCATCACCTCATGACCCGTGTACTGCTCGCCGAGGACGACGCGTCCATCTCGGAGCCGCTGGCCCGCGCCCTGCGCCGGGAAGGTTACGAGGTCGAGGTGCGCGAGGACGGACCCGCCGCGCTCGACGCCGGAATGCAGGGCGGCGTCGATCTGGTCGTGCTGGATCTGGGCCTGCCCGGCATGGACGGCCTGGAGGTCGCCCGCCGGCTGCGCGCCGACGGTCACACCGTGCCGATCCTCATCCTGACCGCGCGGGCCGACGAGGTGGACACCGTCGTCGGCCTGGACGCGGGCGCCGACGACTACGTCACCAAGCCCTTCCGGCTCGCCGAACTGCTCGCCCGGGTGCGGGCCCTGCTGCGCCGCGGCTCCGCCGAGCCGCAGCAGCCGCCGGCCACACACGGCGTGCGGATCGACGTCGAGTCGCACCGCGCGTGGATGGGTGACGAGGAACTCCAGCTCACGGCGAAGGAGTTCGACCTGCTGCGGGTCCTCGTGCGGGACGCCGGCCGGGTCGTGACACGGGACCAGCTGATGCGTGAGGTCTGGGACACCACCTGGTGGTCGTCGACCAAGACACTGGACATGCACATCTCGTGGCTGCGCAAGAAGCTCGGTGACGACGCGGCGAACCCCCGGTACATCGCGACGGTGCGCGGGGTCGGGTTCCGGTTCGAGAAGAGTTAGGCCCCCCAGGGGGCCGCCCCGCGCGCCCCTGGGGGCGATCGCCCGCGCCCGGGGCGACCGGCCGGCAAGGCACACTGGTCGTCGTAAGCCGTTGCCCGGAGGGCCCAGTGCGTCGTCGTCTCATCCAGTCCACCCTCGCCGTCGTCCTCGTGGTGATCGCGGTCTTCGGCCTCTCGCTCGTGATCGTCGAGACGCGGACGATCAGCAACAGCGCCCAGGAGCGGGTGGAGTCCGAGGCGGTGCGGCTGGCCAGCATCGTGGACAGCCGGATCCTCGCCGCGGAGAACGTCAACGCGAACGTGCTGCGCAATCCGGTCAGCGAGGACCAGTACGTCCTGATCAGCATGCCCGGCAAGGCGCCGATCGAGATCGGCACCAAGCCGCAGGGCGACGTCATCCACGCCACGCAGCGCGGCGAGGAGGGCGAGACGGTCCTCGTGCAGGAGCCACGCTCCTCGGTGACCCGTGAGGTCGGCCGGACCCTACTGATCATCGGGTTGGTCGCGCTGCTCGCGGTGGTCGCGGCCGTGCTGCTCGCCGTCCGGCAGGCCAACCGGCTCGCCTCCCCCCTGACCGACCTCGCCGAGACCGCCGAACGCCTCGGCTCCGGCGATCCGCGCCCACGGCACAAGCGCTACGGCGTCCCCGAGCTGGACCGGGTCGCCGATGTGCTGGACTCCTCCGCCGAGCGGATCGGACGCATGCTGACCGCCGAGCGGCGCCTCGCGGCGGACGCCTCCCACCAGCTCCGTACGCCGCTGACCGCCCTGTCCATGCGGCTCGAGGAGATCACCCTCACCGACGACCCGAACACGGTGAAGGAAGAGGCGACCATCGCGCTGACGCAGGTCGAGCGGCTGACGGACGTGGTGGAGCGGCTGCTGACGAACTCGCGCGACCCGCGCACCGGCTCCGCGGTCTCCTTCGACCTGGACGAGGTCATCCAGCAGCAGCTCGCCGAGTGGCGGCCCGCCTACCGCGGTGTCGGCCGGGCCATCGTCAGCTCGGGCAAGCGGCATCTGCGGGCCGTCGGCACGCCGGGCGCGGTCGCGCAGGTGCTGGCCGCGCTGATCGAGAACTCGCTGATGCACGGCGGGGGCACCGTCGCCCTGCGCACCCGGGTCACCGGCAACCAGGCCGTGATCGAGATCACCGACGAGGGCCCCGGAGTTCCGGGCGACCTCGGCGCGCGGATCTTCGAACGCACGATCAGCGGGCGGAACTCCACGGGGATCGGTCTCGCCGTCGCCCGAGACCTCGCGGAGGCCGACGGCGGGCGGCTGGAGCTGCTGCAGGCGCAGCCCCCGGTGTTCGGTCTGTTCCTCTCGCGCACGCACCCGGCCCGCAAGTCGGACGAGGAGCCGACGGTCCGCTGAAGGGGAGGGCGGCGACGGTCCGCCGACGGTCCCTACGGAACGCGCTGCTTCGACGTGGGCTTGTCCGGTGCCGGCCTGTTCGCCTCGGCCGCCAGGATCGACTCCGCCTCCCGGGCCGGCAGCGCCCGGAACACCCAGGTGCGGTACGACCAGAACCGGAACAGGGTCGCGACGCCGATGCCGACGAACTTGGAGACGTTGCTCTGCAGCGGGCTGTCCCAGCCGAAGCCGTAGGTCGCCAGGTACAGCACGCCGTTCTCGATCACCAGGCCGATCGCGCTGAACAGCAGGAACAGCGTGAGTTCCTTGGTGCGGCCGCTCTTGTCGCGGTCCCGGTACGTCCAGTAACGGAAGCCGACGTAGTTGAAGACGATCGCGACGATGGTCGCGATGATGCTGGCGCGTACCACCGGCAGGTCGGAGACGTGCCGGACCAGGTTGAACACGCCGAGGTTGACAAGGACGCCGGCGCCGCCGACGGCGCCGAACTTGGCCACCTCGCGTACGAGCCGTTGCAGCCCCGAGGAACGAGGTTCCATGGCTGTGCAGCTCCCGTCGGTAGGTTTCGTCAACCCCGCCATGCTATCCAGCCGGACGCGCCGACGCCTGTGGACCGGGCCACGGCTCGGAAACGGGTCGGAAAGAGGCGGGAAAGCACGGGGTAAGAGGCCGCGGCGGGGACGCGATCCTGCCGCCCCCGCCGTGGCCGATACGCTAGGGGTGTGACGTTCCCGGTAGTCGGCATGGTCGGCGGGGGGCAGCTCGCGCGTATGACGCACGAGGCGGGCATCCCGTTGGGCATCAGGTTCAAGCTCCTCAGTGACACCCCTCAGGATTCCGCGGCCCAGGTCGTGAGCGATGTCGTCATCGGCGACTATCGCGATCTGGACACGCTGCGTGAGTTCGCGCGCGGTTGCGATGTGATCACCTTCGATCACGAACATGTACCCACCGAGCACCTCAAGGCCCTGGAGGCGGACGGCATCCCCGTGCGCCCGGGGCCCGACGCGCTGGTGCACGCCCAGGACAAGGGCGTGATGCGCGCGAGGCTCGACGCGATCGGCATCCCGTGCCCGCGGCACCGGATCGTGAGCGATCCGCAGGACGTGGCGGCCTTCGCGGCGGAAGGGGACGGCTTCCCCGTCGTCCTGAAGACCGTCCGCGGCGGCTACGACGGCAAGGGCGTGTGGGTCGTCGACTCCGTGGAGGAGGCCGCCGACCCGTTCAAGGCGGGCGTGCCGGTCCTCGCCGAGGAGAAGGTCGACTACGTCCGCGAGCTGGCCGCCAACGTCGTACGCTCCCCGCACGGCCAGGCCGTCGCCTACCCGGTGGTGGAGTCGCAGCAGGTGAACGGCGTGTGCGACACCGTCATCGCGCCCGCGCCCGACCTGGACGAGGACCTGGCCCTGCACGCCGAGCGGATGGCCCTGACCATCGCCAAGGAACTCGGCGTCGTCGGGCATCTCGCCGTCGAGCTGTTCCACACCCGCGACGGCCGCATCCTCGTCAACGAGCTGGCGATGCGCCCGCACAACTCCGGTCACTGGACCCAGGACGGCGCGATCACCTCCCAGTTCGCCAACCACGTCCGGGCGGTCCTGGACCTCCCGCTCGGCGACCCGCGTCCGCGCGCCCCGTGGACGGTCATGGTCAACGTCCTGGGCGGCGACTACCCCGACATGTACTCCGCGTACTTGCACTGCATGGCCCGCGACCCCAAGCTCAAGATCCACATGTACGGCAAGGACGTGAAGCCCGGCCGCAAGGTCGGCCACGTCAACACCTACGGCGACGACCTGGACGACGTGCTGGAGCGCGCCCGTCACGCAGCCGGCTACCTGAGAGGGACGATCACCGAATGAGCCCGGTCGTAGGCATTGTCATGGGGTCGGACTCCGACTGGCCCGTCATGGAGGCCGCCGCCAAGGCCCTCGACGAGTTCGAGATCGCCTACGAGGTCGACGTGGTCTCCGCGCACCGTATGCCGCGCGAGATGATCACGTACGGCGAGCAGGCCGCCGACCGCGGTCTGAAGGCGATCATCGCCGGTGCGGGCGGCGCGGCCCACCTGCCGGGCATGCTCGCCTCCGTGACCCCGCTGCCGGTCATCGGCGTCCCGGTCCCGCTGAAGTACCTGGACGGCATGGACTCCCTGCTGTCGATCGTGCAGATGCCCGCCGGTGTCCCGGTCGCCACCGTCTCCGTCGCCGGTGCCCGCAACGCGGGACTCCTCGCGGCCCGCATGCTCGCCGCGCACGACGAGGAGCTGCTGCAGAAGATGCGCGACTTCCAGCAGGACCTCAACGACCAGGCCACCGAGAAGGGCAAGCGGCTGCGCTCCAAGGTCGAGGGCGCGAGCGGCTTCGGCTTCGGGAAGTGACGCCGATGACCTCGTCGGCCTCGCTGGACGCGGCCCGGGCGCTGCTGCGCGAGTTCCCGGTCGTCGACGGCCACAACGACCTGCCGTGGGCGCTGCGCGAACAGGTCCGCTACGACCTCGACGCCCGCGACATCGCCGTACGCCAGGACGCCCATCTGCACACCGACATCCCGCGGCTGCGGGCGGGCGGGGTCGGGGCGCAGTACTGGTCGGTGTACGTGCGCTCGGACCTGCCGGACGCGGTGCCGGCCACGCTGGAGCAGATCGACTGCGTACGGCAGCTGATCGAGCGGCACCCCGCCGAGCTGCGGGCCGCGCTGACGGCCGCCGACATGGAGCAGGCCCGCCGGGACGGCCGTATCGCCTCCCTGACGGGCGCCGAGGGCGGCCACTCCATCGCCAACTCCCTGGGCACGCTGCGCGGCCTGTACGCGCTCGGTGTGCGGTACATGACGCTCACCCACAACGACAACGTGGCCTGGGCGGATTCCGCGACCGACGAGCCGAACGTGGGCGGCCTGTCCGCCTTCGGCCGCGAGGTCGTCGGTGAGATGAACCGGCTCGGCATGCTCGTCGACCTCTCGCACGTGGCGGCGACGACGATGCGGGACGCGCTGGACGCCACCACCGCGCCGGTGATCTTCTCGCACTCCTCCTCGCGGGCGGTGTGCGACCACCCGCGCAACATCCCCGACGACGTCCTGGAGCGCCTGCCCGCCAACGGCGGCATGGCGATGGTGACGTTCGTGCCGAAGTTCGTGCTCCAGGCGGCCGTGGACTGGACGGCCGCGGCCGACGAGAACATGCGCGCGCACGGCCTGCACCACCTGGACACCAGCCCCGAGGCGATGAAGATCCACCGCGCCTTCGAGGAGCGCAACCCGCGCCCGGTCGCCACGGTGTCCACGGTCGCGGACCACCTGGACCACATGCGCGAGGTGGCCGGCATCGACCACCTGGGCATCGGCGGCGACTACGACGGCACCGCGTTCACCCCGGACGGCCTGGACGACGTCTCCGGCTACCCGAACCTGCTCGCCGAGCTGCTGGAGCGCGGCTGGTCCACGGCCGACCTGGCCAAGCTGACCTGGCAGAACGCGGTGCGGGTGCTGGGCGCGGCGGAGGACGTGGCCCGTGACCTTCAGGCCACGCGTGCCCCGTCCAACGCCACGATCGAGTCCCTCGACGACGGCGCCGCCTGACCGGGCAGCCCGCCGAGGGTGGGGTAGTCGTTGTAGCCGTCGGCCCCGCCCACGTACATGAAGTACCGGTCCCGGACCGGGTTGAGCGGTGCGCCGACGCGCAGCCGCTCGACCAGGTCCGGGTTGGCGAGGAACGGCCGGCCGAGCGCCACCAGGTCGGCGCCGGCCGCCAGCATGTCCCGGGCGGCCCGGGTGACCGCCTCGGTGGTGAGGTCGGTCAGGTCCGGGTTGCCGATCAGGACGCCGGGCCAGTCCGCTCGGATCCGCCGGTACCAGTCGGTCTCCGGGTCGGAGCGCACCAGGTGCAGATAGGCGAGGCCCAGGTCCTTCAGCCGGCCCAGGAGCGCGGCGTAGAGGCCGGCGGTGTCGTCCTCCCGGACGCCGTTGACGGTGCTCGCGGGCGAGATGCGTATGCCCACCCGGTCGGCGCCGATCGCGTCGGCCACCGCCTCGGTCACCTCCGCCGCGAACCGCACGCGCCGCTCGACGGAGCCGCCGTAGGCGTCCGTGCGGCGGTTGGTGTTGTCCGCGAGGAACTGGTGCAGCAGCATCCCGTTGGCCGAGTGCACCTCGACGCCCTCGAAACCCGCCTCGACCGCCCGGCGTGCGGCGGCGGCGAAGTCGGCGATCGTGGTCCGGATGTCGTCCGCCGTCATCTCCCGCGGGACGGCGGGCGGCCGGTGACCGCCCGGCGTGAAGATCGTCTCCGGCAGCGGGACCGGGGAGGGCGCGACGGGGACCAGTCCCGTGGTCGCCGGATGGCTGACCCGTCCGCCGTGCTGGAGCTGGAGGAACATCCGTCCGCCGGCCGCGCGCACCGCGTCGGTGACCTGCCGCCAGCCGGCCACGTGCCGGTCGGTGTGGATCGCGGTGATGTCCGGGTACGTCTGCCCGACCGGGTTCGGCGTCGACCCCTCGGCGACGATCAGGCCGGCCGAGGCCCGCTGGGCGTAGTGGGTGACCATGAGCGGGGCCGGGGTGCCGTCGGCCTCCGCGCGGTTGCGGGTGAGCGGGGCCATCACGAGATGGTTGGGGAGCGCCAGCCGGCCGAGCCGGGCCGGGGCCAGGAAGTCCGTTGTCTGCGTCATGCCCGTACGCTAGAACCTGACATTGACGTCAGATTCAAGCCCGGCGACGGAGGTCGGCATGCGGATCGGTGAACTGGCCCGGCGCACGGGCGTGAGCGAGCGGTCGCTGCGCTACTACGAGACCCAGGGGCTCCTCGCGGCCGAGCGCACCCCCGGCGGACACCGGGACTACCCGGAGGCGGCCGTCGACCGGGTCATCCGGATCCAGGAACTGTACGCGGCCGGGCTGCACAGCGAGAAGATCCGGCAGCTGCTGCCCTGCATGCGCGACCGCGACGGCGGTCCCTCCGCCATCGCCACCCCCAGGCTGGTCGCCGACCTCGGTGCCGAACGCGACCGCATCGACCGCATGATCGCCGACCTCCAGCGGTCCCGGGACACCCTGGACGAGGTGATCCGAACGGCCCGCGAGGCCTGACCGGAGTACCCCCGAACGCCCCACTCACCGGGAACTCTCCCGGCCCTCCGTGCGAACGTGGCGACACGCCAGCCACATCACGACGTAGCTCACGACCTTCGTAGCCCACGACGTACGGGGCCTGCCCATGGCCGACCTCCAGGAAGACATCCCCGCCACGACCGAGGTCGGCGACGACGACGGCCTGCGGGCCGTTCCTCCTCCGCTCCCGACCTCGTTCGAGCGGGGACGCCCCCCTTCCGCGGAGTCCCGTGCCTCGGCCGGTGAGGACCTGGTGCGGGCGCACGCCCTGCTCGCGGCCCACCCGGTCGCCGACGGCTTCAGCGGCCTGCCCCGGGCCCTGCGCCATCTGCCCTGGTACGACCTGGAGCTGGGCGAGGCGGCCGTCGACACGGACGTGCCCCGGCTGCGCGAGGGCCATGTGGCCGTGCTCTTCTGCTCCCTGCACCCGCCCGGGGGACCCGGCGGCGACCGCACGGTGGCGGACACCCTGGAACAGCTGGACCAGGTGCGCACGGTGATCGACGGCCACCCGGAGGGCCTGCGCCTGGTGCGCACCGCCGGGCAGGTCATCAACGCCCGCAACTGCGGCCGGGCCGCCGTGCTCCTCGGCCCCGCGCACGGTGCCGCGCTCGACGACTCCCTCGGCATCCTGCGCGTCCTGCACGCCCTCGGGCTGCGCGTGCTCACCCTCGCGGGTACCGCCTGGGCGGGCGAGCGGGGGCTGACCCGGTTCGGGGAGGAGGTCGTCCGTGAGATGAACCGGCTCGGCGTGCTCGCCGACGCCTCCCGCTATCCGCACCTGATCGCCGAGCTGCTCCGGCGCGGCTGGTCCGTGTCCGAGCTGGCCCTGCTGACCTGGGGCAATGTGCAGCGGGTGCTGCGCAGCGCGGACTTCACGGCCCGCGCCGCACAGCAGCGCCGGGAGGCGTCGACGGCGCGGATCACCGAACTCGACGGCTGAGCCCGAGCCGCCGTCAGGGGTGATCGATCCGGCACAGGCAGAACGGGTGCCCGGCCGGGTCGGCGTACACCTGGAAGTCCTTCTTCTCGCGGTCCTCCAGGTCCAGCGGGCGGGCGCCCAGCGCCAGCACCCGCTCGTGCGCCGCGTCGATCTCCGCCCAGGTCCGTCCCCCGTCGAAGTCGAGGTGGAACTGCTGGCCGTTGCGGTCCGCCCGCGGCCACTGCGGCGGGGTGTGTCCCTCGGCCCGCTGGAAGGCCAGTCGCGGCCCGTCCGGAACCTTCAGCACCACCCAGTCGTCGTCCTCGGCCTGCGGAGTGCCTCCGGCCACCGCCGCGTAGAAGCCGGCCAGCGCGTGCGGATCGGGGCAGTCGAGCACGACGGAACGGAAACGGGCCACGGACGCCATGGTGTCCTCCTCATGGACGGTTCAGCAGGCGCAGAGGCAGAACGGGTGCCCCGCCGGGTCGGCGTAGACACGGAAACCGCGCTCGCGGTCCTCGGTGTCGAGGGGCCGCGCACCCAGCTCCAGCACCCCCTTCTCCGCCGTGTCCAGGTCCTCCACCACCAGGTCCAGGTGGAACTGCTGCGAGCCGTCCGGTGCGGGCCACTTCGGCGGCACGAACCCGGGCGCCCGCTGGAAGGCCAGCGCGGGGCCGCCGGGCACCTTCAGGTCCACCCACGCGTCGTCGCCCTCCACCGTTGCGCCCAGCACCCCGGCGTAGAAGCCGGCCAGCGCACGGGGATCGGGACAGTCCAGGACCACGACACCGAGCTTGGCGAGAGCCATGACTACCTCCTCGAGACGCACCTACTGCGGTTACCGCTGAAGGCGGGTAACCGGTAACGGTTACTGCATGCTCCCGCATAAGGGGTAACGTCGCAAGCATGAGCGAGAGATCGGCCGCTCCCGGCGGCCTGGCCCTGATCGAGTCCCTGGTCAACACCCTGGACGTCGAGACGGGTGCCGACTCGCTGGACCGTGCCGAGGGCCGCGTCCGCTTCGGGATCACGGAGGCCGCACTGGACGACGCCCGGGAACTGCGGGAGTCGCTGCGGGCCGCGCTGCTCGCCCACGCCGGGCACCCACCGCACCGGACGGTCACCCCGCTCGGCACCCTGCTGGCCCGCGCCCCGCTGTACGTCCGTGTCGACGACCGCGACGGCTCCGCGGCCCTCGCCCCCGCCGCCGACGGCCCGCTGCTCTCCCGGGTCGCCGCCGCCGTCGCCGAGGCGCTGGTCGCGGGCACCTGGACCCGGCTGAAGGCCTGCGCGGCCGAGACCTGCCACTGGGCGTACTACGACCGCAGCCCCGCCGGACGCGGCCGCTGGTGCTCGATGCAGGTGTGCGGGGCCCGCGCCAAGATGCGCCGGTACCGGGCGAAGGGGCCGTGACGGGCGGCCGCTTGGGGCAGAATGCGGAAAGACGCCGGTTCGGCCGACTGAGCCTCGGCCGAACCGGCGTCGCCAGTCCCCGTGTCTACGCGGTGGGGCGCCCCATCGCCCGGTACGTCCAGCCCGCCCGCCGCCACAGCTCCGGGTCGAGGGCGTTGCGCCCGTCCAGGATCACCCGGGCCGCCACCGCCCCGCCGAGCGCCGCCGGGTCCAGCTCGCGGAACTCCCGCCACTCGGTCAGGTGCAGCACGATGTCCGCGCCCCGGACGGCCGCAAGCGCCGAGTCGGCGTAGCCCAGGGTCGGGAAGACCCTGCGCGCGTTGTCCATGCCCTTCGGGTCGTACACGGTGACCTGGCCGCCCTGGAGGTGGATCTGGCCGGCCACGTTCAGCGCGGGCGAGTCGCGGACGTCGTCGGAGTCGGGCTTGAAGGTGGCACCGAGCACCGCGACCCGCTTGCCGAGGAAGGAGCCGCCGCCGAGCGCCTCCCGGGCCATCTCGACCATCTGGCCGCGCCGGCGCATGTTGATGGAGTCGATCTCCCGCAGGAAGGTCAGCGCCTGGTCCGCGCCCAGCTCGCCGGCCCGGGCCATGAACGCCCGGATGTCCTTGGGCAGACAGCCACCGCCGAAACCGATCCCGGCGCGCAGGAACTTCTTCCCGATCCGGTCGTCGTGCCCGATGGCCTCCGCCAGCTTCGCCACGTCGCCGCCCCCGGCCTCGCACACCTCCGCCATCGCGTTGATGAAAGAGATCTTGGTCGCGAGGAAGGAGTTCGCCGCGGTCTTCACCAGCTCCGCGGTCGGGAAGTCGGTCACGACGAACGGCGTGCCCTCCCCGATCGGGGTGGCGTACACCTCGCGCAGCAGCTTCTCGGCCTGCCCGCCGCGCACCCCGGCCACGATCCGGTCCGGGTGCAAGGTGTCCTGGACGGCGAAGCCCTCGCGCAGGAACTCCGGGTTCCAGGCGAGCTCGGCGTCCCCGCCGGCCGGCGCGTGCTCGGCGAGGTAGGCGGCCAGCCGGTCGGCCGAGCCCACCGGCACCGTCGACTTGCCGACCACCAGGGCCGGGCCGTGCAGATGCGGGGCGAGAGAGGCGATGGCGGAGTCGACGTACGACATGTCGCAGGCGTACTCGCCGTGCTTCTGCGGGGTGTTCACGCACACGAAGTGCACATCGCCGAAGGCGCCGACCTCGGCCCAGTCCGTGGTGAACCGCAGCCGCCCCGAGGACCCCTCGATGCCGGCCACATGCCGGCGCAGCAGCTCCTCCAGCCCCGGCTCGAACATCGGGGTCTCGCCGCGCTCCAGCATGGCGATCTTCTCGGGTACGACGTCGAGCCCCAGTACCTCGAAGCCCAGCTCGGCCATGGCCGCGGCGTGGGTGGCGCCGAGATAGCCGGTGCCGATCACGGTGATCTTCAGGCTCATGGGTGCGCTCCAGCTCGGGGACTCTCTCGTGCGGTGCCTGAGCATAGTCGGGCAAGGCGCCGGGCAGCTTTTCCGCTGTCGCGTAGCTCACGTAGGCGTGTCCCCGGCAGCCCTTTAAAATTTGAGTTACTTAACGGTAATTAGCGTCAGTATCACTGCGTCTTTGGAGCGTGAGAGACCGTGGCCGGATCGGCTGACTTCGACCTGTACCGCCCGTCCGAGGAGCACGACATGCTCCGGGACGCCGTCCGCTCGCTGGTCGAGGCGAAGATCGCGCCGTACGCCGCCGCTGTGGACGAGGAGGCCCGCTTCCCCCAGGAGGCGCTGGACGCCCTCGTGGCCAACGACCTGCACGCCGTGCACGTCCCCGAGGAGTACGGCGGCGCCGGTGCCGACGCGCTCGCCACGGTCATCGTGATCGAGGAGGTGGCCCGCGCCTGCGTCTCCTCCTCCCTGATCCCGGCCGTGAACAAGCTGGGCTCGCTCCCGGTGATCCTCTCCGGCTCCGAGGACCTGAAGAAGAAGTACCTGGCCCCGCTGGCCAAGGGCGACGCGATGTTCTCGTACTGCCTGTCCGAGCCGGAGGCGGGCTCGGACGCGGGCGGCATGAAGACCAAGGCGGTCCGCGACGGCGACCACTGGGTCCTCAACGGCGTGAAGCGCTGGATCACCAACGCGGGCGTGTCCGAGTACTACACGGTGATGGCCGTCACCGACCCGGCCAAGCGCACCAAGGGCATCTCCGCCTTCGTCGTGGAGAAGTCGGACGAGGGCGTCTCCTTCGGCGCGCCGGAGAAGAAGCTCGGCATCAAGGGCTCCCCGACCCGCGAGGTCTACTTCGACAACGTCCGCATCCCCGCCGACCGCATGATCGGCGAGGAGGGCACCGGCTTCGCCACCGCGATGAAGACCCTGGACCACACCCGCATCACCATCGCCGCCCAGGCGCTCGGTGTCGCCCAGGGCGCCCTCGACTACGCCAAGGGCTATGTCCAGGAGCGCAAGCAGTTCGGCAAGCCGATCGCCGACTTCCAGGGCATCCAGTTCATGCTCGCCGACATGGCCATGAAGATCGCCGCCGCCCGCGCCCTGACGTACCAGGCCGCGGCGGCCTCCGAGCGCGGCGACAGCGACCTCACCTTCCAGGGCGCGGCCGCCAAGTGCTTCGCCTCGGACGTGGCGATGGAGGTCACCACCGACGCCGTCCAGCTCCTCGGCGGCTACGGCTACACCCGCGACTACCCGGTCGAGCGCATGATGCGCGACGCCAAGATCACCCAGATCTACGAGGGCACCAACCAGGTCCAGCGGATCGTGATGGCCCGCAACCTGCCGTAACGGCCCCCACCCTCGCGGTCCTTCGGAAGGCGCCCCACGGGGCGCCTTCTTCGTGTTCCGGCGCACTCCGCCCCGGGGACGGCGCGCGCGGAGCCCGCTGTGCCGGGGTGGGCCGGAAGCCGTAGGCCGACATGCGGGGCGGCGGCACCGGACGTAGGACGGAAGCACACGGGGCCCGCCCCGGGCCTCACCGCCTCCGAGGAGGAGCCATGACCCAGTCCGGAATGATGCCTGCCCTCACCCCGCAGATGCAGGAGTGCATCGAGGCCTGCATGAACTGCCACAACACGTGCGAGGAGACCATGAGCTCCTGCATGCAGCAGGGCGGCCAGGCACAGATGCAGGTCATGCGCGCGGTCATGGACTGTTCCGAGACGACCCGCATGTGCGCCGACATGATGATGCGGCGCTCGCCCATGGCCGGCGAGATGTGCATGCTCTGCGCGAAGGTCTGTGACATGTGCGCCGAGGCGTGTATGTCCATGCCGGACGACCAGCTGATGATGCGCTGTGCCGAGGCGTGTCGCCGCTGCGCCGAGACCTGCCGCACGATGGCGGGCGCCACCATGTGACCCCGGCCCCGCCGGGACACGCGTCAAGGGCACCCGCACGGGTGCCCTTGAACGCCGTCCGCGGAAGCGTCAGTTGCCGGAGACGGTGACCTTCTCGTCGTTGTTCAGCTCGTTCACGAGGGTCTTCACCTTCGCCTTGTCCCAGACGAGGTTGCCGCCCGAGGAGCCGGAGATCGGCATGTTCATGGACGTGCCGTCACCACCGCTCACACCCTTCATCGCCCAGAACATCGAGGCCAGGTCCCACAGGCCCATGTCCTTGTCGACGATCAGGGAGTCCAGACCCGCGCCCATGGTCGGATAGAACTTGAAGGGGTTCAGGATCGTCGAGGGGGTGGCCACCTGGTGGGCCAGGGCGGCCAGGAACTTCTGCTGGTTCTTGGTGCGCTGCAGGTCCGAGGCGGCGAACGCGTGCCGGGTGCGGACGAAGGCGAGGGCCTGCTGGCCGTTCAGGGTCTGCTTGCCGGCCTCGAAGTCGGCGCCCGACCACTTGTCCTTGAAGCCCTTGTCGATGTCGATCTCGACTCCGCCGACCGAGTCCACTATGTTCGCGAAGCCCTGGAAGCCGATCTCCACGTAGTGGTCGATGTGCAGGCCGGTGTTGGCCTCGATCGTTCGGACCAGCAGCGTCGGCCCGTCCTCGGCGTAGGTCGCGTTGAGCTTGGCGTGCCGGCCCTGCGCCGGGTAGACCTTCCCGGACGTCGAGCCCTCGTACGACGGAACCACCACGTCCGAGTCACGCGGCAGGGAGATCAGGGTGTCGCCGCTGTCGCCGACGTGCAGGATCATCATCGAGTCCGTGCGCTTGCCCTCGGCGCCCCCGGTATGCAGCTTCTTCTCGTCCTCCTTGGACATGCCCTCACGGCTGTCCGAGCCGACGATCAGGTAGTTCGTGCCGTCGCCCGCCTCCGGCCGGTCGATGACCTTCGACAGGTCGACCTCGCGGCGCAGCTTGGAGTCGGCCCAGAAGTACGTCGCCACGGACGTGACGACCATCACGGTCGCCAGCGTGATCGCCGTCCACTTGATCCGGCGCCGCCAGTTCGGCGCGGGACGCGGCGCCCGGGTGGGCCCGCCCTCCGGGCCGCCCGGCCCCTGGCCGCCGTAGACCTGGCCCGTGTTGTAGCCGCTGTCGTACTCGCCGTAGCCGGCGCCGTCGTCGTATCCCTGGCCGTCGACGTAGGACGGCTGCTGCGGGACACCGGCGCCGTACGGCGGTGCCGACGGGCCGGGGGTGCCGTACCCGGAGCGCTGCCCGGGCGGTACCGCCGGGCCGCGCCGCACCTGACGCATCACGCGGGCGCCTTCCGGCTGCGCGCCGGCGCTGCCGCGCCCGTAGCGCGAGCCGCGGTTGTCGTCGGACCATCCCTCGGGCCAGTCATTCATGCGCCCCAGTGTGCAGGGCGGTGCCCTGCGCCTTACAAGGGATGTCGGAAAATCAGGGCGGCGCTGTTGCGAAGCTGACACAAATTCCGCGAATGTCGCTTCGGCATAAGGTGGAGGGCATGACAGACCAGGCCACGGACATGGAACCGGACATCCCGGGCAAGCCCACGTCCGCCTCGCGCACCACCCTCAGCCACATCATGACCCACAACGACACCAACCTCCTGGGGTCGGTGCACGGCGGTGTGATCATGAAGCTCGTCGACGACGCGGCGGGCGCGGTGGCCGGCCGGCACTCCGGCGGCCCCGCCGTCACCGCGTCCATGGACGAGATGGCGTTCCTGGAGCCGGTCCGCGTCGGTGACCTGGTCCATGTGAAGGCACAGGTGAACTGGACCGGCCGGACCTCGATGGAGATCGGCGTCCGGGTGCTCGCCGAGCGCTGGAACGAGTCGGCCCCGGCCACCCAGGTCGGCTCGGCCTACCTGGTCTTCGCGGCCGTCGACGCCGACGGAAAGCCGCGCCGGGTGCCGCCGGTGGTGCCGGAGACCGAGCGCGACCGCCGCCGTTGCCAGGAGGCCCAGATCCGCCGCACCCACCGTCTGGCCCGCCGCCGCGCGATCCGCGAACTGCGTGAGAAGCGCGCGGCCGAGGGCTTCGAGGACTAGCAACTTCCCTTGTCTTCAGGGGGGTTGTACGGAAGTGGGAAGTATCACGCAGGGCTCCGGTTTGAGAACTGTGCGGATAGTGTGTGCGATCCGGTGGGTGGCCGCGCGGCCGCTCACCGTACGGCAGATGGAGAGCGGACCGGGGCGTTCGGCGCGTGGCCCCGACGGGGGGGCAGAGGCGTGGACACACCGGGCCGTGGCAGTGGCGACGACATCGATCCCGCGGACCAGTGGGTGCTGAACCCGCGCACGGGTGAGTACGAGCTGCGGCAGCCGGACACCTCCGCCGCGCGGCCCACCGTGCCCGGGCCCCGCTCGGCGCCGGAGCCCTCCGGGGAGCCCTCGGGGGAGCCCGCCGCACCGGGCCATCGCCGTGGGACGGGCCACAGGCCGCGCAAGGCGAAGAAGAAGTCCCGGGGAAAAAGGATTCTGCTGTGGACCGGCGGCACCCTGGCGTTCGTCCTGGTCGCCGGCGCGGGCACCGTCTACCTCTACCTCAAGCATCTCGACGGCAACATCACCACGACCGACACCGCGGGCGCCACGAGTGACTCCTTCAGCAAGGACAAGGCGTTCAACATCCTGGTGATCGGCACCGACAAGCGCCAGGGCAAGGGCGACTCCGGCTACGGCGACGTGGGCAGCCTCGGCCACGCGGACACCACGATCCTGCTGCACGTGTCCGAGGACCGGACGAACGCCACCGCGCTCAGCATCCCCCGGGACCTGATCACCGACATACCCGACTGCCCGA
Source organism: Streptomyces sp. NPDC031379 (assembly GCF_055569615.1). Classification (NCBI taxonomy): domain Bacteria; kingdom Bacillati; phylum Actinomycetota; class Actinomycetes; order Kitasatosporales; family Streptomycetaceae; genus Streptomyces; species Streptomyces sp. NPDC031379. The sequence goes on along the minus strand of NZ_JBVIIT010000008.1, from coordinate 23,121 downwards.
CCCGGCAGCCCGACCACTCGCTCAAGACCATTCCGGGCACCCGGGGCGTACGGTTCAACACCAGCCTCGGCCAGCTGGGCCGCGACCCCGGCTGCACGGTCCGGGCGGTCGAGCAGCTCGGCGACGGGCTCAAGGTCGACCACTTCATGATGGCCGACTTCAACGCGGTGAAGACGCTCACCTCGGCCGTGGGCGGCGTCGACGTCTGCCTCGCGCACGCCGTGAACGACGAGAAGTCACACCTGAAACTGGGCGCCGGACCGCAGAAGATCGAGGGCGAACAGGCCCTGGCCTTCGTCCGCACCCGGTACAGCTGGGGCAACTTCGGCGACCTGGACCGCATCAAGGTCCAGCAGCAGTTCCTCGGTTCCCTGTTCCGCAAGATGAAGTCCGACGACACGCTGACCAGCCCCCGCAAGCTCATGGGCCTCGCGGAGACGGCCACCAAGGCACTCACCGTGGACAAGGGCATCGGCCACATCGGCACCCTCAAGGACGTGGCCCTGGAGCTGAAGAAGGTGCCGTCGAAGAACATCTCCTTCCTCACCCTGCCGGTCAAGGACAACCCCGCCGACGGCAAGATCCACAAGACGGTGATCGAGGACGAGCAGCCCGCGGCGCAGATCTTCGCCACGATCAAGGACGACACCTCTTTCACCGAGGTGAAGAAGAAGCGGAAGGAGCAGGAGTCCGCCAAGCTCAAGGGCACCCGCTCCGCTCCCGGCGACGTCCGGGTCGACCTCTACAACGCGGGCGCGCCCGGCGGCTCCGCCCAGACGACGCTGGCCTGGCTGCAGACCGAGAAGGGCGTGACCAAGTCGAGCCAGCTGGGCAACGCCGGCGCGTCCCAGAAGAAGACGACCCTGCGGTACGCGCCCGCCCAGGCAGCCCAGGCCCGCGAGCTGGCGGACCTCATGGGACTTCCGGCGTCCGCGCTGCAGCCGGGCAAGAGCGAGACCAACGCCCAGGGACTGCCCGCGATGGTGCTCAGGCTCGGCGCCGACTTCAAGGGCGCGGGCATACCGCTCACCGGCCCGGCGAAGGCCCCGACCGTGCGCAAGACGACGGCGGACCAGGTGAACTGCGCCTCGTGACGCGCCCGGCCCGCCCGGCCCTCGGCTACGCGTCCCCGGGGCACACCACCTCGTTGCCCCGCACCACGCTCTCCTCCGGCTGTCCGGGGTCCTCGAACCGCACCTTGAGCACCTCCTTGAAGCCGGCCCCGACCGTCACCTTCAGCAGCGGCCCCTGGCCCGGCACCGCGCGCAGCTCGCTGCCGGGCAGCGCCACGGCCAGGGAGCGGGCGGAGCTGTCCCACCGGGGGTCGTAGGAGATCACCGTGCGCGGCACATGGGCGGGCGCGGTCACCGGCTGGTGGGTGGTGGCGAAGCCGGTCGCCGCGAGCGCCGCGTCCACCCGCTTGGCGAGCCCGACGGTGCCGGTGCCGTTCGCCACCAGGACCCGGATGTGCCGTGGATCCACCTCCACCGGCGCGGCGACGGGGCCGCGGCGCGGGCGGTCCGCGGCGAGCGGCTTGTCGTCGCGCAGGGAGCCGAAGAGCCGGTCCGTCTTGGCCGGATCCCATTTCAGGGTCGAGCCGATGCCCTTGACCTGGAAGTTCATCTGCCCGATGGGGACGGTGGTGAACTCCGAGGACGACGGGGAGAAGTTCCGCATCGCGCGGCCCAGGTCCAGCAGTTCGTCGGTGCCGAAGCCCTCGTCGGCACGGACCGAGCCGAGCACCGCCCGGGTCACGTCCCGGAACCTGATCGGGTTCAGCAGCACCCCGGAGGAGGTGGCCTTCTCGATCAGCGCGGCCAGGAACCGCTGCTGCCGCTTCATCCGGCCCAGGTCGCTCGCCCCGTCGAGGTGCCGGGCCCGCACGTACTGCAGCGCCTGCCCGCCCCTGAGGGTGTGCGTGCCGGGCGCGAGGTCGAGCCCGGTGTACGCGTCCTTCAGCGGCGTCGGCGTGCAGACCCGCACCCCGCCGAGCACGTCCACCGTCCGCATGAAGCTGGTGAAGTCGATCTCCAGATAGTGGTCGATCTTCACATGGGTCATGTTCTCGACCGTGCGGATGGTCAGCTGGGGGCCGCCCTCGGCGTAGGCCGCGTTGAGCTTGATCGGGTGCGGGCCGTGGCGCCGGCCGGTGTTCTGGTCCAGGTGCGCGGGCGCGTCGGCGTAGGAGTCGCGCGGCAGGCTCACCACGGTGGCCCGCTCCCGGTCCTGCGAGATGTGCACGATCATCATCGTGTCGGTGCAGTGGCAGGGCTCGCCGCCGAGCCGGTAGGCGCGCCGATCCTGCTCGCTGACCTTGTCGCGGCCGTCGGTGCCGACCAGCAGCACGTTCATGCCGTGTCCGGCGCGGGGCCGGTTCTTCATGTCCTTGAAGGCGTCGATCCGGGCGATACCCGAGTCCAGGCTGGTGACTACGGCGTGCCCGATGCCGGCGGAGGCCAACACCACCACGGACAGCGTGGTGACCGCCCGCATGGCCCAGCGCGGCCGCTTGGGCGGCCGGACGGGCCGCACGGACCGCACGGGACGCACGGGACGCACGGGACGCACGGGCCGCTCGGGCGGGCGCGGCGCCCGGCGGGGCGGCCGCGGGCGGCGCTGCGGCCTGGGGGCGTCTCCCCCGCTTTCGGCGGCGGGGGAGGGGGACCGAGGCGGGCTGGGCAAGGAGGACACCTCCGGACGAGGCCGTACGTGGGATCCGTGAGCACAGTAGGTCGATATGATCACCAGCCCGCCTCACGGCCCCGGCGGCGCGCACCGGTGTCCCCCGTTCGCGGTAACGTGAGCGTCCTATGAACGCCAAGCCCGACGTGCGGCTCCCCGCTGTTTCCGTGATCATGCCCGTCCTCAACGAGGAGCGGCATCTGCGCGGAGCCGTCCAAGCGATCCTCGCGCAGGAGTACGCCGGCGAGATGGAGGTCGTGATCGCCCTCGGTCCGTCCACGGACCGCACGGACGAGATCGCCGCTCAGCTCGTGGCCGAAGACGCGCGGGTGCACACCGTCCCGAACCCGACCGGCCGCACCCCCGCCGCGCTGAACGCGGCGATCAAGGCCTCCCGGCACCCGATCGTGGTCCGTGTCGACGGCCACGGCATGCTCTCGCCGAACTACATCGCCACCGCCGTCCGGCTCCTGGAGGAGACCGGCGCGCAGAACGTCGGCGGCATCATGCACGCCGAGGGCGAGAACGACTGGGAGCACGCGGTCGCCGCCGCGATGACCTCCAAGATCGGCGTCGGCAACGCGGCCTTCCACACCGGCGGCCAGGCCGGCCCCGCCGAGACGGTCTACCTCGGCGTCTTCCGCCGTGAGGCGCTGGAGCAACAGGGCGGCTTCAACGAGGAGTTCATCCGCGCCCAGGACTGGGAGCTGAACTTCCGCATCCGCGAGGCGGGCGGCCGGATCTGGTTCTCGCCGGAGCTGAAGGTGTCGTACCGCCCGCGTCCTTCGGTGCGGGCGCTGGCCAAGCAGTACAAGGACTACGGCCGCTGGCGCCACGTCGTCGCCCGCTACCACTCGGGCTCCATCAACCTGCGCTACCTCGCCCCGCCGACCGCGGTGTGCGCGATGGCGGCGGGCCTGGTGGTGGGCGTGGCGCTCACACCGTGGGGCCTCGTGGTCCCCGGCGGTTATCTCGCGGCGATCGTCGCGGGCTCCGTCCCGGCGGGCAAGGACCTGCCCCTCAAGGCCCGCGTGCAGATCCCGGTGGCCCTGGCCACGATGCACATGTCGTGGGGCTGGGGCTTCCTGACCAGCCCCCGGTCCCTGGCGAAGAAGGTCATGGCCTCCCGGCGGCCGGCGGTCGTGGACGCCGCCTGAGCACACACGGCAGGGCCCCCTCCTCCGTCGAGAAGGGGGCCCTCGGCATCGGCGGCGGCTCGCCGCCGTGCTCCGCTACCAGCGGTAGACGCTGTACACGTCCATGCACTTCGTGTCGTCCGAGCCGTTGACGGCGTCGCTGCCCTCGGGCACGTCTCCGGCCTTCGGGGCGGACGGCTTCGGGTAGGACGTGCCGGTGCGCCAGTCCGCGCCGACGACGACCGTGACCCCCGACACGTCGGTCGACTTCTTCACCGAACTCAAGGGGATGCCGAGCGCCTTGGCCACCGCCTGGGCGTCACCCTCCAGGTCCGCGCTCGGGTACCGCACGACCGTCCGGTCCTCGGCGTACGACCCCGAGGTGTCGGCGGTCGCCCTGGCGTAGCCCTGCTGCACGAGCGCCTGGCCGATCGCCCGCGCCCGCTGCGGAACCGGCGCCTCGGCGGAGGTCCGGGTGGCGTTCTGCACCACCACACCGAGCCGGCTCGCGTCGACCGAGGGCTTCCTGGCCGACTCCTTGTCCGCGGCCTTCTTCGCCCCCGACCCCTTCCCGTTCTTGTCGAACGGCACGTCGTCCTGGAGCATCTGCCACACCTGGTCGGCGTTGGGCTTGTCCGGCACGACGTGGTTGTCGTTCAGCCGGTCCGGCACGTTGGGCATGGTCAGCGACGTGATGCGGTCCGACGGCACCGACTTCATCTGCATGCCCAGGTCGTAGAGCTTCTTGACCGTGCCGATCTCCTCGGAGACCTTCAGCGACTTGGTGGCCGCCTCCGCCAGGTCCATCAGCCGCCCGGTGTCGGTGAAGATGTTCTGCTGCCTGAGCGTGCGCATCATCGAGTTCAGGTACATGTGCTGGGCGCGGGCCCGCATCAGGTCGCTGCCCCAGGCGTGCCGGGTGCGCAGCCACTGCAGGGCCTGCTCGCCCTTCACCTTGTGCGTCCCGGACTTCATCTTCAGGCCGGAGCCGCCGGGGACCGAGGGCGTCGGACGGTCCCACACGTTCTGGTTCACACAGACGTCGACACCGCCGATGGCGTTGCCCATCCGCACCACACCCGCGAAGTCGATCGTCATCCAGTGGTCGATGTAGACCCCGGTGAGGTTCTCCCAGGTGGCCAGCGTGCAGCCGGCGCCGCCCCGGGCCAGGCTGACGTTGATGATGTCGTTGGTCGCCGGGTACACCTTGCCGGTGTCCGGATCCGTGCACTTGGGGATGTCGACCCGGGTGTCGCGCGGGATGCTGACCATGGCGGCGCTCTTGCGGTCCGCGGAGAGGTGGATGAGCATCTGCACGTCCGCGAGCGGCGGGTCGCCGCGGTGGTCCCTGCTGCCGCCGAGTTTCACGTTCGCGTCGGAGTTTCGGCTGTCGGAGCCGATCAGCAGGATGTTCAGCGGGGTCTGGCCGGCCGCGTTCGGCTCGGTCTTGTGGGCCTTGGAGTCGTCGGCGCTGCTGCGCTTGCCCTTCTGGATGTTGCCGTTGAGGTGCTGGTAGTACAGGTACCCGGCGCCCGCCGTGCCGAGTATCACCACCGCCAGCACCGTCGCCGACCAGCGCAGCGCGCGCCGTCTGCGCCGCCGCCGGTCGCCCTTCGCCCGGCCGGACCGCCGTCCCCCACCGCGGTGTCCCGAGCCCGCCGACGCGTCCGAGGCCTGCGGCGTGAGCGACATCGTGTCCTCGGCCGCAGGAACCTCCCCGCGCACCTCGCTCTGCGCCAACTCCCTGCCCTCCCCACCCTTGCGCCATGCAACGGGCCCGTCCCGCGCCCAGTTAGACGCATGACGGGCCCATTGGGTTACCTACGAAATGTTCCTCATCGGCTGGTAGGCGCACCGCGCCGGCCATGAGGCGCACCGCACCGCACCGTCTACGAGGCGCACTGCACCTTGTCCGCCGTCGACTTGTCCACGTCGGGTGCCTTGGTCGACGGAGTGAGGGAGACCCCCGCCCCCTTGAAGTCCTTGCCCAGGGTCAGCGTCATCGCCGGCAGTCCCTGGGAGTTGGTCACGCTCTTGCCGGGCTTCAGCGCGGAGCCGGACAGCCCCATGATGGCGGCCAGCCGGCGTGCCTGGGCCGCCTGGTCGGGCGCGTACTCGAGCGTGGTCCTGCTCAGTGCGGCGGGCGCGTTGCCCGCGTTCTCCGACTTGGTCACGCTCTCGTCGTTCTGCAGCCAGTTGAGCACCGACTGGGCGCTGCCCCCCGCCGCACCGCCGTTGAGGATGCGCACCCGCACCTCGGAGGCGGGCGCCTTGGTGCCCTTGAGCCGGGCGGCCTGGGCGTCCTTGGCGGCCTTCTGCTTCTTCTTCACGTCGCTGAAGGAGACGTCGTTCTGGATGGCGTCGAAGACCGCGGGCGCCTTCGACTCGTTGAGGACGACCGTCGTCTTGACCTTCTCCGCCGGGTTGTCCACGACCGGCACCGTGGCGAAGGTCAGGTTCTTGGGGTTGAGCTTGCCCAGCTCCAGGCCCAGGTCCTTCAGCTTCCCGATGCTGTCCAGCTTGCTGTCGACGGTCAGCGCCTTGGTGCCGGCCTCCGCCAGCTTCAGCATCTTCGTCGGGCTGGTGAGCGTGGAGTTGCCCTTCAGCTTGCGCATCAGCGCGCTCAGGAACTGCTGCTGAAGGCCGATCCGGCTCAGGTCGCCGCCGAAGCCGACCGAGTGCCGGGTGCGCACGAACGCCAGCGCCTGGTCGCCGGAGATGTTGTGCGTGCCCTTGGAGAGCTTCAGGTGCGAGTCCTTGTCGTCGATGTCCTTGCCCAGGCAGACCTCGACACCGCCCACCGCCTCGGTCAGCGTCTTGACCGCGTTGAAGTCGGCGACCATGAAGTCGTCCGGTGTGATCCCGGTCAGCTCCGTCACCGTGCGCATGGTGCAGCTCGCCGTGCGGTCGTCCTGGCCGAGGCTCGTGTTGAAGCGCACGCCATCCGAGCCCGGGATGACCTTCTCCGTGCCGTCCTCCTGCTTCGTCGGGCAGTCCGGGATGTCGACGATCAGGTCGCGAGGGATGCTCAGCGCGGTGGCGTTGGACCGGTCCTTGGAGACGTGCAGCAGGATGGTGGTGTCGGCGTGCCCGACGCTGCCCGCGTCGCCGTAGCCCTCGTTGCCCTTGCCGGTCCGCTTGTCGGTGCCGATCAGCAGGATGTTGATGGCCTCGTCCTTGCGGAAGCCACCCGTGCTCGCGCCGTCGTCGGAGACGGACGTGATGTTGCCGTTCAGGTGCCGGATGTAGAGGTAGCCGGCCGCCGTCACGGCGACCAGCACGAAGGCCATGGTCCCGCCGGTCCACAGCAGCGCCTTCTTCACCCCGGACTTCTTCTTCACCGGCCGCCGGGCGGCGCGCCGCCCCTGCGGTTCCTCCGGCTCGGCCCCCCGGCGCCGGTTGCGCGGCGCGGGAACGTCCCCGGGGCGCACCCGGCGCTGCTCACGCGTCCCGCCGGGCGCCGCGCCCTCACGGCGGCGCGGCGCGCCACCGTTGCCGGGCGACGGTCTCCGTGGCCCGGGGACCGGCGACTGCGCTGGGGAAGGGCTCAGTAGCAGTTCGTATTCGCCGGTGTTCGGATTGAGTACCCACTGGTCTGCGGGGTCGATGTTGTCCGCCCGCCCACGGCCTTGCGCGTCCACGGTTGTCCGAATCCTCCGTCGGGGCCACGCGGCGCCTTCCCCCTACAAGGCGCTCGGGTCTCGGTGAATCAGTGCACGCCCCTCAGGACGGACCTCGCGGCCAGGTGCACCGGATCGCTCACACTATCCGCCCAGTTCAGCGTCGAGCGACGCCCGTGACAAATTCGACCTTCCTACAACCGGGCAATCCACCTCATTTTCTGAACGAAGTTTCGTCGTCTTGGCGATCCCCTTACCCGCAGGCGTGCTCGGCGGCGGTGTTCCCGCGGAAGGTGGGGGCCGGGGAGGCGTCGCTGCGGACGTCCCCGTCCGCGGTCTTCCTGGGAATCTCCTGTGAAAGATCCTGGGCCACCGCCACCGGCCGGTCGGCCCGCAGCCGCGCGAAGAGCCTTTCGGCCTCCGGCTCCACGAGCTGGTCACGGTTGGCGTCGTAGACGTACGACTCCCGCGGCACCGTCAGGAACTGCACGCGTTCCGTGGGGATGTCACGCAGCCCGCGCACCAACTGGTACAAACCGCGCAGACTGGCCAGTTCCGGGTCGGTGGTCAGCGAAGAGGTCGCCGCGTCCAGCACCGGGTACAGCTTCACCGGGTTCAGCAGGACGTCATTGCTCTGCACCTTGTTGACGAGTGCGCCGAGGAAGAGCTGCTGGCGCTCCATCCGCTCGGTGTCGCTGCCGTCGCCGAGCGACTTGCGCGCCCGCACGTACCCGAGTGCCTGCTCCCCGTCGAGGGTGACCCTGCCCGCGGGGAGCTTCAGTCGGGCCGCCTTGTCGTCGACGGGATCCTTCAGGCACACCTCCACCCCGTCGACGGCGTCCACCATCTCCTTGAACCCGCTGAAGTCGACGACCACGTGATGGTCGACCCGGATGTCCGTCAGCGTCTCGACGGTGCGGATGGTGCACGCCGAACCCCCGACCTGGAACGCGTGGTTGAACATCGCGAACACCGGCTCGCTCCGGCTGCCGTCCGGCCGTCGGCAGCCGGGTACGTCCACCATCAGGTCCCTGGGCAGCGAGACGGCGGTGGCACTGTGCCGGTCGGCGGCCAGGTGCAGCAGGATCGTCGTGTCGGACCGCTCGCTGCCCAGGTCCCGCCCGTACTCGCTGTTGCCCTCTCCGGCCCGGGTGTCGGACCCGATCAGCAGGATGTTCTGCGCGCCGTGCACGAGTGCCGTGGGCCGCTCCCGCTCGTACCGGGCCAGCTCGGCGGCGGCCGCTTCGTCGGCGGTGATGTTGGCGCTGAGCTTGGCGTAGACGGCCCAGCCGGCGCCGGTCGCCACGACGAGAAACCCGGCGACGCCCGCCGCCGCCCCCTTCCACCACCGTCGCCGGCGCCGCCGTACGAGCCCTTCGCCGGTGGCGGAGGCCCCGGGGCCGGGACCGAGGGGTCCGCCTGCGGTGTCGGTCACGGCCGGGGCACCCCCTCATGGCGTACGAGCGTCATGTGCTGCTCTTACGACGATGGCGGGGAGGGGGTGCGAAGGCGCCCTGGGTTACTCCGAGTGGGGGACGGTGGCCGGTGGCCTCACCGCCGTACCGCGGTCACCCGCTCGCTCTCGATCCGCTTGGCGAGGGCCTCCTCGTCCAGCCGGTCGAGATGACGGCACAGCACCACCGACGCCCCGACGGCCAGCGGCGCGTACAACCCCGCGCCGATCCCCTCCCAGGTGTCGTACGGCAGCGCGGACAGCATCCGGGACCCGGGCCCGGTCAGGTCCAGCGACGGCGCCTGGGCCGAGGCCAGTTCGACGACCTCGGCCCCGCTGAACTCCCGGCCGGCCACCACGAGCGCCGGCTCCTCCGGGTCCACCGGCGCGAACGGGGCGAACCGGTCACCCTGGCCCGGCACTTCCACGGCGTAGTCGAGGAAGCCCTCCGGCGTCTGCGGGAACCGCCCGCCGAGCGGCCGCAGGGCCAGCGCGACGCGCTCGCCCCGGCACGCCCGCGCGGCCTCGAGCGAGTCCGGCCCGCTGACCACCACGTCGGCCGCCGCCGGGTCCCCGGCGACGTCCGCGACCGCCCCCACCGAGGAACAGGCCAGCAGCCACACCGCCGTCTGCCAGTGCGCGGGCAGCAGCAGCGCGACCCGGTCACCGGGTCCGGCGGAGAGGTCGCCCTGAAGGAGGTTGGCGGTCTTGGCCACCCAGTTGGCGAAGGTGGCCACCGACAGTTCGACGCGCTCGCCCGTGGCGTCGTCGTAGAAGGTCACCAGAGGACGGCCGGGGTCCGCGGCGAGCGCGGAAGTCAGCAGGTCGGCAGGGGTGCGTTCGGTGGCGTTCACCCGGGACAGGGTACGCGCGGGCGGGCGGGCGCACCGAGCGCCGGCGCCACCGGTTCGGCGGAACGTTTCCCGATGGGCCGTCAATTCCCCGTTGGACAGATTTGTATGACTATGTCCAAGATCATGGGCATGCGTGGATTCCTCACTTCGTCCCTCGGCGCCTCCTCGCTCGCCGCCTCCTCGATCGGCGCCGCCTGCACCGCGGCCCTCGTGCTCTTGCCGGCCCTGCCCGCGACCGCGGCCGCCGTGCCTTCGGCGGCCGCCGTGACCTCGGCGCCCGCCGAACCCGCGGTCCCGGGCAGCACCCGCTCGCTTCCCCTGGTGCCCCTCTCCCCGGACCGCGTCCTCGGCACGGCCCCGGAGCAGGGTCTGTACCGCGCCGACATCGAACGCTTCTCGCTGGTCGGGGTCGTCTGGGACGACCCGGACGCCGAGTTGCACGGCCGGGTCCAGGTGCGCACCCGGTCCGCGGCGACGGGGAAGTGGTCCGGCTGGCAGGACGTCGAGACCCACAACGCCGCCCACGGCGCGGACCCGGGCACGGTGGAACGGTCCTCGCGGCACGTGCGCGGGGCCACCGCCCCGCTGTGGGTGGGCGACTCGGACGGTGTGGACCTGCGGGTCTGCGCGGAGGCCGCCGTCGCGGACGGCAGCCGCAACGCCGGGCCGCGGGCCGCGCTGCCCTCGGGGCTGCGCCTGGAACTCGTCGACCCGGGGGCCGAGGCACCGCCGGGGCGCGCACCGGTCGACGCACCCCGCACCGGGCTGCACACGGACGCGGCGATCGCCACCTCGGCCGCCGACACCGACATCACCCGCTTCGGCGCCACCGAGATCCCCGAGCTGGGCCGGGCGGACACCGAGCGGGAGCTGGTCCGGCTCCAGGGCCCGGGGCGGGCGAAGCCGTACATCGGGCCGCGCCCGCGGATCGTCACGCGCCGGGGCTGGGGCGCGGACGAGTCCCTGCGCGAACGCGGGTTCGTGTACACGAAGAAGGTCAAGGCGGCGTTCGTGCACCACACGGCCTCGGGCAACAACTACACCTGCTCCCAGGCCCCCTCCGTCATCCGCAGTATCTACCGCTACCACGTCAAGAGCATGGGCTGGCGGGACATCGGCTACAACTTCCTCGTCGACAAGTGCGGAACCCTCTACGAGGGCCGGGCCGGAGGCGTGGCGAAGGCGGTCCTGGGCGCGCACACCCTCGGGTTCAACGCCAACAGCATGGGCATCGCCGTGATCGGCAGTTACGGCACGAAGAAGCCGTCCGGTGCGGCGGTGACGGCCGTCGCCAAGCTCACCGCGTGGAAGCTCGGGCTCTATGGGGCCAATCCGCGCGGAAAGACATATCTCACGTCGGGCGGTGGCAACCTCTACCCCAAGGGGAAGAACGTACGACTGAACGTGATCTCCGGCCATCGGGACGGATTCGCCACCTCGTGCCCCGGCACGTCGCTCTACGCCAAACTCGGCACGGCCCGTTCCAGCGCGGCGCGCTACCAGGGGCGTTGAGGCCGGGGCACGCGTTCACCGCCGTCGGGGGACGGCTGGGGGGCGGCTCGGGGGACGGGGTGGGGGAGCGAGGGGGCGGCCGACGGCCGGCCACCGGCTACCGGCCGGGCCGGACGGGGTCGGTCGGGGGAATCCGCACGCCGATCCCGCGGGTCACCGCGCGGCCATCGAGGCGTCGTCGCACGGTCTGCATACACTGACCGGCCGAAACGAGTAGTGACGAGTAGTTCGGCCGGTCCCGGCAGGAAGCAGAGACGACAGGTGACAGAAGCGATCCTCCTGGTCGGCGGCAAAGGCACCCGGCTGCGCCCGCTCACGGTGCACACTCCCAAACCCATGGTCCCGGCCGCAGGGGTGCCGTTCCTCACGCACCAGCTGGCGAGAGCGAGAGCGGCGGGCGTCGAGCACATCGTCCTCGCGACGAGCTACCTCGCCGAGGTGTTCGAGCCCTACTTCGGCGACGGCGCCTCCCTCGGCCTGCACATCGAGTACGTCACCGAGGAGGAGCCCCTCGGCACCGGCGGCGCGATCCGCAACGTGGCCTCGCGTCTCCACTCCGGCCCCGACGACCCGGTGCTGATCTTCAACGGCGACATCCTGACGGGCCTGGACATCAGGGCCCTGGTCGACACCCACGAGTCGACGGGCGCGGACATCTCCCTGCACCTGACCAAGGTGACCGACCCGCGCGCCTACGGTCTGGTCCCGACCGACGAGACCGGCCGCGTCCTCGCCTTCCTGGAGAAGCCGCAGACGCCGGAGGAGATCGTCACCGACCAGATCAACGCGGGGGCGTACGTCTTCCGCCGCTCGGTCATCGACACGATCCCGGCGGGCCGCCCGGTGTCCGTGGAACGAGAGACCTTCCCCGGCCTCCTCGCCGCCGGCGCCCACCTCCAGGGCCTGGTCGACTCCACGTACTGGCTGGACCTCGGCACCCCGGCCGCCTTCGTGCGCGGCTCGGCCGACCTGGTCCTCGGCCGGGCCCCCTCCCCGGCCGTTCCCGGCCGCTGCGGCGACCGGCTCGTCCTGCCGACGGCGACGGTGGCGCCCGGCGCCAAGCTGACGGGCGGCACGGTGGTCGGCGAGGGCGCGTTCGTGGCGGAGGGCGCCAGCGTCTTCGGCTCCACCATCCTCCCCGGCGCCGTCATCGAACCGGGCGCCGTCATCACCGACTCCCTCATCGGCACCCGAGCCCGCGTCGGCGAACGCTCCGTCCTCACCGGCACGGTGATCGGCGACGGCGCGGTCGTGGGCGCCGACAACGAGCTGCGCGAGGGGGCACGGGTGTGGTGCGACGCCCGCATCCCGGCGGGTGCGGTGCGCTTCTCTTCCGATCAGTAGCGGCGCGGGCGTCCGGGGGCGCCGCCCGCAGGGGCCGCACCCCCGGTTCCCCATCGTCCCGAACCCCGACGCCCCGAACCCCGGCAGCAGCACGGGGCACGGAAAAGCGCGGCGCACGGAAAAGCGCGGGGCGCCTCACAGCAGGCCGATGTCCACCCGAGGCATCTTCGGCACCCGCCGAGCCGGCACCTGCCCGCTCAGCAGGATCAACCGAGCCGCCCGATGCCGCTGCCCCGCATACGGCTCCAGCAGGCGCAGCATCTCCGCGTCGTCGGCATGCCGGTCCCGCGCGAGCGCCCACCCCACGATTCCCGGCAGATGCAGATCCCCGACGGTCACCGCATCCGTGGCCCCGTGACTGCGCTGCACCACCTCGGCCGACGTCCACGGGCCGATCCCCGGCACGACCTCCAACCGCGCCTGCGCCTCGACGGCCTGCATCCCCACGGCCTGCTCCAGCCGCGCGGCGACCCGCACCGCCCGCAGGATCGTCGACGCCCGCTTGTCGTCGACCCCGGCCCGGTGCCACTCCCAGGAGGGGATCAGCGCCCAGGTCCGCGGCGCGGGCATCACCCACATCGGCCGGTCGCCCGCTCCCGCGGGCCCCGGCGCGGGCTCCCCGAAATTCCGGACGAGCCGCCGCCATGCCCGGTACGCCTCGTCGGTCGTGACCTTCTGCTCCAGCACCGACGGGATCAAGGACTCCAGCACCAGCCCGGTCCGCGTCAGCCGCAACCCCGGCCGCCGGTGCCGTGCCAGCGCCACCACGCGGTGCCGGGGCACGAACGCGTCCGGGTCGTCGGCCGCGCCGAGCAGCTCGGGCAGCCGGTCCAGCAGCCACTCGGCGCCGGGCCCCCATGCCTCGCCGAGCACCTCGCCGCCGTAGGCGCGCACCCGCAGCGTGCCCGGTCCGGCGGGCGTACGGGTGGCCCGCCACACGGACCCGTCGGCCGTGGCCCGGAACGTCGGGTCGGCGGGGCCGCGCCGGAGCGGTCCGAGGACCAGTCCGAGGTCGAGCGGCCCGTCCGGCACCCATCGTCGTACCCGTGCCGGGGCCACCGCCTGCCGGGGTATGCCGGCGCGCGCCCCACCGGGTACGCCGACCTGCCCGCCGCGCACGGTCGTACGCGTGGGACGCGGGTCGAAACGTCCTGCCACTGGTGAGGTCCTAGGGTGCTGGGGCTGCCCCGTCAGGGATGCCGGGCTGTCCTACGAGACTAGGCGGTCGCAGCGGAACGCATCCGCGGAACGCGTCCGCGGGACTCATCCTCATCGCACCTCGACGAACGCCGCCGCGTCCCGCTCCGGCCGCGGTCGCGGTTCCTCCGCCGGATGACCGACCGCCACCGCGCCCATGGGATCCCACTGCGCCGGCAGCCCGAGCACCTCGCGCACCACGTCCCGGCAGAACATCGTGGACGACACCCATGCCGAGCCCAGCCGCTCCCCGGCCAGCGCGACCAGGAAGTTCTGCACGCCCGCGCCCGTCGCGACGACGAACATCTCCCGCTCGGCACCGTCCCGTCGCGCGTCCCCGTAGGTGTGGGAGCCGTCCATGACGAGGCAGGGCACGACGAGGTAGGGCGCGTTGCGCAGGACGTCCCCGCGGCGGACCCGCTTGGCGATGGACTCCTCGCTCTTGCCGTCCCGGCGCAGGTCGGCGATCCAGGCGTCCCGCATCGCGTCCAGCAGCCGGGTCCGGGACTCCTCCGACTCCAGCAGCACGAACCGCCACGGCGTGGTGTGGTGCGGGGCGGGCGCGGTGACCGCCGCCGCCACCGCGCGCCGGACCGCGCCGGGGTCCACGGGCTCGTCGGTGAACGCCCGGACGGTGCGCCGCTGGGTCACGGCCTCCCGGACCGCCTCGGAGGTGCCGAGCCGGAACATGTCGTCGCGCGCGGAGCGCACCAGCGCCCGCGCCCCCTCGCCGGCCTCGCCCTCCTGTGCCGCGGTCACGACATGGGGGAGTCCGCGCACCACGGCCACCGGCCGGCCCGCCGCCTTGCCCTTGACCAGGTCGCCCGCGGCGGCCAGCTCGTCCGCCACGGCCACGACGGTCGCGCTGAGCGGATTGCCGTACGCGTCCGTGTCCCCGCGCAGATCGTCCAGCACGTGCACGCCGGCGGCGCCGATCGCCACGTCCGTGAGCCCCGCGCGCCAGGGCCGCCCGAAGGTGTCGGTGACGACGACACCGACGTTGACACCGAGAGCGTCACGCAGGCCCGCGCGGATCGCGCGCGCGGAGGCGTCCGGATCCTCGGGCAGCAACAACACGGTGCCGCCCGGGGTGTTGGAGGCGTCGACCCCGGCGGCGGCCATGACCAGGCCCTGCCGGTTCTCCACGATGCGCAGCGCGCCGCGCCGGGCCACGACCCGGACCGTCTCGGCGTCGATGGCCGCCTCCCGGTCGGCCGCCCGTACGATCCGGCCCTCGGCCTTCGAGACGATCTTGGAGGTGACGAGCAGTACGTCCCCGTCCGCCAGGTCCGGTCCGGCGGCGGCGATCAGCTTGGCGAGATCGTCGCCCGGCCGCACCTCGGGAATGCCCGCCAGGGCCCGGACCGTGTACTCGGGGCGCTCCTCGCTCACGCCGCCCGCACCTCCTCGGCCAGTGCCAGCGCCTCCCGCGCCATCTGCGCGGCCGCGTCCACATCGGTCATCATCAGCGGTACGGCCCGGCAGCGGATGCCGTCCGCCTCGACCCGCTCGACCGCGGCCGCGTCCACCGTGTCCACCAGCCAGCCGTCCAGCAGCCCGGAGCCGTAGTGCTCGGCGACCGCGGCGGCCGTGGACTCCACGCCGACCGCGGCGAGCACCTTGTCGGCCATTCCGCGCACGGGCGCGTCCCCGACGATGGGGGAGAGGCCGATCACGGGCACGCCCGCGTCCGCGATGGCCTCCCGGATGCCGGGCACGGCGAGGATCGTGCCGATGGAGACGACCGGGTTGGACGGCGGGAAGAGGATGACGTCGGCCTCGGCGATGGCCTCCAGGACGCCCGGCGCGGGCACGGCCCGCTCGGCGCCTACCGGGACCACGGCCTCGGCGGGGACGGAGGCCCGCAGCCGTACCCAGTACTCCTGGAAGTGGACGGCCTTGCGCTCGCCGTCGACCTCGACCGCGACGTGCGTCTCCACGCGGTCGTCGGTCATCGGGATCAGCTTCACGCCCGGCTTCCAGCGGTCGCACAGCGCCTCGGTGACGGCGCTCAGCGGATAGCCGGCGCCCAGCATCTGCGTCCGCACGATGTGCGTGGCGAAGTCCCGGTCGCCGAGCCCGAACCAGTCCGGGCCGACACCGTAGGCCGCCAGCTCCTCCTTGAGGTGGAAGGTCTCGTCCGTCCGTCCCCAGCCCTGCTCCTCGTTGATGCCGCCGCCCAGCGTGTACATCACCGTGTCCAGGTCCGGGCAGACCTTCAGCCCGAAGAGGTGGATGTCGTCGCCGGTGTTGCCGATCACCGTGACGTCCGAGTCCGGCACGGCCCGCTTCAGACCGCGCAGGAAACGGGCACCGCCGATGCCGCCTGCCAGAACCACAATGCGCATGGGGCAAGTCTTGCAGGCGGGTCCGGCGACGTGTCAGGCAGTCACCGCGCGCGGCTCGGTCCGGGCCTCGCAGTGCGGGGAGGTGTGCATGGGCATCTCGGTCAGGCCGGGGTGGTACACGTGCAGGCTGACCGCCGGTTCCAGGGCGTCGTTGACGACCTCGTGCACATAGCCCGGGGCGAACACCCGCTGCGCGCCCGCGGCCAACGCGCGCGTGCCGCGCTCGGTGCGCTCGGTGAGGGTGCCCTCCAGGACGGTGAGGACACCGGAGGAGCGGCCGTGGTCGTGCGGTTCGCTGCCCTGTCCCGGCACCCAGGACAGCAGCCACACCTCGTATCCGGGGCCGGTGCGCAGCCGGTGGTACCAGCGGGTGGTGGCGTCGTAGCGGACCAGGTGGGCCCACTGGGAGCGGTCGGCGGCGATCGAGCGGGCGAGCCCCACGAACTCGGCGACGGTGGCCGGGTGCTCGCGCGGTGGCTGGAGCAGGTGCGGGACTTCGAGGATGTCGCCGGCGATCTGGAGGTCGTTGTCGCTGTTCATCGGGTGCGGTGGTCCTCGGCGGAGGGAGTGGGGGGCTGAAGCTGGGGTGACGCGTACCGCCCGGATCACGGGCGGGCGGGGTGCCCTGGATGAGGGATCACGAGGGGAAACGCGACCGAGCCGGGACGGACTCGGGACAGCCGGAGCGGGCGTGGCTCAACAGCTGGAACAGCAACAACAGCTACAGCGCGCGCGGGCGGCACCGTGGGACCCGGCGGTGCGGGTCGAGGTGAGTGCCAAGTTCGCGAGCATGCCCACTAGGACACCGGTTCACACCCGCAGTGTCAACTCGGTGCCCGGTATGTGGGACATGGTTCACCTCATCCGGTTCATCTGTCAGGTGAAAGGTTTGTTCATCCGGATGCCGGGACACATGGGGCACATCCGAGCGCTCGAGCCTCGCGGAACGCGATCGAACACGGAGGCGTCCTTCTCCGTACAGAGATCTGTACGGGGTGCGGCCGTCCCCGCGGGTCCCGTCTGCGTGTCGAGGTTTATGCCGATTTGAACACTTTCCGCATGGCCTTGGTTCCGCAGAGTGAATAACGGGCCCAATAGCAGATCTCGGCTTGACTCGCCCGGAGCAGCACACTTGTAATTTCACTCGTGTCGTTCAGCCGAAATCGGTAACGGCTACGCACGGGGACGTGAAAGACAGACGAGGGGCGCACATGACCGAGCTGGTGCAGCAACTGCTGGTCGACGACGCGGACGAGGAACTCGGCTGGCAGGAGCGCGCGCTGTGCGCCCAGACCGACCCCGAGTCCTTCTTCCCCGAGAAGGGCGGCTCCACCAGGGAGGCGAAGAAGGTCTGCCTCGCCTGCGAGGTCCGCTCCGAGTGCCTCGAGTACGCCCTCGCCAACGACGAGCGCTTCGGCATCTGGGGCGGTCTGTCCGAGCGCGAACGCCGCAGGCTGAAGAAGGCCGCCATCTGAAGCACCCGCGCACACACGCGCACGCGTACGCGCCCGAAACGTCACGAACGGCCCGTCGCCGGTGGGTTATCCACAGGCGGCGGGCCGCCGTCATGGCCAGCCGATAGTGTGGGCGCTCGTCCGAGACGCCCCGCTGTCCCCTTGACGCACGAGGAGACACAGGCGTCCACCGCAGTCCATCGAACCGGGGCCCGTACCTCGATGTCCGTGCACAGCCATGCGGCAGCCCAACACGACGCTGCCACCGCCGTGTTTGACCCGTCCCGCCCGCCCGAGTTCCCGCGTCATGTGGTGACCGCGGTCCTCGTCTCCCACGACGGTGCCCGCTGGCTGCCCGACGCGCTCGCCGGCCTGCTCGGCCAGGAGCGCCCCGTCCAGCACGCGGTGGCCGCCGACACCGGCAGCGCGGACGACTCCGCCCAGCTGCTCACCGACGCCCTCGGCGACGGCAACGTGCTGCACCTCGCCCGCCGGACCGGCTTCGGCCAGGCCGTGGAGGAGGCGAGCCGCACGGCCCCGCTCCTCACCCCGGAGGAGCTTTCGTACCTCAAGCGCCCCAGCGGCTGGGACCCGGTCACGCGCTCGTGGCGCGACGACGCCTACGACCTGCCCGAACTGCCGCACGGCGAGCCCGTCCAGTGGCTGTGGCTGCTGCACGACGACTGTGCCCCCGAACCCGACGCCCTCGCCCAGCTGCTCCGGGTCGTCGACAACGAACTCGAACTCGGCCGCGACGACGTGGCGGTCGTCGGCCCCAAGCTGCGCGGCTGGTACGACCGCCGGCAACTGCTGGAGGTCGGCGTCTCCATCGCCAACTCCGGCCGCCGCTGGACCGGCCTGGACCGCCGCGAACAGGACCAGGGCCAGCACGACCACGTCCGCACCGTGTTGTCCGTCTCCACCGCCGGCATGCTCGTCCGCCGCGACGTCTTCGAACAGCTCGGCGGCTTCGACCGCCGGTTGCCCCTGATGCGCGACGACGTCGACCTGTGCTGGCGCGCCCACATGGCCGGCCACCGCGTCCTGGTCGCCCCCGAGGCGGTCGTCCGGCACGCCGAGGCCGCCTCCCGCGAGCGCCGCACCGTCGACTGCGCGGGCCGCACGAGCGCCTCCCCGCACAAGGTCGACAAGGCGGGCGCCGTCCACACCCTGCTCGCCAACACCCGCACCGCCGCCCTGCCCTGGGTGCTGCTGCGGCTCGTCCTCGGCACCCTCGTGCGGACCGTCGCCTACCTCGTCGGCAAGGTCCCCGGCCAGGCCGTCGACGAGATCCGCGGCCTGCTGAGCGTCCTGCTGCGGCCCGAGCGGATCGTCGCCGCCCGGCGCCGCCGCGGCACCCCGCAGATCGACAAGGGCGAACTGCGCCCGCTCTTCCCGCCGCCCGGCGCCACCGTCCGGGCCACCGTGGAACAGTTCGCGGGCAACTTCACCAGCGGCTCCGACACCGACACCTCCTCGGCCGGCCGGCACGGCGGCGCCGTGGAGTCCGGGCCCGGCGGCGACGACGCCGACTTCATGGAGGTCGAGCAGTTCGCCCGGCTCAAGCGGATCGCCCGCAGACCCGGCCCGGTGCTCTTCCTCGCGCTGCTCCTGGTCTCCCTCGTCGCCTGCCGCGCCCTGCTCGGCGGCGGCGCGCTCGCGGGCGGCGCCCTGCTGCCCGCCCCGGCCGGCGCCGGCGACCTGTGGTCCCGCTACCTGGACGCCTGGCACCCGGTCGGCGCCGGCGCAACCCCGGCCGCACCGCCCTACCTCGCGATCGTCGCGACCCTCGCCGCCCTCCTGTTCGGCTCCACCGGCCTCGCCGTCACCGTCCTGCTGGTCTGCTCGGTGCCGCTCGCCGGTTTCACCGCCTACTTCGCCTCCCGGCCGCTCGTCACCTCCCGGCTGCTGCGCGCCTGGGCGGCCATCGCCTACGCCTTCCTGCCCGCCACCACCGGCGCCCTGGCCGGCGGCCGCATCGGCACCGCCGTCCTCGCCGTGCTGCTCCCGCTCATCGCGCGCGCGGGCATCGCCGCGAGCGGCCTCGCGAACCGCACCGGCGCACGCGGCAGCTGGCGCGCCACCTGGGCGTACGCGCTGCTGCTGACCGTCACGACCGCCTTCACACCGATCGTCTGGCCGCTCGCGCTGATCCTCGGCCTCGGTGTGCTCGTCCTGCGCCGCGGCGACCTCCTCGCCCACGGACTGCGCTTCCTCGCCCAGCTCGGCACCCCGCTGCTCGTCCTCGCCCCCTGGTCGCTGACCCTCCTGCCGACCGGCTTCTTCCAGGAAGCGGGCCTGGAGTACGGCTCCTCGACCGCCTCCGCGCCGGATCTGCTCGGGGCCAGCCCCGGCGGCCCCGGCACCGTGCACGGCCTGATGCTCATCGGCCTCGTGCTCGCCGCCCTCGGCGCGCTCCTGCGCTCCGAGCGGCAGCTGGGCATCCGCACCGCCTGGGCCGTGGCCCTGCTGGGACTCGTCTTCGCCGTCCTGTCCAACCGGTCCGCCTGGGCCGGACCGGCCACCCTCGTCTACGGCATCGCCCTGCTGGCCGCCGCCGCCCTCGGCGCCGACGGCGCACGCGCCCGCGTGGCCGAGCAGAGCTTCGGCTGGCGTCAGCCCGTCGCCGCCCTGATCGCCTTCGCCGCCGCCGCGGGCCCGCTGCTCGTCGCCGCCGGCTGGATGATCCGCGGCGCCGACGGCCCCCTGGATCGCCGCGACCCGGCCCAGGTGCCCGCGTTCGTCGCCGAGGACTCCACCGGCGGCGACCAGGCACGCACCCTCGTCCTCGACAGCGACTCCACCGCGCGCGTGCGCTACACCCTGGTCCGCGGCTCCGGCGCCCGCCTCGGTGACGCCGAACTGGCTGCCGCCGGCGGCGAGAACGCACGCCTGGCCAAGGTCGTCGCCAACCTCGTCGCCGGCTCCGGCGCCGACCAGGCCGACGAACTCGGCGGCTTCGCCGTGCGCTACGTCCTCGTCCACAAGGGCGCGCCCCGCGAGATCACCCGCGTCCTCGACGCCACCCCCGGCCTGGCCCGGCTCAGCCAGCAGGACGGCAGCGCCCTGTGGCGCGTCGACCAGGAGGTCTCCCGCGCCGCCATCGTGCCCGCCGACGGCTCGGGCAAGGCCCAGCCGATCACCGCGGGACCGGTGGAGGTCCACACGACGATCCCCTCCGGCTCCGGCAGCCGCGTCCTGCGCCTGGCCGACGGCGCCTCCGACGGCTGGACGGCCACACTCGACGGCAAGCCGCTCACCCGCACCACCGTCGACGGCTGGGCCCAGGGCTTCCGACTGCCCGCGAACGGCGGCAGGCTCGACGTGGTCCACGACGACGCCCTCGGTCACACCGCCTGGCTGTGGGCACAGGGCGCGCTCGCCGTCGTCCTGGTCGTCCTCGCCCTGCCCGGCCGCCGCCGCGACGTCGACGACGACCTCCCCGAGGAGCAGCCGCTGCCCGCCCAGGCCACCGCCGGCGAGGGCCGCCGCGCCCGCCGGCTGCGCGCCCAGGCCGAGGAACCGGCCGCCGAGGAGCAGCCCGGCACCCCGCCGCCCCCGGCGGAGCCCCCGGCCGCCGTACCCCACCAGCAGTCCTACGAGGAGTGGGACCCGGCCACCTACGGGAACACCGGGTACGCCGGCTACGAAACCGACCAGTACCAGAGCGGCGGGCAGTACCAGACCGCCGGCTACGACCAGCAGGCCTACCCGCCCGACCCGTACCAGGCGGCCCCGTACGACCCCTACGCCTACGGCGGCACGGCCGACCGGGCGCCGTACGACCCGACGGCGTACCAGCAGGGTTACGACCAGGCGTACGACCCCGCCCAGCAGGGCTACGACCCGGCCCAGCACCCCCACGGCACCGGCAGCGAGCGCCCCGACGGGAGCCAGCAGTGAAGCGCACCACCCTGTCCCTGATCGCCGGCACCACCGCGCTGGCCGCCGTCACCGCGTTCGCGGCGTTCGACTCCCCGTCCGCGTCCGGGGCGTCCGCTCCCGAGGCGGCCGCCCACCTGCCCGTGGAGCGCACCAGCCTGCTGTGCCCCGCACCGAGCACCTCGGACATCGCCGAGACGTCGTACACCTCGTTCACGCCCGTCACCAAGGGCACCGCGAACAGCGGCAAGGCCCAACTCCAGGCGGCCGGGGAGCAGTCGTCGGACAGCTCCCAGAAGGGCAAGGGCACCAAGAAGAAGGCGGACCGGCCGGTACTCACGCCGAAGGCGCCGGGCACGCCGGTCACCGGCGAGACCTCCGGTGCGGACGCGCCCGCGCTGATCGCCACCGCCGACGGGAAGTTCGCGCCCGGCTGGACCGTCCAGGAGACCACCGAGGTCGCCGCCGGCACCGGCCGCGGCCTGCAGGGCGTCAACTGCACCGCCGCCGACACCGAGTTCTGGTTCCCGGGCGCCGCCACGGCCACCGGCCGCACCGACTACGTGCACCTGACCAACCCCGACGACTCCGCGGCCGTCGTCGACATCGAGCTGTACGGCAAGGACGGAGCGATCAAGTCCCCGTTGGGGGAGAACCTCACGATCAAGCCGCACACGAGCGAGCCGATCCTGCTCTCCACGCTCACCGACGAGCACCAGAGCGACCTGACCGTGCATGTCGGCGTGCGCAGCGGACGCGTCGGCGCGGCCGTGCAGGCCCTGGACGACACGACCGGCGGCGACTGGCTGGCCGCGGCAGACGACCCGGCCGGCAGCCTGGTCCTGCCCGGCATCCCCAAGGACGCCACCGACGTCCGCCTGATCGCCTTCACCCCCGGCGGCGACGACGCCGACGTGAAGGTGCGCCTGGCCTCGCCCGACGGCCAGATCACCCCGGCGGGGAACGAGACCCTGCACGTCAAGTCCGGCATGACCACGGCGGCCGACCTCGGCGACGTCACCCGCGGCCAGGTGGGCTCCCTGATCCTCACCCCCACCGACCAGGCCGTCCCGGTCGTCGCGGCCCTGCGGGTCGTCCGCGGCAAGGGCGACAAGCGGGAGACGGCCTACATCCCGGCCACCGCCCCCGTCGGCACGCGCGCGACCTCGGCCGACAACAGCGGCAAGGGCACGACCCTCGCGATCACGGCGCCCACCGCGACCGCCAAGGTCAAGGTCACGGCCTCGGCGGGCAGCGAGGGCGGCACCGCGGTGACGAAGACCTACACGATCAGGTCCGGCACCACCCAGAACATCGACGCCCCGAGCCCCTCCGGCCCGAAGGGCACCTACGCCCTGACGGTGGAACCCGTCTCCGGAGGCCCTGTCTACGCCTCCCGCACCCTCTCGGCCACCGAGGACGGCATCCCCGGCTTCACCATCCAGACCCTCCCGGACGACCGGGGAACGGTGGCGGTCCCGAAGACGGACGAGGACCTCTCGGTGCTGCAGAAGTAACCGCTCCGAAGCAGCCGTTCCGAGCCCGGGGGGGGGGGGGGGGGGGGGGGGGGGGGGGGGGGGGGGGGGGGGGGGGGGGGGGGGGGGGGGGGGGGGGGGGGGGGGGGGGGGGGGGGTGGGGG